>NZ_CP048437.1:620504-930756 GCF_010509575.1 Faecalibacterium duncaniae | reverse complement strand
CGGCCGGAGGCCTCGCTTTCGCAGCTGAACACCGGGGTCAGGGTGTCCTCTCCTGCCACCTCCTGCACATAGTCGGCGATGCCGTTCTGGTAGCACCAGCTCTCCTTCCAGGGCTTGCCGGTGGCGGGGTCCTTTTCCTTTTCGTCCGTAAAGTTCAGGGTCAGGCCCGCGTTGACCACGGCCTGACGGCGCAGCACATCCTTATAGTAGCTGCCGGGCACGTCAATGTCCGTAAACACCTCATCGTCGGGCTTCCAGTGGATGATGCTGCCGGTACGGCGGCCCTTGTATGGTTCCTTCTGCAGGCCGCCCACATTCTCACCCCTTTTGAAGTCGAGGTGGTAATGAAAGCCGTCGCGATAGATATCGGCGGTCATCCAGGCAGAAGCGTACTGGGTGGCGCACAGGCCCAGACCATTCAGGCCCAGGCTGAACTCGTAGTTGTCCTCGCCCTCACCGTATTTGCCGCCCGCGTACATCTCACAGAACAGCAGCTCCCAGTTGTAGCGGCCCTCGCCGTTGTTCCAGTCCACGGGCATACCGCGGCCAAAGTCCTCCACGATCACGCTGCCGTCCTTGCAGCGGGTCACATTGATGGTATCGCCGTGGCCATCGCGGGCTTCATCAATGGAGTTGGAGACGATCTCAAAAATAGAGTGGGCGCAGCCTTCCACGCCGTCTGAGCCAAAGATAACGGCCGGGCGCTTGCGCACACGGTCGGCACCCTTCAGCGAAGTAATGCTTTCGTTGCCATATTCCTGTTTTCTTGCCATGCTGTCCTCCAGGCCTGTTCTCTTGTAATGAGCAGGTCGTCAAATCAAAACGCCTTTGCTCTTTCCCTTATAATAAGTATAAGCGATGTGTAAAGAGCAAAAGCGTCGGTGTTCTTTTCTTTTATTAAACCATAGGTTGTATTACTTGTCAATTTCTTCGGGCAGATTTCTTGTCCTCCCGATCCGGTAGAAAAAAGCCCAGAAAGTCATTCTTATTTTGCGCGTTGAAACGCATAAAACGAAAAAAGTTTCAGTTTTTTTCAAAAATTTTGAATTTACCCCTTTACAAAATCAAAATTTCAGGTATAATAATCATCGTCCGGTGCGCCTCTGTAGCTCAGTCGGTAGAGCAGGGGACTGAAAATCCCCGTGTCATTGGTTCGATTCCGATCGGAGGCACCACCTTTCAGAAGAACAAGAATTACTCCTGTTCCTCTGATATGCGGCCGTAGCTCATCTGGTAGAGCGCCACCTTGCCAAGGTGGAGGTAGCGAGTTCGAGCCTCGTCGGCCGCTCCATAACGGAGTGGTAATAATCGCTCCGGATATGGCCCGGTAGCTCAGTTGGTTAGAGCACCAGCCTGTCACGCTGGGGGTCGTCGGTTCGAGCCCGATCCGGGTCGTCTTTCCCTGTGGTGCAAGGGTAAATGCACCAATATGCGGCCGTAGCTCATCTGGTAGAGCGCCACCTTGCCAAGGTGGAGGTAGCGAGTTCGAGCCTCGTCGGCCGCTCCAAATGGAGTGGAAATATTCACTCCAAATATGGTGACGTGGCCAAGTGGTAAGGCAAGGGTCTGCAAAACCCTCATCCACCAGTTCAAATCTGGTCGTCACCTCCAAAAGTTCCCGGAAGCTGCGGCTTCCGGGATTTTTTGTTTTGCTTTTCTTTTCCCCGTTCCCGTGTTACAATGGGGATACTATTTTTGCGAAGGGGGCCGGCAAAGTGCTCTTGAATTCCAGCGAATATCTGAATACCGTTGAATCCATCAAGGAGGAAATTCGCGCGGCGCAGTATCGCGCATCTGTCAGTGTCAACCGGGAGCTTCTGCTTCTCTATCATACGATCGGCAATACGATCAATGCACATAAGACCTGGGGCAGCAAATTCATTGAAAGCCTTTCTGCCGATATCAAACTTGCTTTTCCGGACGCTTCCGGTTATTCCGTTCGGAACTTGAAGTATATGGCAAAATTTGCACTTGCTTACCCTGACGAGGAATTTGTGCAACAGCCTGTTGCACAAATTCCGTGGGGACACAATACCGTTCTCCTGGATAAGCTTTCCTCACCAGAAGAACGCCTATGGTACGCTGAAAAAGTTATTGAAAACGGTTGGTCTCGGAATGTTTTGATTCATCAGATCGAGGGTGGATTATATCAACGTCAGGCCATTGCATCAAAAATCACAAATTTTGAAGCTCGTCTGCCCGCCTCGCAAAGTGAGCTTGCCTTGCAAACGATGAAAGACCCCTATCTCTTTGATTTTATCCCTTTGAAGGAAAATATGCTTGAGCGGGATATCGAGCAGGCTCTTGTCAAAGATGTCACCAAGCTTTTGCTGGAGCTGGGCACTGGCTTTGCTTTTCTGGGCAACCAGTATCATCTGAATGTCGGCGGTGATGATTTTTATATCGACCTGCTGTTTTATAATCTGAGCCTGCGCTGTTATGTTGTGATCGAATTGAAAACAGGCGAATTCAAACCAGAGTATGCCGGACAGCTTAATTTTTACCTTTCTGCGGTAGATGGATTACTGAAAAAAGAACAGGATTCCCCTTCCATCGGCCTTCTGCTCTGCAAAAGCAAGAACGATCTGGTTGCAGAGTACTCCCTTAAAGATATGAGTAAACCCATCGGAGTCAGCGCATACCGTATCACAAGCTGCCTGCCGGAAGAGTTTGAAAAGCAACTGCCTTCTGTTGAGGATCTTCAAAAGCGAATTTTGTAAGGCAGATTTTTCCCCGTTCCCGTGTTACAATGAGGATACTATTTTTGCGGAAAGGAGGGCCTGCCATGCCCGCTGAACATCACACCACCCTGACCCCGGACACGCCGGTGCGCTACCTCAAGGGCGTGGGGCCCAAGACCGCCGAGCGGTTTGAGAAACTGGGCATCGTGACACTGGCCGACCTGCTCTGCCACTATCCCCGGCGTTACATCGATTTTTCCCGTCCCTACTCCATTGCCGAGGCCCCGCCAGACACCGAGTGCGTGGTGAAGGCCGAGGTGTTCGCCAAACCTGCCGGGCGCATCCTGCCGGGCGGGCGGCGGATGGAGCGCATCACCGCCGGGGATGATGTTTCCAGCCTGGAGATCACCTGGTTCAACAATCCCTATGCCACCCAGAAGCTGGAGCTGGGGCAGGAATACTATTTTGAGGGCATCGTGACCGGCGGGATGCTTCGCCGTCAGATGGTCAACCCGCAGGTGCGCACGGCGGCACAGATCACCGCCGCTCCCTTCGAGGCCGTTTACCCCCAGACCGAGGGGCTTTCCAGCACCGTGATTGCAAAATGCATCCGGCAGCTGCTCCCCCATGCGGAACTCCTGCCCGACCCGCTGCCAGAGGAGATGCTGAAAAAATACCGCCTGCTCTCCAAGGCCGATGCTGTGCGGGCCATCCACTGCCCTGCCACAGAGGAGGAGGCTTTTGCAGCCCGGCGGCGGCTCATCTACGAGGAGCTGCTGGTGCTCCAGTTGGGCATT
Source organism: Faecalibacterium duncaniae (assembly GCF_010509575.1). Taxonomy (NCBI): domain Bacteria; kingdom Bacillati; phylum Bacillota; class Clostridia; order Eubacteriales; family Oscillospiraceae; genus Faecalibacterium; species Faecalibacterium duncaniae. The sequence goes on along the minus strand of NZ_CP048437.1, from coordinate 927,278 downwards.
GGACGAATGAAGAACCGGGGCAGCGCCTCCACCGGTGCACCCATGCAGCGGCTCGACCCGGCCCCCTTCTGGGCATCACTCCCCTTCTCCCCCACCGGTGCCCAGCGCCGGGCCGTAGACGAAATTCTGACCGATCTGTCCGGCAGCACCTCCATGAACCGCCTTTTGCAGGGCGATGTGGGCAGCGGCAAGACACTGGTTGCCGCCGCCGCCATCTGGGCCTGCATCCGCAGCGGATACCAGGCGGCCCTGCTGGCCCCCACCGAGATCCTTGCCGCCCAGCACGCAGAGAATCTGAACCGGATGCTGGCCCCCTTCGGGATGCGTGTGGCCCTGCTGACCGGCGGCATGAAGGCCGCCGCCCGCCGCACCACGCTGGCTGCCATCCGCAGTGACGAAGCCGACCTTGTGGTGGGCACCCACGCCATCCTGAGCGAGGGCGTGGAGTTTGCCCGGCTGGGTCTGGCTGTGGTGGACGAACAGCATCGCTTCGGCGTGCGCCAGCGCGGAATGCTGGCCGAAAAGGCCGCGAACCCCCATCTGCTGGTGATGAGCGCCACGCCCATTCCACGCACACTGGGTCTGCTGATCTACGGCGATCTGGACATCTCTATCCTTGATGAGCTGCCCCCAGGCCGCAAGCCCGTCAAGACCCGGTGCATCACCGGAAAAAAGCGGCGGGATCTCTACGGTTTTCTTGACCGGGAGATCGGAGCCGGACGGCAGGTATATATCGTCTGTCCCGCCATCGAGGACACACCGGACGGCGGGCTGAACGCCGTGAAGAGTTACTACGAGGACATTGCCAAAGCCCTTCTCCCCGACCGCCGGGTCGGCCTGATGCACGGTAAGCTCAAGCCAAAGGAGAAAGCCGCTGTAATGGACGATTTCAAAGCCGGCCGGCTGGATGCACTGGTATCCACCACCGTCATCGAGGTGGGCGTGGATGTCCCCAACGCCACCGTCATGGTCATCGAGAACGCCGAGCGCTACGGCCTGAGCGCCCTGCACCAGCTGCGGGGCCGCGTGGGCCGAGGTGCCGCCGAGAGCTGGTGCTTCCTTGTCAGCGACAACACCGCCGAGAGCGTCCAGAAGCGGCTCAAGTTCCTCTGCTCCACCTCGGACGGCTTTGCCGTGGCGCAGTTCGACCTTGAGACCCGCGGCCCCGGCGACTTTTTCGGCAGCCGCCAGCACGGCCTGCCCACCCTGCAGATTGCCGACCTGATGAACGACACCCGCACCCTTCACGCCGCTCAGGCCGAGGCCGCCGCTCTGCTGGCAGCAGACCCCCTGCTGGAAGCGCCGGAGCACAGCCTGCTCGCCGCGCAGGTCGAACAGATGTTCACAAAGGCCGGAGCCATGAATTGAAACAATAAAAAGAACCGGTTTCCATGTATTTTAAATGAGAAAGGCTCCTGCGAAAGCAGGAGCCTTTCTCATGATTACCATTCTATCATCGGTTCAGGCTTTGCGCCGCTTTGGCGATCACAGCCAGCAGATTGACCAGATGTTCCACGTCCATCTGGCCGCTGTTGTTGGCAAAGGCATAGAAGCAGCCCTGCACGCAGAACGAAAGCAGGATGCCCCGGTCGGGGTCCGCTGCAAAGGTGGGGTCTTTGGCAGCCAGACGGTCTCGCAGACCCTTTTCAATGCAGTTGGCAAAGATCCCCTGCCTTGCCCCGGAGAAAAGGATGTTCACCGCCTCCTGGTTCTGAACAAAGGCATGGAACAGTTCACGGGTCAGCTGCTCTGTGTGTGCAGCGGTAAGCCCCACATTGGGCACACTGTCCAGAATGACATGGATGAGCTTGTTCTCCAACCGGCTGGACAGCTCATAGATATCCTCATAGTGGGCATAAAAGGTGGATTTGTTCACCTTGGCCAGTGTGCACAGGTCTTTGATCCTGATTTTTTCCAGCGGCTGGCGGGCACGCAGCTCCATGAATGCCTTTTCGATGGCGCGGTCAGTCTTTTCAATGCGGATGTCCAAAATAATCCACCACTTTCATCGTTTCGTTGGATATCCAACGCTTTTCGTTTTTCGGGGATAGACAGTTTGTTCGAGTTTTCTTACAATATCAATAGAGAATCCCTTTCTCTCTCAATGCGGCTTCGATCCTCTGGAATGTTTCTTCATCCGGGCAGCGGAGGGTGTGCAGGTGCACGCCGCCGGTCATCCGGCTGAGCAGGCACTCCGGGGTATTGGCTGCCTGGGTGATAAAGGTGTCCACATCGTATCGGCTGGCGAGGTTCAGGTTGCCCCGCAGCTCGCCGTAAAGCGGGTTTTCCACCGCCACATCGACCACCACGCCTCCCTGATCCACCACCGTGTAAAGCTCGGTGCGCATCTCATCGGCAGTCCTGTGCACACAGGCCAGGATGCCGGTGTAGCCGCCGGGGGTCGGGTGGAACTGATACCCGCGCGGGGTGGCCTCGATTTCGGCCCCGCCTGCCCGCAGAAGGGCCACGTCCCCCACCACGATCTGGCGGCTGACCCCCAGCTTTGCGGCCAGTGCACTGGCACTGATGGGTGCGCTGGCCCCATGGAGCTGTTGCAAGATCTTTTCCCGGCGCTGTGCTGCGTTCATTGTTGTTCCCCCTGTCAGCATTTTTCCCTATTATAATAGTGCATGACAGGTGTCCTGTCAATCCAGACGCAGGACAGTGGCGTAATTGGAGGGCAGCTGGACCTTCATCCGGCCAGATGCAAGGCTGACCATCACATTCTCAGCGCCCACGGTATCGGCCAGCAGGTCCGTTGCAGTGTTGGCCTCCACCGGCAGCTGGAACTCCATCTCCGCCGGGCCGTCGCCGTTGTTGAATACGGCCACGAGGGCTTTTCCATCCAGCACCCGGGCAAAGGCATAGCACTGGGTGGTCAGCTGGAGCTCCTTCACCTCGCCCCAGCTCAGGGCTGGGTATTCGGCCTTCAGCCTGCCCAATGCGGCGTACACACTGGTGACGGGGTTGGTGGTCAGGTCATCCCGGAATTTGTCCAGCTCCAGGCAGGGGCGCAGGGGCCAGTCACTGCCCCACTCCTTTTTGCCCTCGATGCCAAATTCGGAGCCGTAGTAGATGGACGGAATGCCCCAAAGCGTGTATACTAGAATTGCAATGTGCCGGATGTGCGCCTTGTTCCGCAGCTTATTGGGCAGGCGCTCCACATCGTGGTTGTCGGAGAAGGTATAGAGCCGGGTGTCGTGGCAGAGCCCCTGCAGGCGGCGCATGGTGTGTGCGATCTCAAAATAGTTGTGGTCGTTGTGGCCGCTCCACAGGCCCTTGTGCAGCTCATAGTTGGTAACGGAATGGAGCATTTCAGGGTTGGCCCAGCGGCTGTAATCGCCGTGGATGACCTCGCCCATCAGCCAGAACTCAGGCTTGACCTCGTTGGCAAGGCGGCGCAGACCCTTCATAAAGTCGAAGTCCAGCACATCCGCTGCATCCAGCCGGATGCCGTCAATGTCGAATGCATCGACCCAGAAGCGGATGGTATCATAATGGTAGTTCTGCACCTCGGGGTTGCGCTGGTTCAGCTTGACCAGCAGGTTGAAGCCGCCCCAGTTGCCATAAGAAAAGCCGTCGTTGTACTCGTTGTTGCCCCAGAAGTTCACATCGCAGAACCAGTCCTTATAGCGGGAATTCTCGCGGTTGGCCTGCAGGTCTTTGAAGGCAAAGAAATCCCGGCCCACATGGTTGAACACACCGTCCACAATGACCTTCTGGCCCCGGGCGTGGCAGTTGGCCACGAACTCCCTGAACTCCTCGTTGGTGCCCAGGCGGCGGTCCACCCGGCGATAATCGATGGTATCATAGCCGTGGGAGCCGCTCTCGAACAGCGGGCCGATATAAATGGCCGTGCAGCCCAGGTCTTTGGAGGCGTGCTCGGCCCAGGCGTTCAGCTTTGCGAACGCGCCCGGTGTGGGCTGGCCATCGTTTTCGTGCGCACAGCCGCACAGGCCCAGCGGATAAATTTGATAAAAAACTGCGGTATCATACCATGCCATAGTTACTCTCTCCCATATCATTTCTTCTGCCGCCCAGCAGCGGCAGGCTCAGTATACCACAAACTCCGCCAATTGTGTGGATGTTTGATAAATTTTCCGCATAGTCTCTGTTAAAATCAGCAAGTGTGATGATTTTGATCAAAAATTATTGGTAAATATGACCGGGTGTATCCCGTTGAGAAAAGGAGAAATCTGCATGAATTTTCCCACCATCGACCGCTCGTTCTTTGCGGGCGAATGCTTTGATGCCTACCGTGTGCTGGGCGCGCACCCCTGCCGGGATGACTTTGGGCAGGAGGGCTGGCGGTTTGCCGTGTGGGCCCCGGGGGCCGTGGCTGTGGAGATCTGCGGCGGCTTTGACGGCTGGGGGCCGGGCGTTCCCATGCAGAAGGCCGACACCGGCGTGTGGAGCGGCTTTGTGCCCGGCCTTGCCGAGGGAGAGCTGTACAAATACCGCATCCACGGCAAGGATGGCAGCACCGTGATGCGGGCTGACCCCTACGCCTTTTCCACTGAGCTGCGGCCCGGCACGGCCAGCAGGCTGGCCCGGATGGACTTTGCCTTTGACGATTCCAGCTGGATGGAGCGGCGGGACAAGTGCCGCAACCTGCCCCTGAACATCTACGAGCTCCATGCAGGCAGCTGGAAGCACAAGCCCAACGCCACCCGCGAGGACGGCTCGGACGGCTGGTACAATTACCGGGAGCTGGCCCGGGAGCTGATCCCCTGGCTGCTGGATCACCGCTTCACCCATGTGGAGCTGCTGCCGCTGGCAGAGCATCCCTTTGACGGCAGCTGGGGCTACCAGACCACCGGTTACTTCTCTGTCACCAGCCGCTACGGCGACCCCGCCGACTTTGCGGCCTTTGTCAACGCCTGCCACCGGATGGGCATTGGTGTCATCATGGACTTTGTGCCCGTCCACTTTGCCGCCAACGGCGACGCGCTCGCCAACTTTGACGGCACCCACCTCTACGAGTACGACAGCGATGTGGGCCACAGCGAGTGGGGCACCTGCAACTTCAACTATTACCGCCGGGAGGTGTGCAGCTTCCTGAACAGCGCCGCTGCCCTCTGGATGGATGTCTACCACTGCGACGGCATCCGGATGGATGCCATCTCCCGTGCCCTTTATTGGCAGGGCGACCCCAACCGCGGCGTGAACGAGGGCGCTGTTACCTTCCTGCGGAACCTGAACCACGGCCTGAACGAGCGCTGGCCCACCGGCATCTACACCGCCGAGGACTCCACCAACTTCCTCAAGGTCACCGCCCCCACCCGCTACGACGGCATCGGTTTCGATTATAAGTGGGACATGGGCTGGATGCACGACACGCTGGATTATTTTGCCACGCCCTTTGGTGAGCGGCCCGATGCCTACCACAAACTGACCTTCAGTATGCAGTATTTCTACAATGAGCTGTATCTGCTGGCACTCAGTCACGACGAGGTGGTGCATGGCAAAAAGACCATCATTGATAAGCTGTGGGGCACCTACGAGGAAAAATGTGCCCAGCTGCGCACCCTTTACTTCTACATGTACACCCACCCGGGCAAAAAGCTGAACTTTATGGGCAATGAACTGGGGCATTTCCGGGAGTGGGATGAGAAAAAGGAGCTGGACTGGGGCCTGATGAAGTATCCCTTCCACGACAGCTTCCAGAAATATTTTGCCGAGCTGGGTCGCCTGTATGCCACCGAACCCGCCCTCTACGACGGCGAATACAACCCGAACTGCTTTGAGTGGATCGCCTGCGAGAGCCGGGACGAAGGCGTGTACGCCTGGCTGCGGAAGGGCGCGGGCCAGACCATCCTCTGTGTGATGAACACCCAGAATACCGCCCACAAAAAGTTCCCGCTCTACTTCCAGTACCCCTGCGCCGCCGATGAGCTGCTGAACAGCGAGGCTGCCTGCTGGAACGGCGCGGACCGCAGCCGCACCAGACACCTGCACACCACCGATGGCGGCGTGTACGGCCGGGACTACACCCTGAGCGTGGATCTGCCCGCCATGGGCAGCCGGATGTACCGCATCACGCCGGAGGCTCCCCACCCGGAAGCCGCACAGGCCTCTGCCCGCAAGGCCGCCGCCCAGAAGCGCAAGGCCACCATCGCGGCAAAGCAGAATTCCAAAAAGTAATATCGCATTCAAAATATCCCGTCTGCTGAAATGCAGGCGGGATATTTTATCTTCCGGGGGCCTGCCCTCTTGCCTGTGCCGCCCGGAATCATTATACTGTAAGCTGTAATATTGTGGTTCAAAACCGAGGAGCATGTACAATGTCAACGATACTTTCTGAAAAGAAGACCCTTTCACCCTGGGCAAAGGGCGGCATCGGGCTGGGTGCTGGAGCACTCCTGCTGGTGCTGGTGGGTCTGCTGTTCCCCACCGCGGCGGCGTTCTTCCCGCTGGTGAGCCTGTGGTGCAGCTGTGTGCTGTTCTACGGCGCGCTGTGGGTGCTGCACACTGCCGGTGTGGAGCTGGACTTCTTCCACCGCGCAGCCATCATCGCCTTCTGGGCCGGAGCTGTGCTCTACTTCTATTGGGCGCTGGGGCGGCGGCAGTTCATCTACGCCTGGGATTATGTGAACTACATTCAGAAGCAGTTCAATACCGAAGCGGCTTTTGCGCTGGGTCCGGTGGCCGGTTTTAAGTATATCATAAGCACATTTTCTGAAGACTACACCAATTTCATCACCTTGTTCACTGAGTTCCCGTTCTGCCTCACCGCAAAAACGGGTGACAGCTACGCTTTTGCGCAGGTTTTCTGTGTGCTCCCCAGCCTTATGCTGATGCTGGCTGGTCTCACGATCAAAATCGGGCAGATTCTGGAGGTCAAGAATAAGTTCTGGTATTTTATCATCGGCTTTTCCTGGGTGCTGACCTATCCGTTCCTGCGAATGAGCGCTATGCTGGCACAGCCGGACTGGTTCGGTCTGATCTTCGCTTTTGCCATTCTGCTCCTCACATTGGACTACCGTTTTGAAAAGCTGGAGCCGGGGCGGTTCGTGCTCATCTTCCTGGCAACGGCCGCGATTATCCTGAGCCGCCGCTGGTACTTATATTTTGTGGTGGGCTATTACTTTTCCTATGCGCTTCTGCTCTTTGTAAGCAGTGCAAAGCTCGCAAAACAGGGCCAAAAGGGCCTTGCCCTGCGCCGAGTACGCAACCTCATCCTGTTTGGTGTCTGCGCCATGGCAGCAATGGTGGTCCTGCTCTGGCCCATGGTCAGCAAGATCCTGGCTTTTAACTACTCCGACCGCTATTCGTACTATAATGTCGGCGGCATTGCGGTAGAGCTCTATTATCATGCCATGCGCACCGGCCTGCTGAACCTTATTTTGATCCTGTTTGGTTTGTGGCTCTGCGTCAAGCGGAAAAAGCCCAGCCTGCCTGTGTTGGCGCTGTGTGAGCTGATGCTCAGTATGCTCTTATTTACCCGAGTGCAGAATTCCGGCTCCCATCAGATGCTGCTGTACGTGCCCGCCTATGTCATTCTGTTTCTCTGCGGTGCGGCGGGTCTGGCAGAGAGTATCGAGCATTTCAAAATACCAAAGCTTTGTTTCTGGGTCTTTACACTGTTGTTCGCCGTGTCGGTGCGGTGCTCCCCGCTCACTGTCATGGCCTTGCCAGAGTTCGTTATCCATGCGTTCCACCCGGCAGACCTTGCTGAGTATCAGCGGCTGGACGAGCTGACCTATGACCGCAAGGACAAACCGCAGATCCAGGCCATGGCACAATGGCTGGTTGAACATCTGGGGGAGGGCGAGGTCGCCTATATGATCCCGGATGACATGCTCTACAATCCCGGCCACCTGCGGAACTGTGACCTGCCCAACCATGCACTGGACGGCAAGTTGCCGGACAGCTTCTCGGTGCCGGGCACCCACTATTTCCCCACCGGTTTCTTTGATGCCAGATATGTGGTAACTGCAGACCCGTTCCCCCTCTCACTGGCTCCGGACACGGAACTGGGCCACCGGTTCAACGCCGTTTTTCTTCAGCTGAGAGAGACTACCCACCAGCAAGTTGCGACCTTCGATATGGGCAACGGCACGGTGTTCACGATCTGGGAACGCACCACTCCCGTGACACGTGAGGAAGTGGAGACCTATCTCCATGAATTTGATGCTGAAAACGCCAAATACCCAGAAATGTTTTCCTCTGTTGTGGAAAACTGGCTGGCTGTTCATGGTTTATAAAAGGAGAGTAAAACGATATGTCCAACAACGCAAAAAATCTACCAGAAGTAAAATTAGGCCAGTACAAGGGGCTGGCTGTCACCCGCCATGTGCGGCCGCTTTCCGAAAAGACCATTGACCAGGAGATGGTCCACCAGACCCGGATGCGCTCCGTCTACCACAACTCCACCGCCCCCGCCAAGCGCGGCAGCCGGGTTCTGCTGGATTTTGTCGGCTTCATGGACGGGGAGGAGATCCCCGACAGCCGGATGGAAAAGGTGATGGTGGTTCTGGGGGACGGCAAGCTGATGCCTGCCGCCGAAGATGCCATCTACGGCCACACCGCTGGCGAGACCTTCCGCTTTGATTTCACTTACCCGGAGCAGTTCCGGGTGGAGGAGCTCTCCGGCAAGACCGCGCAGTTTGAGATCAAGCTGCACTCCGTGGCCGAAAAGACCACCCCGGAGCTGAACGAGGAATTTGCCCGGGCACAGGGCTATGCAGACCTTGCCGCCATGCGCGAGGCCGTGCGGGCCAAAAAGCGGAAGATCCACGAAGATGCCGCCGACCGCGCCGCCGGGCAGGAACTGCTGGCAAAGGCCGGTGCCAACCTGACCGTGGACCTGCCCGAAGCCATGCTGGACCGCACCGCCGACAATGAGATGCGGATGCTGGAGCAGCGGCTCTCCCGCAGCAACATCACCCTGGAAAAGCACTGCAAGAACAGCCACACCACCGCTGCCGCCCTGCGGGCAGGCTACCGTGACGCTGCCGAGCGGAACCTGCGCTCCATGCTGGCCTCCCGCTCCATTGCCGAGGCCGAGAACATCACCGTGAGCACGCTGGAGGTCAACAACGAGTACCGCCGCCTGTCCCAGCTGCAGGACACCCCGGAGGCCGACATCCGCCGGGTGCTGAGCCCGGACACCCTTGCCGCCGCACTGGTTGCACAGAAAGTCCAGCGCTTCCTGCTGGACAACGCCGACATCACCACGGTGATGGACCCTGAAAAGGAGTGATCCTATGAGTATCTTTACGCGCTACGCCATGGATGCGCTGATGAAGACCACCCACCCCGAAGTGAACCGCAAGCAGTGCTGGAACCTGCACCCCCACCGCACCCCCTGCACAGCCTGCAAGGATATCTGCCCCTATGGTGATGAGATCTTCACCCGCCCCAACCTCGTCAAGGACTGGGATCCCTGCACCGACTGCGGCCTGTGTGTTTCAGCCTGCCGGTCGGGCTGCATTGCCCCCTCGCCGGAGCAGGTGCAGCGGGATATCTCCCCTGCCGACAGCGATGGTGACACCATCTGGATCGGCTGCGAAAAATCCACCCGGAAAAACACCGTGGTGCGCACCTGCGTCTCGGCCTATTCGTGGGAAGCGCTGGCCTACCTTGCCCTGAACAAGAAGATCGTCCTCGACCTGACCCCCTGCGGCGAGTGCGAGAACGATGTCTGCGCCGAGCATCTGCGTGCCGTTCTGACCCGGCTGGTGGAGTTCTTCGGCCAGCCCCTGTTCGAGGCCCGGTTCACGCTGGCATACGAGCTGGACGATGCCCCCTTCCATGTCAAGGAATATTCCCGCCGTGAGATGATGGAGCAGGTGACCTCCGGCTCCAAAAAGGGCACCAAGCAGCTGCTGCGGATGCTGCCCGGCCTGCGCAGCGAGGACGAGAGCAGCCAGGATTTCCGGCTGCTGCTCCACCAGTACACCAAGCAGCTCAAGGCGGTGTCCGAAACGCCCCTGCGCTATGGCTACCACCTGCCCAACTTCACCCAGAAGTGCTTTGCCTGCGGCCGGTGTGAGAAGAGCTGCCGCAGCGGTGCCATCAAGTTTGAGGACCTGCCCGACGGCCAGACCCGCGCGGTGATCACGCCGTGGAAGTGCAGCGAGTGCGGGGTCTGCGTTGCCGCCTGCTCCAACGGCGGTCTGGACGGCCTGAAGCTGCGCCAGCTCACCAGCCTTGGCCCCGTCAGTGTCTACAAGTGCACCAAGACCCTCTGCAAGGAATGCGGCAAGCCCATTGCGCCCAACTGTGCGGACGGCATCTGTTCGGTCTGCCGCATCAAGCTGCGCACCAAAAAGCGTCAGGAGGAGGCTGTGGCCCGCGCCAAGGAGCGTCAGGCCGAGCGCGAGGCCAAAAAGGCTGCAGAAGCAGCTGCAAAGGAGCTGGCAGAAGAAATTAAAAATGCCTCACCCTCTCAGCCGCCTATCGGCGGCAGCTCCCCCGAAGGGGGAGCCCCTGGCGTTCCGGTCACTTCCACTGTAAATGAATAAAACTTGCTTTCCCGGTTTGCCAAAGGCTCTCCCTTTGGGAGAGCTGGCATTGCGGAGCAATGACTGAGAGGGCGAGCATGTTTCCCATTGACGCAACCCCAAAATAATGCTATAATTCTTCTTAACCACCCAGCTGTGGTCGGGAGGACAAGTTACAAAGGCGTAACGGATGTGTTTCCGTTACGCCTTTTTCTTCCCGCTGCCGGGAAACAGCGGGCCTGTCGGCTTTGGGCGGCAACCAGACTTCAACACGAAGAAAAGAGGGAATTTCATTATGAAACAGTCTATTTCTCGTCGTCAGTTCCTCAAGGCAAGCGGCCTGGCAGCCGCAGGTGCCTGCGCCGCCGGTCTGCTGTCCAGCTGCGGCGGCAAGAGCGGCGGCAGCTCCTCCGGTTCTGCTTCCGGTGCGGATACCAGCAAGTACACCGTGCTTTATTCCAGCCAGCCTGCAACCCTGAACTATCTGACCACCGCCACCGACCTGGAAATGGTCGTGGGTGCAAACTGCGTGGACACCCTGGTCGAGTACGACAACAAGGGCGTGATGCGCGAGGGCCTGGCCACCAAGTGGGAGTGGGATGCCGACACCCTGACCTGGACCTTCACCCTGCGTGAGGAGAACTGGGTGGACAACAACGGCGAAGTCGTTGCCCCCGTGACCGCACAGGATTTTGTGGATGCCCTGCAGTATGTGCTGACCCCGGATTACGCTTCCTCCAACGTGGGCCTGGTCACCGCCTACATTGCCGGTGCGAATGATTATTACAACTATCACGTCTACCTGACCAATGCTGAAAACGGCACTGTGGACGATGACGGCACCACCTATGTCACCGATGGCAGCGGCAACGTGACCGTGACCGCAGCAGACGGCACTGCTTCCACCTACGCCCCCGTGGACTTTGATTCCGTGGGCGTGACCGCTGTGGATGACCACACCCTGGCCTACACCCTGACTTACGATTTCCCCGGCTTCCTGAGCCTGCTGTGCTACCTGCCCTATGAGCCCGCCTACGGCCCCCTGCTGAGCGAGATGGGCGACCAGTATGCCACCAGCGCCGAGACCCTGTACAGCTGCGGTGCTTTCTACCTGTCCGATTACGAGTCTCTGGAAACCTGGATCATGAAGAAGAACCCCGAGAACTATGATGCGGACAATGTCTTTATCGACACCATCAGCCGCATTTACAATGCCGAGGCTGCCGTGAACGGCCCCGAGATGATCAAGCGCGGCGAGATCGACGAAGCCACCATCGGTTCCGACATTCTGGACAGCTGGCTGGCTGACGATACCACCAAGGACATGGTCTCCATGGATCGTCCCAACACCAACTACACCTACTTCTACATGTTCAACTTCATGCCCTTTGCACACGAGTTCTCCAACTGGAACGTTGAGGGCGTGGATGCAGAATACGAACCCGAGAACTGGGCCAAGGCCATCAACAACACCAACTTCCGCAAGGCCTTCCTGTACGGCATCAACAACGCCGTTACGCTGGCTGTCAGCGCACCTCTGGGCTATGACAGCTACAAGCTGAACACCATCACTCCCCCGAACTTCTGCGCCACCGCCGATGGCGTGGACTACACCCAGTGCGGCGGCCTGGCCGACCTGACCGAGTTCTTTGACGAGGCCAAGGCCAAGGAGTACCGTGATGCCGCCATTGAGGAGCTGACCGCACAGGGGGTCACCTTCCCCATCAAGGTGCAGCTGCCCTACAACCCCTCCTCCACCGACTGGGACAAGCAGTGCCAGGTGCTCAAGCAGCAGCTGGAGGGTGTGCTGAACGACGGCACCGACTTCATCGACATCATCATCACCGCCGGCCCCTCCGACAGCTTCCTGTCTGCTGTGCGCCGCAACGGCAAGTTCGAGTTCCTGCTCTGCAACTGGGGCGCTGACTACTCCGACCCCGAGACCGAGACCGACCCGTTCTATCAGGCTAAGGATTCCCGTGGAATGCGCTATGCTTACCTGCGCACCGGCGTGGAAGACGGCTTCATCACCGGCGAGACCGCAGATGCTGTCATGGCCTACATGAACGCCATCGAGGCTGCAAAGCAGATCACCGATGACATCGATGCCCGCTACAAGGCCTTTGCCGATGCCGAGACTCTGCTCATCACCAACGCACTGGTCATTCCGCGCGGCATGAGCGTGCCCGCCTATCTGGCGACCCGCCTGAACTACTGGGAGGGCCAGTACGCTTCCACCGGCTTCTCCAATAAGCGCCTGAAGGGCATCCACGTCCTCGACCACTATGTCTCCATGGACGAGTACGAAGCAAACCGTGACGCTCGCTAAGCGTTCCATCTGCTCATAACACAAAATACACCCCCTCTGCATGGCAGTTTCTGAAGCTGCACCGCAGAGGGGGTGTTCTTTTTGCATGTTCCGTTACACTTCAAAATCCAGGCAGACGCGGGTCTTGGTGTAAGGGCGCACCTTGCCATCGGCCACAGCCACGTGGGCGGGGTGGGTGGAGTAGCCCTTGAGGGCGGCTGCATCGGTAAAGGTGGTGTCCAGCATCAGGTCTGCGTTGGAAGAGGGCAGGCCGTTGATGTTCACATGCACCTCCACAAGCCCCGGGATCTGCCCTGCCAGGCCCTCCAGTCCGGTTTTGATGTTCGCCTTGATTTCTGCCTTTTCGGCGGTAGAAAGCTCGTCCTTGAGCTGCCAGAGAATGATATGCTTGACCATAAAAAATACCTCCTGCGTTTTCTCCATTGTAGCAGAGAAATGCAGGAGGTGCAATTGGTTTTTGAGAAACGGCAGAGCTCTATTTTTAGTCGTTGCTGTGCTCCCACGATTCATACGCAACGACGTAGATGACATCCACGATCACCATAATCACCAAGACCACGGTGCGGGCTGTGCGGGCCTCTGGGAACACGATCAGAACATTGGAAAGGCCAAACGTAATACCGTTTGCCAACTCCCAGATGCCATTTTTCTTCTGCCAGAACGCCCGATATTCAGGGTCACGGTTATACTGGTTGAATGGGAGGTTAATGAGCGGATCCTTGCCCATCAGGTCGCGCACGCCAGTAATAAACCACAGTACCGTGAGTACGATTGTAAAAAGAACAGAACCTGTCATAGGAAATGCACCTCCTTTTCTATCAGAATAACACACGGCCATGGAAAAAACAAGGACGGAATTCAACTCTACAAAAGGGAAGGCCCCGCCCGCAAACAACGGCCGCACAACAAAAAACCAGCCGGATCGAGGCGTTTGCAAGCCCTCGTCCGGCTGGATACTTACTTCTTCGGAGTCATAAGCCTCTTCTCCTTGGGTTCTCTCATTTTCGGAGTATGCGTTTCATAGGGTGACTCTCCTTAGAAACTACCTGAAACTGAAGAGTTTTATGCAAGGGGATGAACTACTCTAGTACATTGGACTGACCCTTCTCTTAACTGTTGGACTGCGGTACCGAGATTCTGAAGATGAATTTCATATTACCACATTCTTTCGAGTTAGATTTGCCAGGGATTCCATTGCTTAGTACATTGGAGTTACTCCTTTTTGGTCATTCAAACAGGTGCATCCGTGTAACTGTCCTCATCATGGGAGATCACCTCGGGCGGATCTATTTGAATTGCCAGGGGATTTATTCTGACAGACTGTACTGTTTTCGCATTTTTGATGCTCAAGACCGGCTCTTTGATTTGTTTTGTTATACGGGGGAAACATCCCGTTTGTGGAGAGCCTCTGTTTTGCTTCTCAGCGAATCCCGACAGTCTGTCCGAACTGTGCGGGTTCCATATCAACCATCGGTCTCGCTCCTTTCTACTTAAAGTCAGCGGGGTTAGCTCTCATTTGAGCTTCTGCTGTACTTCTCTGGTTTCTGGCTTTATTATACAGGAAGATGCACAGTTTGTCTATTCGCAGAGTGCACAACAAATTAGACATATTTTTGCATCAAAAGTCCAAATTTCTGGGATACATGAATTTTGTCTTTCCGGTGCACTGCTCCACCTCCCCGGGCAAAGGCTCTGCCCCGCAGATCGTGCAGGGCCATCGCAGACACTGCTCCGGCATATTAAATAGGTATCATCGCAGAGCATGCAGCTATATAAATCTGATATGCCCGCTATAAGATCTGTGAATAATAATGTCGATTTCACCTCATCCAAAGGCCAGAAAATGGTACAGATGGCTAAGAATCAGCAAAGAGATTGTGCAAATCGCATAGTTTTTCCCCTGCACTTTTTGCAATCTGCACAACTGTTTTCATCCAAAGCAGAAATGGAATATAACAAAAAGTAGAATGTTAGGTGGAGGGCTGTAAAACCGGCAGAAATCGTGCTATGATACCATCACAAATTAAGAAAGGAGAGAGTGCTAATCAATGAATGCGTTGACTGCTGCTTTGAAAGAAGAGCTGAATGTTGACATGGTCACGGTGTTCGGGCTTTCCATTCCGGAGTCCGTGGTCGTGAGCTGGGGCATCATGGCGTTTCTTGTCATCGGCTCCATCCTGCTGACGCGGAATCTGCGGGTGGATCACATCACCAAGCGGCAGGCCATCCTGGAAACGGTCGTTACTACGATCAATGATTTCTTTGTGGGCCTGCTGGGCGAAAGTGGAAAGCGCTATGTCCCCTATCTGATGAGCGTGGCGCTGTACATCGGCTGCTCCAACCTGATCGGTGTGTTCGGCATCAAGCCCCCCACAAAGGACCTGAACGTCACGGCGGCCCTTGCTCTGATGAGCATCTGCCTGATCGAGTATGCCGGCATCCATGCACGCGGCGGCGTTGGCTTCCTCAAGAGCCTGGCTGCCCCCACCCCCATCATGGCCCCCATGAACGTGCTGGAGGTGGCCATCCGGCCCACCAGCCTGTGCATGCGACTGTTCGGCAACGTGCTGGGCGCTTTTGTCATTATGGAGCTGATCAAGCTGGTGGTGCCTGTGTTCGTGCCTGCCATCTTCAGCTTGTATTTTGACCTGTTCGATGGTCTGATCCAGACCTACGTCTTTGTGTTCCTTACCTCTTTGTTTATGAAGGAGACCATGGGAGACGAAGAGTAAACCCTTTCCATCATCAAATCAAAAGGAGATTAAAATTATGAACGGACTTATCGCTCTGGGCGCTGGCATTGCAGCGCTGACTGGTATTGGCGGCGGCATTGGCATCGGCATTGCAACCGGCAAGGCAACCGAGGCTATTTCCCGCCAGCCCGAGGCTTCCGGCAAGATCCAGACCAACCTGCTGCTGGGTGCTGCTCTGGCCGAAGGTACTGCAATTTTCGGTTTCGTCGTTGCACTGCTGATCATCCTGTTCCTGGGTTGATAACGGAGGCATGACGAATGCTGACACTGAATCTGAATCTTCTGTATACAGTCGTCAACGTTCTGATTCTGTTTTTGCTGCTGCGGAAATTCCTGTACAAGCCTGTTATGGGGATCATCGCACAGCGTCAGAAACAGGTGGATGACGCACTGAACGCCGCCGAGACCTCCAAAAAGGAGGCCGCTGCGGCCATGAACGCTGCGCAGGACAAGCTGCGCAATGTGGACACCGAGGCTGCTGCCCGCCGCGAGACTTACGAGCAGCAGGCCGAAACTGCAAAGCAGCAGCTGCTGGCCGAGGCCCAGAAACAGGCCGATGCCATTGTAGCCGAGGGCAAGGCCGCTGCTGAGGCAGAGCGCCAGCACAAGCTGCGCGAAGCCGACGCACAGACCACCGCACTGGCCCGCGCCATGTGCGAGAAGCTGCTGAGCCGGAACCTGACCGAGCAGGACGATTCCCGTTTGCTGGACGATCTGCTGGAGAAAGCAGGTGCTGAGCATGGCAACTGAGTTCAGCCGCGAATTCTTCTCTGAGAACCGCATCGTCAAGGCCGACCTGCGCGCCGCACACCAGCTCCGTGAAGAGGACATCGCCCGCATCAAGGCTGAGGTCAAGAAGCTCTATGATGCCACTGAGGTCATCCTGAATGTCTCGGTGGACGAGAGCCTGCTCTCCGGCTATGTGCTGCAGGTTGGCGACCGGGTATTCGACAACTCCGGCCGCCACCAGCTGGACCAGATGATGGCTGGCAAGCCCTCTCTGGCCACCCTCAAGACCCGCATCGAGGATTACAAGCCTGCCCAGACCTCTGCCGAGGGCGGCGTGGTCATCTCCTCTGCCGATGGCATCGTGCAGGTGGAGGGCATGGACAAGGCCGTTTATGGCGAGATCGTCACCTTTGAGAACGGTGCCAAGGGCATGGTCGAAAGTGTGGACCCGGGCAAGCTGGGCATTATGCTGTTCGACGGTGCCGAGACCGTGGGCGTGGGCACTCTGGTGACCCGCAGCGGCAAGCGCGCCGGCATCCCTGTGGGTGATGGTTTCCTGGGCCGCGTCATCGACCCGCTGGGCGAGCCCATTGACGGCAAGGGCCCGGTGAACGCCGAAGGCTACAACCCCATCGAGAAGCAGGCCCCCGGCATTCTGGAGCGCCAGAGCGTGGATACCCCGCTTCACACCGGCATCCTGGCCATCGACTCTATGTTCCCCATCGGCCGCGGCCAGCGTGAGCTGATCATCGGCGACCGCCAGACCGGCAAGACCTCCATTGCCACCGATGCCATCCTGAACCAGAAGGACACCGGCGTGCTCTGCATCTATGTTGCCATCGGCCAGAAGGCTTCCTCCATCGCCCGCGTGGCCGAGGACCTCAAGAAGCACGGTGCCATGAGCTACACCACCATCGTGGCCGCCACGGCTTCCGATTCCGCTCCCCTGCAGTACATCGCACCCTATGCGGGCACTGCACTGGCCGAGTATTTCATGTCCAAGGGCAAGAGCGTCCTGATCGTCTACGACGACCTTTCCAAGCATGCGGTGGCCTACCGTGCCATCTCCCTGCTGCTTCGCCGCTCTCCCGGCCGTGAGGCTTACCCCGGCGACGTGTTCTATCTGCATTCCCGTCTGCTGGAGCGCTCCTGCCGGATGCGCGACGATCTGGGCGGCGGTTCCATCACTGCCCTGCCCATCGTTGAGACCCAGGCGGGCGATGTCTCTGCTTACATCCCCACCAACGTCATCTCCATCACCGATGGTCAGATTTTCCTGGAAAGCGCCCTGTTCAACGCAGGCAACCGCCCCGCCGTCAATGTCGGCCTGTCGGTCTCCCGTGTGGGCGGCGCTGCCCAGACCAAGGCCATGAAAAAGGCCAATTCCAACCTGCGTATCGAGCTGGCCCAGTACAAGGATATGGAGTCCTTTGCCCAGTTCAGCTCTGATCTGGACGCTGAGACCCGCCGCCAGCTGGAACACGGCAAAGCCCTGACCGAGATGCTCAAGCAGCCGCTGTACCAGCCCAAGTCCGATGCCGAGCAGGTGGTCGTGCTGACCCTGGCTTCCCACGGGATGCTGGACGACCTGCCGCTGGCTGACCAGCGCGCAAAGACCAATGCCTTTGTGCGCCAGTTCCACGCCGATGTTTCCGGCACCATGGACGCGATCACGTCCACGGGCAAGATCACCCCGGAACAGGTGGACACCATCCTGACCGCGTGGAAGGCATTCGCGGGAGGGGAGAGCAATGGCATCCAGTAAGCTGCTCAAGGAGCGGATCGAGAGCATTCAGGATACCATGAAGATCACGAATGCCATGTACCTGATCTCCTCCTCCAAGCTCCGCAAGGCCCGGCAGAACTACCAGAATGTTCTGCCCTACTTCACCCGGATGCGGGATACCATCTCCCGCGTGGTGCCCCACCTGCCCGACGAGCCGGAGCACCCCTTCTTCCACGAGCGGGATCTGGAGAACCCCAAGCGGGCCTACATCGTGCTGACCGCCGACAAGGGCATGGCCGGTGCTTACAACCAGAACCTGCTCAAGTTCCTGCGGGAGCACGCCGACCAGAACGACCGGTTCTATGTCATCGGTCAGGTAGGCTACCGTGCCCTGTTCCACAAGGATCCCCGTCTGGTGGAGGATTTCCATTACGGTGCCACGGCTCCCACCCTGCAGCGCGCCCGTGATATCACGGTGGATGCCATCGATGATTTCAAGTCCGGCAAGCTGGACGAGATCTACATCGTCTACACCAAGATCCAGAACGCGCTGACCAGCGAGCCGGTCATGGAACGCCTGCTGCCGCTGGACCGTGCCCACCTCACGCCCGCTCCCAAGGGTCTGGGCGACCCCCGCGGCGAGGTGGAGATGTTCCCGGATGCCTGGACGGTGTTCGAGCAGACGGCCCCCATCTATATGCACGGCATGATCTTTGGTGCCATGACCGAGAGCTTCTGCGCCGAGCAGAGCGCCCGCATGACCGCCATGGATTCCGCCACCAAGAGCGCCAAGGATATGATCCACGATCTGGAGCTGGAATACAACCGCTCCCGTCAGGGTTCCATCACCCAGGAGATCACCGAGATCATCGGCGGCGCGGCGGCAGTACAGAATAACGAGTAATGCTGGATGTGTTTCTCCCCCGACGGGGGAGAAACACATCCCACACAACATAATGCAAGAGGCAATTGTATGATACAGGGAACTATTATTCGAGTAGCGGGCCCCGTGGTGGATGTCAAATTCACCGGGGGCAAGCTGCCTGCCCTGCAGGAAGCGCTGACCGTGACCGCAGAGGGCACTGAGCGCACCATGGAGGTGGCGCAGCACGTCGATGAAACGACGGTGCGCTGCATCATGCTTTCTGCCAGCGAGGGTCTGGGCAAGGGGATGGAAGTTACCGCCACCGGCCACGGCCTGAATGCCCCTGTGGGCGAGGGCACTCTGGGCCGCATGTTCGACCCGCTGGGCCGCCCCATCGACGGCAAAGGCCCGGTGGACGATCTGCCCCACTGGCCCATCCACCGCAAGGCCCCCAGCTTTGCGGAGCAGAAACCTGCAACTGAAATTCTGGAGACCGGCATCAAGGTCATCGACCTGCTGGCTCCCTACGCCAAGGGCGGCAAGATCGGCCTGTTCGGCGGTGCCGGTGTCGGCAAGACCGTGCTGATCCAGGAGCTGATCCACAACGTGGCCACCGAGCACGGCGGCTACTCCATCTTCACCGGTGTCGGCGAGCGCTCCCGTGAAGGCTGTGACCTCTGGGGCGAGATGAACGCTTCCGGCGTTCTGAATAAGACCGCGCTGGTCTTTGGTCAGATGAACGAGCCTCCCGGAGCCCGTATGCGGGTCGCCGAGACCGGCCTGACCATGGCAGAGTACTTCCGTGAGGAGACCCACAAGGACGTGCTGCTGTTCATCGATAACATCTTCCGTTTCGTGCAGGCAGGCAGCGAGGTCTCGGCCCTGATGGGCCGGATGCCCTCCGCCGTGGGCTATCAGCCTACCCTGGCCAATGAGCTGGGTGCCCTGCAGGAGCGCATCACCTCCACCCGCGACGGCTCCATCACCTCGGTGCAGGCCGTTTACGTCCCCGCCGACGACCTGACCGACCCGGCTCCTGCAACCACCTTCGCCCATCTGGACGCAACCACCGTTCTGAGCCGTAAGATCGTGGAGCAGGGCATCTACCCCGCTGTCGATCCGCTGGCTTCCACCTCTCGTATTCTGGAAGCCGATATCGTGGGCGAGGAACACTACCGTGTGGCCCGCAAGGTGCAGGCCACCCTGCAGCGCTATCAGGAGCTGCAGGACATCATCGCCATCCTGGGCATGGACGAGCTGAGCGAAGAGGACAAGCTCACCGTCACCCGTGCCCGCAAGCTGCAGAAGTTCCTCAGCCAGCCCTTTGCAGTGGCCGAGAACTTCACCGGCCTGAAGGGTGTGTACGTCCCGCTGGCAGAGACCGTCAAGGGCTTTGCCGCCATTGTGGACGGCCAGTGCGATGACCTGCCCGAGTGGGCATTCTTCAACGTGGGCACCCTTGCGGATGCCCGCAAGAAGTACGCAGACAAACAGGCGGAGGAAAAGGGCGGTGCCAACTGATGGAAAAGTTCATCCTGAACATCACGGCTTCCAGCGGTGAATTCTATCAGGGCTACTGCGAGAGCCTGACCCTGCCCACCGGCGACGGCGTGTACGGCGTGCAGGCCGGGCACAACCCCGTGCTGGTGGCCCTGCACATGGGCATTGCAAAGTTCACCGTGGACGGTGAGACCCGCGAGGTGCTGGTGGGCGACGGCATTGCAGAAGTGACCCCCACCTTTGTCCTGCTGCTGGTGGACAGCGCCGAGCGGCCCGAAGATATCGACCGCAACCGCGCCGAGGCTGCCCGCATCCGGGCCGAGGAGCGCCTGCAGCACAAGCAGAGCATGCACGAGTACTACCAGAGCAAGATCGCACTGGACCGCGCCATGCAGCGCCTGCAGACGGCCGCCAAATACAAGCGTTAAACGCTCTCCTCAAACAGAACACCGTCAGCCTGACACAACGGGCTGACGGTGTTTTTGTTGTTTTACTGCGCTTCGATCTGCGCTCCCCTGCTGCACCCTCTTGTAAATTGCCGCGGAAAAGCGTATCATAGAATCAAATACAAGCAAAGGAGCATTCTTATGCGTGCATACGAGCGACTGTTGAATTATGTCCGCGTTTACACTACCTCCGACCCTGAGAGCGGCACCCACCCCTCGGCAGAGCGGGAGTTTGACCTGGCCCGCCAGCTGGTGGAAGAGATGAAGGCTCTGGGCATCGAGGATGCCCGGGTAGACGAGCACTGCTATGTCTACGGCAGCATCCCCGCCACCCCCGGCTGTGAGGACAAGCCTGCCCTGGGCCTGATTGCCCACATGGATACCGCCCCCGACGCTTCCGGCGAGGGTGTTTCCCCCATCCTGCACGAGAATTATGACGGCCGCGATGTTACCCTGCCCGCCACCGGCATGGTGATGAAGGTCTCCACCTTCCCCTTCCTGGCCGATCTCAAGGGTGAGACTCTGATCACCACCGACGGCACCACCCTGCTGGGCGCAGACGACAAGGCCGGTGTGGCAGAGATCCTGACCGCCGCCGAGATTCTCCTTGCCGAGGGCCGCCCCCACGGCAAGCTCTGCATCGCCTTCACCCCCGACGAGGAGATCGGCGAGGGCGCTTCCCTCTTCGATATCCCGGGCTTTGGCGCGGATTTCGCCTACACCGTTGATGGCGGTGACGTAGGCGGCATCGAGTATGAGAACTTCAACGCAGCTGCCGCCACCGTGACCATCCACGGCTTCTCGGTGCATCCCGGCTCCGCCAAGGATGCCATGATCAACGCCTCCAATGTGGCCATGGAGTTCCACACGGCCCTGCCCATCATGGCCCGTCCCGAGACCACCGAGGGCCGTCAGGGCTTCTACCACCTCTGCCAGATGTACGGCGACGTGACCAACGCTAAGCTGGGCTACATCCTGCGCGACCACGATGCCGACAAGCTGCAGTACAAGAAGGATAACCTCCTCCACATTGCCGATTACCTCAACGGCAAGTACGGCCCCGGCACCGTGGAGGTGGAGATCAAGGACAGCTACCGCAACATGCTGGAAAAGATCAAGCCCCACTTCCATCTGGTGGAGAACGCCCGCAAAGCCATCGAAAAGGCCGGTCTAACCCCCGAGGAAGTACCTGTGCGCGGCGGCACCGATGGTGCCACCCTGAGCTGGAAGGGCCTGCCCTGCCCCAACCTGGGCACCGGCGGCTTCAACTTCCATGGCGTGTGCGAGTGCACCACCGTAGAGCGCATGGACAAGGCAACCGAAATCCTGCTGAATATCGTGGAGATCTACAGCAAATGATTCCGCTCCCGAAACGTTTCCACGCTGACTGCACATAAAAAATGGACGGCTCTCGAAAACGAGAGCCGTCCATTTTTTTATCCTACGTTGATCTGTCCAACGGGCAGGATCTTGCGCTTGTTGTCATCGGGTTTGCTGGTCAGGCTGATGGCAAAGGACACCGGGCCCACACGGCCCATGAACATCACCAGCATGTACAGCAGCTTGGCCCCGGTGTTCAGCTGGCTGGTCACGCCCACCGAAAGGCCCACGGTACCAAAGGCGGAGCAGGATTCAAAGATCGCGTCAATGACCGTTACGGCATCCGAGGTGTTGTAATAGACCACCACGGCAGAGCCCAGCGCTGCCACCATGCCCAGCATGATAATGGTCAGCGCACGGTAAACGGTCTTGGATTCAATGTGGTGGCCGCCGATGACACAGTCATCCCGGCCCTGCGCCACGCTGCGCATGGTCAGGATCAGAACGGCAAAGGTGGTCACCTTCACACCGCCGCCGGTGGAACCGGGAGCCGCGCCGATGAACTGCAGAACGCTCATCAGCAGCTTGGTGATGGGCCCGCAGGCGGCCAGGTCGATGGTGTTCATACCGGCAGTACGGGTTGACACCGACTGGAACAGGGCCGCCATCACCTTGCCCGGCACGGACAGCCCGCCCATGCTCTTGGGGTTATTCCACTCCATCAGACCGATGAGGACGGCACCGCCCACCCACAGGATGCAGGAAAAGAGCAACACCATCCGGGCATGGAGAGACAGGTGCCGCTTCTTGCGCCACTCTCCGATCTCCACCCAGACCATAAAGCCCAGACCGCCTGCCATGATCAGGAACATGATCACAGCCTGTACATAATAATTACTGACATAGGGAGCCAGCGAGGAATACTGCCCGAACCGGCCAAACAGATCGAAGCCCGCATTGCAGAACGCCGAGATGGCCGTGAATGCGCTGATCCAGATGCCCTCCGCACCAAACTGCGGCACAAAGGCGATCATCAGAAGCATCATGCCAATGATCTCAAAGGTCATCGCCAGCTTGACCACGATCTTCAGCACATCGGTAGCCTGCGAGTATCCGCTGGCCGAAACGCTTTCTCCCAGCAGCCGCAGGTCCTTAAAGCCCATCCGGCGTTTGGCCGCCAGCGCAAAAAAGCTGGTCAGTGTCACCAGGCCCAGACCGCCCACCTGGATCAGCAGCAAAACCACCGCCTGCCCAAAGGGCGTGAACTGCGTCCAGGTATCCCGCACGACCAGACCTGTCACACAGGTGGCACTGGTGGCAGTGAACATGGCATCCACCACGCCCAGCCGACCGCTGCGGCTGGAAATGGGCAGTGTCAGCAGCAGCGTTCCCAGCGCGATCAGCAGCACAAAGCTGATGCAGATGACCTGCGTTGCACTGCTGCCCAGCAGCCAGCCGCGCCGACGCGATGCTCTCTTTTTCCGTTTCATCCCCATAAGTTGGCTCCTTTTTGTGCCGGGCCGCCTGTGCTGCACCTGCACTTCATTCTGCACCCATGCCGCGCATGAGCGCCTCTCCTATAGGATACACCTTTTTTCTTTCCGATTCAACTTGATTTTGTGGGGAAGTTGCGGTATTATAATATGGTATCCGTCTTCATAGCTCAGCTGGATAGAGCGTTCGCCTCCTAAGAATTCGGTCAACCGGATACCTTGGGTGCAGAAGTGATTGCTCTATTCAAAAGCAAAACCGAGAATCACGGTTTTCTCAACAAATTTTGATGCAACAAGTTCAACACCGTTCCGGTTGCAACGCAGTCGGTCACTTCGGTGTGAAAATCATTCTGCATATTCGTTTCCAAGCGCGTTGAATTTCAAAAAATCAACGATAATACATAATATGCCTCAGTAGCTTAGCTGGATAAAGCGCCTCCCTCCTAAGAATTCGGTCAACCGGATACCTTGGGTGCAGAAGTGATTGCTCTATTCAAAAGCAAAACCGAGAATCACGGTTTTCTCAACAAATTTTGATGCAACAAGTTCAACACCGTTCCGGTTGCAACGCAGTCGGTCACTTCGGTGTGAAAATCATTCTGCATATTCGTTTCCAAGCGCGTTGAATTTCAAAAAATCAACGATAATACATAATATGCCTCAGTAGCTTAGCTGGATAAAGCGCCTCCCTCCTAAGAATTCGGTCAACCTGATACCTTGGGTGCAGAAGTGATTGCTCTAATCAAAAGCAAGACCGGGAATCAAAGTTTTCTCAACAATTTTTGATGCAACAAGTTTAACACCGTTCCGGTTGCAACGCAGTCGGTCACTTCGGTGTGAAAAGCATTCTGCATATTCGTTTCCAAGTGCGTTGAATTTCAAAAAATCAACGATAATACATAAT
Source organism: Faecalibacterium duncaniae (assembly GCF_010509575.1). Taxonomy (NCBI): domain Bacteria; kingdom Bacillati; phylum Bacillota; class Clostridia; order Eubacteriales; family Oscillospiraceae; genus Faecalibacterium; species Faecalibacterium duncaniae. Next base: position 902,765 of record NZ_CP048437.1, on the reverse strand, counting down.
ATGCCTCAGTAGCTTAGCTGGATAAAGCGCCTCCCTCCTAAGGAGGAGACCGCAGGTTCGAATCCTGTCTGGGGTATCCCTTTATGAAAATGCGAAGGTCATTTTTCCATGTGAAAGACGATCTTCGCATTTTTCATTTTGAACCTATCACCAAAATTAGCCAGCTAATGCCATTAGCAGAATTTTCGGTTCCAGCTAATAAAATCAGGTTCCCAGCTAATGAAGCCCCATAAAGCACCTTTTGAACTCTGTTTTCCGGCTCTCTGCTAAAATTGGTAGCCGCTTTCCTGTAAATCCATGTAAATACAAGATAATTTGTGTAAATCTATTTTCCACATTCCTGCCCGAAACCGTGCAAAACACTTTTCTCCATACATAGCGCGTTCACTCGCTGTTCTTCCCGAACAGAAAGAGGAACGCGCTTTTTTATTTTCGGGCTGAACTTCCCGAATCCGTCAAAGGAGGGTTTACCGATGAAAAAAGTTCTGACCGTCACGATGGACGGTATCCGCTACCCGGACTACCGCAAGGCACGGAACGAGATGCAAGAACTGGTCCGGGCACAGAAAAACGTAGAACGATTTTTTGCGGAGGAAAAAGAAAACACCGAGAAAACCCAGACCCGATAAACGAACACCGCCGAGGAATCTTCCCATTTGGGAGGCTTCCTCGACGGTGTTTTTTAGTTTATATAGCAGCGGTCCTGTTTTACGAGCCAATCTTCACACAGCCGCTGGGCTTCGTCCCTTGTACAGCAGGTGCAGTTGAAAAGTTTGCCACGGATGGAGCAGTAAGTGTACGGTCCACCGGAAGCGAGGTCGTACTGCCGCAGAAGCGTAGATCAATATTCTGCCCTATAGCATCCCGATGTGGGTGTATTCGGCCAGCTTTTTCTGCAGGATGGGGTCGTCCGGTGCGAGGAAACGCCGTGTCATTCCGTCTACGACCCGATCAGGGGAAAGGCTGGCGCGGTATTCAGCCGGTGTGCGCTGCAGCGTGGCGCGGAACCGGGCGTTGAAGGTTTTGAGGTCGGCAAAGCCGTTCCGCAGGGCAATATCGGTCAGGTTGTCGTTGGTGATGGCAAGATCATTCAGGGCGTGCTGGAACCGTACCCGGGTCAGGTATTCGTGAAAGTTGATGCCGACGATCTGCTTGAACAGAGTGGAAACGTAGGTGCGGTTGTACTGGGCATAGTCAGCCAGATCTTCCAGCGTCAGCTTGGAGGTATAGTGTTCCTCCACATACTCCAGCAGCCGCCGGGCGATGGCGCGCCGCTCAAGATCCTCCGGCAGGGTGTTGAAGTTTTTTGGCTCGAACTGGGTGCAGAGATGGATGGTGAGCAGCTCGAGGGTGGCTTTGGCCGCAAGCTGGGCGTATGGCCCGCCCTGCTGTAAAATGCGGAACAGCTGGCTGGCGTAGAACCGGATGACCCGGTAGCGCGGCTCAGACCGGTCGGCATCGGTGGAACGGCAGGACGGGAACTGATACACAATCCCCTTTTTGACCAGCGGCTTGAATGCAGCGGCCGAAAAATGCAGAACAAGGGCGCAGGTATCTGCTGCCTGCGTCATGGAGGCATGGCCATTGCCGGGGGCAGTCAGGATCACGTCATCCTCATGCAGCAGGCTGTTTTCGGAGCCGCGGCAGTAGGACTGCACGCCGTGGAGCAGGATGCTCAGTTCGTAGTCGTCTGCGTGCCAGTGGTAGCGGTAATTCATGATGTTGTGCGCAAAACAGCGGATGTGGATGTTCTCGCGCGGAAGGTCGAGTTCGTAGTTCGCGGAATCCATTTTTACACCTCAAATCCAAATATTTTCCCTATGGCAAAAATTCAGAAAAGCTTTTGCCTGAAACCCATTGACCTTAGCATAATCCAAAAAACTTGTCGTGTCAAATCGAATTTATGGATGAATGAGGGGGATTTGAAAGAACTGTTTAGTAAAGTGCACAAGTGAGGGAACCGATATTTGACAAAATTTACAGGGAAAATGTTTGGATGCTTTTGAAGGCTTGATTGCGATTCTTCTGTCAAAGATGGTGACGGCCCAATCGGAACTCGAAGAAAATCCACAAATATTTGCAGCGACAAAATAAGAACTTTCTGTTAAGATAGAGCCACAACGAGCCCCTGCCCGGGCAGCAACGGACTTCAGTGTTGAGAAAAACGTGAAACAATAACGGAAAGGGAAAACATTTATGAACACTCAAATGATCATCTGTATGGTGATCTTTGCGGCAACGCTGGTCAGCTATATGCTGAACAAGATCCCCATGTGGCTTACCGCAATGATCTCTCTTGCTGCGCTGTACTTTACCGGCTGCATCGACGCAAACGGTGCGCTGGCTGGCTTCTCGAACGTGAACACTCTGCTGATGGCGACCATGTTCGTTGTGGCAGCCGGTTTCCGCCGCACTTCTGTGGTCGACAGTCTGTGCAACGGCATCATGAAACTGACCCGCGGCAGCTTCAAGACTGCTTACTTCGGCTACATCCTCATCGCCGTTCTGCTGGCAAACTTCATCGCCAGCCCGATGATCGTTTACGCCATCGTCAGCCCGCTGCTGGCTGCGCTCTGCGATAAGACCGGACACAGCCGTTCGCAGTATATGTTCCCGGTCATGGTCGTCTGCGTGGCCTGCTGCGGCATCCTCCCTCTGGCAACGGCCATCCAGATGGCAGGCCAGTACACGGGCTTCCTCGAGACCTACGGCTTCGCTGGTATGAGCATCCGCCCCATCGACTGTGCCATCGGCACCTGGCCGGTCCTCATTGTCGTTCCTCTCTGGGCACTGTTCCTTGGCCCGAAATTCACCCCGAAGCAGCCGATCATTCCCATCGAAGCTCTGAAAGAGAAAAAGTCCGGCAAGCAGGCCGAAAAGCTCAGCCCGTTGGTCGATAAAATTGGTATCGTCATCTTCTTTGTGACCATCCTCTGCCTCATCTTCTCCTCTCAGCTCCACCTCACCACTTGGTCGGTCGCGTTGGTCGGCAGCCTGCTGATGGTTCTGTTCGGTGTAGTCGATTCCAAGTCTGCCCTGCGCGACATCCCTTGGGATATGCTGATGCTCTTCGTCGGTTCGCTGGCTCTGGGTACGGCTCTGACCAACACCGGCGCAGGCGATCTCATCGGCAGCGCACTGGCCAATGTTGTCGGAGGCACCCACAATAACTACGTCCTCGGCGCACTCTTCTTCATTGTGCCCTTCCTGCTGACCCAGTTCATGCTGAACCGCTCCGTCTCGGCTGTCTTTATTCCCATCTGCCTGCTGACCTGCTCCGCTCTGGGTGCAAACCCCACCGGCCTTGTTCTGCTGGTGAATGCGGCTTCTCTGACCGCCTTCCTCACCCCGATGGCAACGCCTGCCGTTCCCATGTGCATGGCTGACGGCGGCTACGACCTCAAGAGCCTGTTCAAGAGCGGCGCGCTCATCACTCTGATCCTGCCGTTCATCTACATCTTCTACACCATGACCGTTTTCCCGGCATTCTGATCGGGAGAGGGAGCTGTTACCATGACTCTGGAAGAAAAAATCGCAATGGCAAACCAAGTCCGCAGCCGGGATCGCTTCGGCTCGGTCAGCCCCGAAGAGCAGGCTGCCCTGCCCGGCACAGAGACCGAACTCTGGATCAAGACGGCAAACGGCTGTAAGATCCATGTCTTTGAGGAACGCCCGGACACCCTGCCCCCAAAAGCGGCACTACTGCTGAATTTCCATGGCGGCGGTTTCATCAAAGGCCGCACCGACCGTGACCGCCGCTACTGCTGTACCCTGATGGAGCGGCTGAACTGCCTCGTCTGGGATGTGGATTACTGCCTTGCACCGGAAAAGGCATTCCCGGCGGCTGTCCACGAGAGCTACGGCATTGCGGAGTATGCTTTCGACCATGCCGAGGAGCTGGGCGTTGACCCGGAAAAGATCATACTGGCAGGTCACAGCGCAGGCGGAAACCTTGTGGCGGCGGCCTGCATCCAGAATGCAGAGACGCACAAGCTGCATCCCTGCTGTGTGCTGATGGAATATTTCCCGGTGGATAACACGGTCAATCCCATTGACCGCCTGTCCCCGGAACTGAAACAGGATCCCTTCTGGGTCAAGCGTTCGGCCACGGAAAAGCTGTACACCGATTTTTATGTGGGCGATGCAGACCCGGCCCAGCCACTCTGTTCGCCCATCAAGGCGGACGAAGCCGCGCTCAGCACCTTCCCAGACTGTCTGATCCTCTCGGCGGGAGAGGACAGCCTGCGGGACGATACCGAGGCGTTTGCACTCCGGCTCATCAAGGCAGGTGTCTGTGTGACTGCCCAGCGTATCCCCGAAGCCATGCACGGCTTTACCACCAACCGGACGCCCGGCTGGGAGCGTGCGCTGGATGCCCATTGCAAATTCTTTCGGGAGCATCTACAATAAAGTAACGTGACAGGAGAAAAAGCACTATGAAAATTACAGACGTAAAGCTGCGCTTTGCGAAGCACTATCTCTTCGTACAGGTCTACACCGATGCCGGTATCGTGGGTCTGGGCGAGGCCGGAAACTGGGGCTATCTGCAGGCGACGGCAGCTGCCATCGAAAAATTTGCGGATTACCTCATCGGCAAAGACCCCTTCCGCATCGAGGATTTCAACCAGAATTTCCTGCGGTCGGTTTATTTCCGCGGCTCGGTCATCATGAGCGCGATCTCGGCCATCGACATCGCACTGTGGGACATCAAGGGCAAGGCTCTTGGCGTTCCGGTCTACGAGCTGCTGGGCGGCAAGACCCGCGATAAGGTGCGGGTCTACGCTTCGGTCATGCACCTGACCGAGGACAACCAGAAGCTGGCGGAACAGTACCAGCAGCTGCAGGAGATGGGCTTTACGGCCGCGAAGATCTTCTGCAACGGACCCACCAGTTCCACGGACGGCAAGGGTGAATTCTACTCCAGCCGGATTGAGCGGGAAGTGGAGAAGGTGCGCGTCTGCCGTGAGGCTGTCGGTCCGGATTTTGATTTCGTGCTGGAAGTCCACCGCGGCATGACCCTGCCCGAGGCTGTTGCCTTTGGCCGTGCCGTCGAGCCATACCGCCCGATGATCCTTGAGGATCCCGTGCCGCCTGACAACGTGGATACCATGGCCGAAGTCGCCAGCAAGGTGGGCGTGCCCATCGCCACCGGCGAGCGCGCCATCGACCTGCGGGAGTTCGAGGTGCTGATGGCACGCCATGCCTGCCAGTATGTCCGCCCGGACGTCTGCGCTGTAGGCGGCATTACCACCAGCAAGAAGATCTGCGCATTGGCCGAAGCACACGATGTGCTGGTCATCCCGCACAACCCGCTGGGCCCCGTGTCCACGGCGGCCTGCCTGCAGATCTGCGCCTCCATCCCCAATCTTGGCATTCAGGAGCTGCCCGGCTTCTGCCTGAACGGGGCTGAGGACAAGATGGTGAAAGAGCCGCTCCGGTTCGAGAACGGCTGTATGCTTATCCCGGAGGCTCCCGGCATCGGCATCGAGCTGGCCGACGACGCAGAAGAGCTGTATCCTGCCAACGAGCGTGGCAGCAACGCCGCACGCCGTGCCTTTGACGGTGCAGTGAAGGACTGGTAAAAACAAAGAACTGTGAGGAAGAAGTATGCCAATTGGAGTTTTGACGAACTGTGCCGCTGTGCTGTTCGGCGGTCTGCTGGGAACGGGTCTGGGAAAGATCTTACCGCAGAACCTGAAAGATAATCTGCCGACCCTGTTCGGTTACTGCTCCATTGCGATTGGCATCAATTCTATCATCAAGGCGTCCGGCATGACGGCAGTCGTGCTGGCGATTCTGGTGGGCTTTACCATCGGACACAGTTTGCATCTGGAACACTGGACGAGCAAATTTTTCCATAAGCTCGTCAAAGCCCTGCACCTTGGCGACGAGCATATCGACATGGAGTTTTACATCACGGCAGTGGCACTGTTCTGTTGCAGCGGTTTCGGCTGGTACAGCACACTGACCGAGGGCATCACCGGCGACCCGTCACTACTGATGTCGAAAGCGGTGCTGGACTTCTTCACCGCAATGATCTTCGCTTCGACGCTGGGTGCGGCCATCTGTGCGATCCCCATTCCGCAGGTCATCATCCTGTTCATCGTCTTTGGTGCCGGTAAGCTGCTGGCCGGTGTGCTGACCCCGGCCATGTTCGCAGATCTCTCGGCCTGCGGCGGTATCCTGACGATGGCGGCTGGCTTCCGGGTGTCCAAGATCAAATCGGTCCCATTGGTGGATCTGATGCCTGCCCTCATCCTTGTGATGCCGTTCAGCCTTCTCTGGACGACCCTGATGGGATAAATCACGAAATCTACCGAAAAGCACGGTCTTTGGGAACGGAGATCGTGCTTTTCGACTTTTTTGTTGCATAATTCCCAAAATGCCGCTTGCTTTTGGGGCGGAATTTGCTCTACTTGGGATAGAATGTCATACGATTTCGATTGGAGTGAGTCCTTATGCGTATTTAGGAGGAATCGAAGAAGTCTTTTAAATGCTGATACGGGCGCTTCTCTGTTTTACACATCTTTTGCCGAAGCCGAAGCTGAATACTTCCAGCCCTGCAATGCTTTGGCACACCTGAATCCATCGGCTAACAGCAATAAGTTTGAATTAGTTCCTTAAGAGAGATGTTCTTCGTTCTCCTCCGCGCAGATCGTTATGCCGGCATTGAGAGTGTCGGAAAATTCCATTCACAGCATATCGGACTGCCCGGTGGCAGTCCGATATGCTGTGATGTGCTGATAGTTCCTTGCATGAGAACTGCCGACCGTTTGCGTCCTATTTTTCAAACAGGTACAGCAGGTATCCGTAGCCCTCGGTCTCCATTTTTTCATAGGGGACGAAGCGCAGGGCCGCGCTGTTGATGCAGTAGCGCACGCCGTTGGGCGACTCCGGATCGCCGGTGAACACATGACCGAGATGGGAGTCTCCGGCGCGGCTTCTGACCTCCGTGCGGCGCATTCCGTGGCTCAAATCCTCTTTTTCCACCACAGCGGGGCCCTCGATAGGCTTTGTAAAGGCGGGCCAGCCGCAGCCGCTCTCGTACTTATCCGTGGAGGAAAAGAGCGGCTCGGCGGTGACGACATCCACATAGATGCCCTTTTCAAACTTGTCCCAGAACTCGCCTGTGAAGGCGCGCTCCGTGCCGCTCTCCTGCGTGACGCGGTACTGCTCCGCCGTCAGCTTGTCCCGGATGGACTCCGCCGCTGGCTTCTGATAGTCACCCGGGTCGATGCGCAGCCGGGAAAAGAGCTCCATCTCCGTGCGCGGGATGTGGCAGTAGCCGTTCGGATTCTTTTCGAGGTAGTTCTGGTGGTATTCCTCGGCGGGATAGAAGTTTTTGAGCGGGCCGATCTCCACGAAGAATTTTTCGCTGCGGCCGCGCTCGATCTCCGCGATGCGCTTCACCGTCTCTCTCGCGCTTTCGTTGGTGAAGTAAACGCCGGTCTGGTACTGGCTGCCGCGGTCGTTGCCCTGCCGGTTTTGCACCGTGGGGTCGATGACATAGAAGTAGGCCAGCAGCGGCGCACAGCAGGCGCTTTTTTAAATCTCGGGTCAGCCCACATCGGCGGCGAGCGCCTGCTCGATGAGCTTTTGCAGCGTCTCCGCCTGCTTCTTTTCTGTGATGGCTCCTACGATGGGTTCACCCACGATATTGCCGCTGCGGTCGACCACATAGGTGGTGGGATAAGCAAAGATGTTGGTAGTAAACTTTCCCGCCTCACCATCTGAGTCAAAATACACATTCTGATAGGTGGCGCCCTTCTTGGCCAGCACATCCTTCGCCTCGGAAATCGCTGCCTCGTCGCCGTCCAGCGTGAAGGTGTTGACACCGATGAGGGAGCCGCCCTTCTCCGCAAGTTCCTTATTCAGTGCGTCCAGCTCGGCAAGCTCTCCCACGCAGGGATTGCAGGTGGTGAACCAGAAATTCACTACGGTGACGGCGTTGGCGGAGAACAGCTCGTCGCTCTTCACCGTGTTGCCATCCAGGTCTTTCCCCTCAAAGGCAGGAAACTTCTGCATACTGCCGTCGTCGGGAGGGTTGCTCGTGTCGCTGCCCGCTGGCATACTCATATCGCCGTCCATGGATTTCTGCATGATCTCGGGATACTTCTCTTCCAACTCGGTCAGCTTGTTTTCAATATTGCTGATCTCCGTGGCTGACTCCTTCAGCCACGCATACTCCTTGTCGGTGAACTGCTCTTTAGCGGCCTCGACGGTATCCAGCAGGAAGTCGCCGTAGTTTTTGCCGTCCTCCTGCATGGTCATGCCCTTATCGGCCGCCATGAACACCTTCTCCCAGAGTTCGGCATTTTCCGACAGGAGCGCGTTTTCCCGCTCCAGCAGCTCCTTGTGCAGAGCGAGCGCCTCCTCGGCGGTTTTCGGCTCGCCGGTCATGGCGGAGCTGTCTCCGCTCATATCCGCCTGCTTGTCGTTGCCCTTTGCGCCGCAGGCTGCAAGGGAGAGCAGCATCATCGCGCACAGCATCAGAGCCAGTATCTTCTTTACATTCATATTCGTTTCTCCTTAAGCTTTGTTGTTGTTTTCTCGCAGTGTCGCTGCGTTTTCTTTCTCTTTTCCATCGCCGAAGCCGTAGCGGAAGCACACGGCGTTCGTCGGACAGGCACGGATACACATCCCGCAGCGGATGCACTCGGTATGGTTGGGCGTTTTCGTCACATCCACGTCCATCTTGCAGGCTCTGGCGCATTTCCCACAGGAGACGCACTTACTCTTGTCCACCTTCATCTGGAAAAGGGACACCCGGTTGAACAGGGCGTAGAACGCGCCCAGCGGGCATAGCCACTTGCAGAAGGGACGGTAGAACAGTACGCTCAGCACGATCACCGACAGCAGGATGCTGAACTTCCATGTAAACAGCTTGCCCAGCGCCGCCCGGATGCCGGAATTGGCGAGGGACAGCGGGATGGCTCCCTCCAGCACGCCCTGGGGGCAGAGGTATTTGCAGAAGAAGGGGTCGCCCATGCCAACGTCGTTCACAAGGAACGCCGGCAGCAGGAGGACCATCACCAGCAGGACAGCGTACTTGAGGTATGTCAGGGGCTTGAGCTTCTTTGTGGAGAGCTTCTTCGTCGGGATCTTATGCAGCAGCTCCTGAAACCAGCCGAAGGGACAGAGGAAGCCGCAGATAAAGCGCCCCAGCAGCACGCCCAGCAGAATGAGAAAGCCTGTGATATAATAGGAGAAGCTGAACTTGGACGAGCCCACCACTGCCTGAAACGCCCCGATGGGGCAGGCTCCGGAGGCCGCCGGACAGGAGTAGCAGTTCAGCCCCGGCACGCAAACGGTTTTCCCTGTGCCTTGGTACAGTCCTCCTTTGAAGAAGTTCGGCAGGTGCAGGTTGGTCAGTAGCGTCGCACCCGCCTGTATCCAGCCCCGAAATCGGGACATGGTCTGCGAAACGCCTGAAAACTTTTTACCCAATACCCACACACTCCAGACATAATTTGATTGCTTTGCTCAGCACTGTCGCCGCCTCGCCCCGCCAGACGCCGAAGCACAGCATGGCGACTCCGGCCATCAGCAGCGCGATCTGCGCCGCAGCCTTTTTCCCGCAGCTCATTTTTCATCATCCTTTCCGATTTTCTGCCCCCATCATAGCGCGGGAGAGTTAAAGTCTCTGTTAAGAACAAAAACTTAACGCAAACCTTATCTATTTTTGCTATAATAAAAACAACACAAAAACGGAGAAATAAAAAGGAGGGCTCTCATGCACCTTTTAGTAATTGAAGACGAACACGCTCTGTGTGAAACAATCGTCCGCAGCCTGCGGCGGCTGGCCTACAGCGTGGACTACTGCTACGACGGGGAGAAGGCTCTGGAGTTGCTGGGCGTGGAGTGCTACGATCTGGTACTTCTTGATCTGAATCTGCCGAAAAAGGACGGCATGACAGTGCTGCGCGCCCTGCGGCAGACCGACCGAGAGACGCGGGTGCTGATCCTCTCCGCCCGCAGCGAGGTGGAGGACAAGGTGCAGGGGCTGGACGCCGGGGCAAACGACTATCTTGCAAAGCCCTTTCATCTTGCCGAGCTGGAGGCCCGCATCCGCAGCCTGACATTGAGGCAGTTCACCCAGCAGAATGTGCTGCTAAGCTGCGGAGGCCTGAGCTTCGACACCCGCTCCCGCACCGCCGCCGTCAATGGGCAGACGCTGACGTTGACCCGAAAGGAAACGGGGATACTCGAATACCTGATGGTGCATCAGGGGCGGCCCGTGAGTCAGGAGGAGCTGATTGATCACGTTTGGGACAACAGCGTGGACAGCTTCAGCAATTCCATTCGCGTCCACATCTCCGCCCTGCGCAAAAAGCTCCGCGCCGTGCTGGGCTATGACCCCATCCGCAACCGCATCGGCGAGGGTTATCTGATGGGAGGCGAGGAGGAATGAAGCGGCTTTCCTTGCAGTGGCGCATCACGCTGATGTCCGCCCTGCTCATCGGCATCACCTGCGTGGCCATGAATCTGCTGCTGTGCTCCTCCGGTGTGTACTATATGGACACCATTGCGGACAGCTTACAGGGCGGCGGCACGGTGATCCTGAATGATAGCGGAGCGGCGAGCTTTGACCCGCAGCTCATAACGCCCAACGAGGAGTTGACCATCGTCGTCGATGGGGTGCAGGGGCGCTTCCGCACCACCAACTGGTACATCACGGCGGCGGTAACGCTGCTCAGCGGCATCCTCGCCTATTTCGTCAGCGGACGCGCTCTCAAGCCCCTGCGCAGCTTTACCTCGCAGGTGGAGCAGGTGCAGCTGAACAATCTTGCCGATATGAGGATCGATGAAGACTCCATTTCGGAGTTCCGGCAGCTGAGCCGCTCGTTCAACCAGATGCTGGAGCGGCTGAACAACGCCTTTGCCGCCCAGCGGCAGTTCACCGGCAACGCCGCCCACGAGCTGCGCACGCCGCTGGCGCTGATGCAGGCGCAGCTGGAGCTGTTTTCCGCGGAGCATCCCGATGTGCGGCCGGAGACGGCGGAATTCCTCACGCTTTTGCGCGAGCAGACGGAGCGGCTGACGCAGATGACCAAGACGCTGCTGGAGATGAGCAATTTGCAGCAGGTGGCGCGGAACGAGCAGCTCCAGCTCGCCCCCATGGTCGAGGAGATCTTTACGGATCTTGCGTCGCTGGCGGAGAAGCGAAGCATCACGCTGGAAGCGGAGGGCGACGCCGCCCTGACCGGCAGCGACGCGCTGATCTACCGCATGCTCTTCAACCTGACGGAGAACGCTGTCAAATACAACCGCCTCGGCGGCTCGGTGCGGGTCGAGCTTGCACAGGGGCAGGAAAAGTGCATCATTCGCGTTTCCGACACTGGCTGCGGCATTCCGGAGGAGTATCAGCGGAGCATTTTCCATCCCTTCTTCCGGGTAGACAAATCCCGCAGCCGCGAGTACGGCGGCGCGGGACTGGGACTTTCTCTGGTGTGGGAGATCGCCGATCTCCACGGCGGCTCCGTTTGGGTGGAGGAAAGCTCGGACAAGGGCACGACCATCGCGGTGGAGCTGCCGGCAGGGGCGGAAAAGACGGCGCAGGCGATGGCAAGCCGTTGCTTTTGTCCGCCGGACAGGGTGGACGGGTGCGCATCCCTGTACTCGTAAAGGCCAAATTCTTTCAGCAGATGTATTGCACGGTCTTTGCTTTCTTCCGTCAATTCGGTATTCAGCAGCAGTTCCTCCGCCACACTCGCCGTAAAAAACTGCGTTGACGTGTCATTGCCGCAGTAATAGATATTCCTGCGCCGGACTGCCGCTCTTGCTTTTTTCCATTTTGAACAATGCGATGGGGCTAATTTCCCCTCCAAAATGGCCTTCTGTAAACCCATTTTCCCACCCATTAGGCTCAAAAATAGGCCGTAAACCCATGGTAAAACCATCAAAATGGGCTAATTTGAAGTCAAATTTCCTCAAATTTCACCATCGGAATCAGGTGATTCTAGGCATAGAAAAAGCCCGGAAATGGCGTATTTCTGGGCTTTTTTAGCATTTTTAAGCTGTAGATTATCGCTTGCTGAACTGAGGTGCGCGACGAGCGGCTTTGAGGCTGTACTCACCTGACCTTGATCCGAAAAGTCCAGTATTCATGCAGGTTTTCGGGCTTCCCTCTCTCAGTAAACCCATAGGTAAACCCACGAAATCGCGAAATTTTTGGTGTAGTTCAACGCAGCCCGAATGCTGCATTCACAACGCTGCTCAATTCCTCAGGTTTATTATGTGTTCTCCTCCTATCTATCTTCATACACAAAATCCAAGAACAGCGTGTCATGCAAAAGAGCCGCAGTCAGCACAAATAATTTTTGTGTAGCAAGCAATGACGGAGAGGGTGAGGATGCTAACAATCAAGCTATTTTCTAATTATATCCCAAAACCGGAAATGCCGCTCTGGGCTGAAAAGCTCGGAGCGGCATTTCTGGTTTCCGGCTTGCATTTCGGGCAGTGTTTTACTACAATAAAGGCACGAATGATTGGGAAAAGGAGCGGTTTTATGTCCAGCAGAGCCTTGCAGATCGTGACCCAGTTGAGCAATGCCCCCGAACAGACGATGACTTCGCAGGAACTGGCGGAGCGGATCGGTGTCAGTGCGCACACCATCAAGAATGAGATGCCGCAGGTGGCGCAGATCCTGAATGAGAATGGTGCCCGGCTGGTTTCCCGGCGGCATAAGGGTTACTATGTGGAAGTTCTGGACCCGGAAGCGTACGATACTTTTTCGGCTGTGACCAGCATCCGGCAGATGCCGGGCAGTATGCTGAACGCCGACCGGGAAAGCCGGGTGCGGTATCTGTCCCGGCGCATCATCTCCACGGAAACCGGCATTAAGAAGGAACAGCTGGCCGATCAGCTTTTTCTCTCGGCTTCGGCATTGCGGGAGCCGCTGAGCATGGCGACCCGCCTGTGTGAGAGCTTTGGCCTGCGGATCGTCTCACGCCCCGGCACCGGAATGCGGGTGGAAGGAGAAGAGTACAAGCGCAGGCTGGCACTGACCGAAGTCTCCGGCGTGCATTTCCACAAGGAAACGCTGGATTGCAGTGACCCGGACAGTGCATCCTGGCTCAGCTGCGGATACGAAGAGCGGCAGGATATCCGGCATACATTTCTGAAGATCCTGCGGGAAAGCCCGGTCTCCCTGCGAGACAGTGCGACCCAGCGTGTGGCGGTCTACCTGATCATTGCACGGAACCGGGTGCAGAACGGCCATGAGATCCGGCTGCCGGACCCATGGCTGGAAAGCATCTCCGGAACGATGTTCTATCCGCTGGCACAGTCCATTTACCACACACTGGAGGAACAATACGGGGGCTATGCCATGCCCCAGGATGAGGTGGCGTTTCTGGGCATTCTGCTGTTCAGTATGCTGGATGTGAACCTGAAGCGGGACCCGTTCAGCCTGCATCCCGGCTTTGCAGGGCAGGCGGGATGCTTGCGGGACCGGGTGCTGGTCTACCTGAAGCAGGAGACCGGACTGGATTTTGCGCCCTTGCCAATGGCAAGGGATCTGCTGCAGCAGATCCTATTCAATCTGATCGCACAACATTTCTATGGAACGGACGGCACAATGCAGTATGACTATGTTTATGAACTGCAATTTCTGGATTGCCCGCTCTGTGCGGAACTGAGCCGCCGGGTGATTGAATTTATCCAGACGGTTTATCCGTTCCGGGCAAACCGGTTTCTGCTGGCAATGCTGAGCTGCTATTTCTTCAGCCTGCTGCACGAGATCCGGTATCCCATCCGGCCGCTCCGTCTGTGCTCCACCCATTTTCTGGGAACCGAGTATGCCCGGATCCAGACAGAGGGCCTGAAAGAGCGTTACCCCGAACTGATCGAAGAGATCACGCCGATGAACCTGTACGAGCTGCGCCGCATCGACCCGGCAGAATGCGACGGAGTGCTGCTGGGAAATGGCGCAGAACAGGAAGAGGGAATAAAGCCCGGCTACCGGTATGATTACCCGGTGGAACTGTTGCTGTTGATCCGGAACGAACGGGACTTTGACCGTGTTTACAACACCCTGCTGGTGGAAGCATACCAGTATCGGCAGCAGCTTCCGCCGCCGGAGAATTATCGTGTAATCCGAAACTTCCAGTATTACACGCCGGAGCAGTTCTTCCAGTATCTGGCGGGGGTACATGGCAGGGACGAAGCTGAACGGCAGGCGCTTCTGAATCGGTGGATCATCCGGGAAAAATGCTGGACGTACCAGTGCGGCGAAGTCGTGGTGGTCTTTCAGGAGGAACAGGGCGCAGAAGGAGAAAAGATCCGACTGGAATTTTACCCGCTGGAAAAACGGGCACTCTGGGGAGAACGGAAGATCCGGGCACTGCTGTATGTCGGCGGCGGACTTCACGACTGGCAGAAGATGAAAGCGCTGAATACACTGCTGTACTCTTTTGTGCGGTATCCGGAAGAACTGGAAGCCTTTGCGGAAGACCCGCCCCGGATGGCGGCGGAATGGCTTCGGCGCTCGTTGCAGACTATGTAAAATCACCAAATCATGGCGCACAGTTTTGAACAGGGTGTTCAACTGTGCTCCATTTTGAACTTATAAAATGAAATCAAAACGACTTGAACTTATTCTATAAATCAAAAAGCGTTGAACTCTGTGCAAAATAGAGATAAAATGTGAACATCGAAGGAAAATAATTAGCTTGTAGTCGAAAAGAGGATGCCTGTTATGCTGAAAATCTTTCTCTCGTCCCATGGCTCAATGGCCAGCGGAATGCAAAGCTCGCTGAAGATCCTGATGGGAGAGTGCGAGAATTTGACCGTATTTGATGCCTATCTGGATGAGAGCTGCGTGCAGGATCATCTGGATGCGTTCTATGAGACTGTCGGTCCGGAGGACGAAGTGCTGCTGTGCAGCGACCTTTACGGCGGCAGCGTGAATCAGGCCATGTTCACCTACCTGGACCGCCCAAACACCCGGCTGGTGAGCGGTGTGAACATGAGCTTCATGATGAATGTTCTGAGCGAGGATACCCTCAGCGACGAACGGCTGGATGAGATCATTGAAGAAAGCCGCGAGTATCTGCGCCGTGTGGAACCGGAAGTTCCTGCGGACACGGCACCGGCAGGCAGCGACGACTTCTTCTGATAAAAAGAAAGGATGGAAAACTTATGATCAAATGGGTACGTTTGGATGAGCGCATGATTCATGGCCAGGTCGCCACCAAGTGGAGCCGCACGCTAGGCGTTGACCGCATCGTGGTGGCAGATGATACGGCGGCTGCCAGCGATATCATGCAGAAATCCCTGATGATGGCTGCACCGGCCACCTGCAAGACGGCGATCGTGACGGTGGATAAGGCGGTCTCGCTCTGCAACGATCCCCGTGCAGCCGGTCTGAAGATCCTGCTGATCGTCAGCACGCCGGAAAATCTGCTGCGTGTGGCCAAGGAAGTCAAGGATATCCCGCAGATCAATGTGGGCAATTATGGCCGCATTGCTCCCAAGCACGGAACGGAAGCCCGCAAGACCTATACCAAGAATCTGTATGCCTACGAGGACGAAGTCGAGGTTCTGCGGCAGGTCATGGCAACCGGGATCCCTTGCAATGTGCAGACCATCCCCGATGATGTTCCGCAGGAACTTTCCAAGGTACTGGGCTGAGCGTGGTGCTCTGCCTGAAAATAGAAAAAAGTACAAGGAGGAAAAATCGCTATGTCAATTACCGCTGCAATCATCTGTGCAGTCGTGTATGCGGTCATCAACTGGCTTGACCCGTACACCCTGTCCTGGCAGTGCCTGAACCGCCCCATCGTGGTGGCACCGCTGGTCGGCCTGCTTCTGGGCGACTTCCAGACCGGCATCATCATGGGTGCTTCGCTGGAAGCAATCTTCATGGGCATCTCTGCTGTGGGCGGCTCGATTCCGTCCGACTGCCTGTCCGGCTCCATCATCGCTGTGGCGTATACCATCGTGGTGGGCGGCGACGGTGCCATGGAAACCGGTCTGGCTCTGTCCCTGACCATCGGTACCGTGATGTCTACCATCAACACCATGCTGATGCCTCTGTGGGCCGGCCTGGCTCCCTACTGGGAGAGACTGGCTTCTGAGTGCAAGCCCAACAAGTTCCGTGCCATCTCCATGGTCGTCAACTTCATCGCCTGCCTGCCCGGTGCGGCAATCATCTTCTTGGGCGTTGCCTTTGGCATCGAGGGTCTGCAGGCTGGTCTGGCTGCCTGCCCCGCATGGGTCATGACAGGTCTGGCCGCTGCCGGTACCATGATGACCGCCGTCGGTTTCGGCATCCTGCTGTCCATGATCTGGTCCACCGATATCGCTGTGTTCTACTTTGTCGGCTTTATCTGCGCCAAGAGCCTGGGCCTGAGCAGCCTTGGTATCGCCGTCATCGGTGCAGCCATCGCCCTGACCCTGTTCTTCATTGACAAGCGCATCATTGATGCAAAGAACGCTGTGGCTGCTGCCCCCGCTGCGGGTGCTGCTGCCCCTGCCAACAGTGAGGAGGATTTCTTCTGATGGAAAAGAAAGTTGTCAGCGCAGAGGAAAATAAGATCCTCAAAAAGATGTTCTGGAACAGCCATCTGGTCTTTGCAAACTTCAACATGACCAAGATGGAAGCCAATGGTTTCACCATGACCATGGCCCCCGCCGTGGAGAGTATCTATGGCGACGATATCGAAGGCAAGAAGGCCGCTTATGCCCGCCATCAGTCCTTCTTCAATACCCATGCAGTCGCATTCAACTTTATCGCAGGTCTGTGCTACGCACTGGAAAAGGACTGCCACGACGGTAAAGTTCCCGGCGAGACCATTGATGCCATCAAGGCTTCCCTGATGGGCCCCACCGCCGGTATGTTCGACTCCATCTTCTTCAACTGCCTGCGTGTCATCGGTGCCGGTATTGCAATCGGTCTGTGCTCGCAGGGCAACATCCTCGGCACCTTCATCTTCATCCTGCTGTATGGCATTTCGCAGTCCCTGCTCAAATGGGTCCTGCTGAAACTGGGCTACACACTGGGCACAAGCTTCATCAACACCGTCTTTAACAGCGGCCTGATGAGCGTTGCGACCCGCTGTGCATCCATCCTCGGCCTGATGATGGTCGGTGCCATGACGGCAACCACCGTGGGCTTCCCCCTGAACTGGACGCTGAACATCGGCGAGACCTCCATCGTGGTCTCCGAGCTGTTTAATGCCATCTATCCGGGCATTCTGAGCTTGGCTCTGGTGCTGTTCATGATGTGGCGAATCAAGAAGGGCAACCGCCCCACACAGCTGATCATCGGTCTGCTGATCTTTGGTCTGCTGGGCGCATTCCTTGGAATCTTCTAAAAAAATCAGATCGCCTGATCCTGCAAGGGGTCCGCAGTCCGGCAGGAGTAAAACGCTTCCTGCCGGACTTTTTTGTAGAAGGAGAACGGATATGACATTGCAAGACCTGATGATGCTGTATGGTGTCACCCTGGGCAAACGGCGCACTGCAAAGCAGAAATATCTTTTTGCCCAGCAGCTCAACGAGAGCCTACCGCCGCTGGGCTGGCCGGTGCGGGTTCAACAGAGGGAAGGACGGTTTTCCAAGATCGAAAACCTGATTGCCGGGGATCTGGCAAATGCAAAGGTCGTCATTGCGGTCCCCTTTGATACGCCGGCAAAGGCGCTGCGGCCCCAGAAATACTATCCGTTCCATCCGGACAAAAATGTTCAGCAGCGGGGGAGAGACCTTGCACTGCAATGCGTGCTGGAACTGCTCTGTTTCGGAGCGGCCTGCCTGATGTTCTGGTCCGGACGGGGAACCGGTGCCATGCTGCCCCGGACGCTGGCGGCACTGCTGCTGGCAGGGGTAGGTGTCTGGCTGCTGCTGCCCCATGCAAGCCCCTGCAACTTCAGCCGCTGTTCCGGTGCGGTCGCCACTGCCGTAAAGCTGGCGGAGGACCTGAGCGGTGAGGAGAACATCGCTTTTG
This sequence comes from Faecalibacterium duncaniae, assembly GCF_010509575.1. Taxonomy (NCBI): domain Bacteria; kingdom Bacillati; phylum Bacillota; class Clostridia; order Eubacteriales; family Oscillospiraceae; genus Faecalibacterium; species Faecalibacterium duncaniae. Next base: position 884,818 of record NZ_CP048437.1, on the reverse strand, counting down.
CCTTCTGTGACCATGCAGTGGATAACTATGACGGCTTCCGGCTTCTGGCGCAGGAGATGCCAACTGCGGCAACTGTTCTGCTGCTGGACAATCTGACCAGCGGCCCGGCAGTGGCGCTGGCGCACGGCGAGTACCGGAAAGAGGCGGCGGAACAGCTGTGCAGTTTGTTGCCGGAGGATAAGGTCTATGACCGGAACTACCCGGAGGAACAGCGGCAGCGGAATCTGCTGGCGCTCTTTCCCAGAGGGATGATGCTCAGCTGTGGACGAGTGGAAAAAGGCGAATTTGTTGTGGAGAATACCTGCTGTGCACAGGACCATGTACTGGATCTGCCCCGGATGGAGCGGATGGAACGGGCGTTGGCCGATTTTGCAAAACAGGAAGCAAATAAGAAGGAGAACTGAATTATGAAACTGCATTCCAACCGCATTTATACGCCGGAAGGCCCCAAGGCAGGTGTGCTGACTGTGGAAGGCGGCAAGATCACTGCCTTTGCAGAAAACACGACCGACCCCGAAGCCATTGAATACGGCGACCAGCGGATTATCCCCGGCATTTTTGATACTCATAACCACGGCACCTGCGGTTATGATATCATGAATAAGAATGCCCCCCATGAAAAGCAGATCGCATCCGTGAAAGGTTATCTGAAGGGGCTGGCAAGTCAGGGCACCGTGAACATCTTCCCGACGGTGTGCGACCCGGATTCCATCCGTGCGGTGGCAGAGGTGGCAAAAGAGGGTGATCAGGACGGTGCAACCATTCTGGGTATCCACAGCGAAGGCCCCTGGCTGAACCGCACCGGTGAAAAAGGCATCCGTACCGGCTGGCCGGAGGTAAGTATGGAGACGGCACATGCCATGGTGGAAGCCGGCGGCGGGTGGCTGCGTCTTGTGGCACTGGCACCGGAGATCCCCGGGATGGACCCCATCATCGAGTATTTCCTCTCGCAGGGCATCACAGTGGCAGCCGCCCACAGTGACAACAACTATAAGCAGGCCATGGCCGCCTATGCCAAGGGCATCAGTGTGGCGACCCATACCGGCAACGTCATGACCGATATGCATCACCGGGACATCGGCGGTCTGGGAGCAGCCCTGACCAATGAAAACGTTACCTGTGAGGTGATCTGCGACGGCCTGCACATCTGCGATGAGATGCTGGGCATCTACTTCAAGGTCAAGAGCACCGACAAATTCATGATGGTCAGTGACTGTACGGCTCTGTCCGGTGCACCGGTGGGCAAGTATGAGGGCATCTTTGAGGGGATGGCCCTGAATGTGACCCCGGAGGGCTTTGTTCTGACCGATACCGGCCGCCTGTGCGGTTCCAGCCAGCCGGTGCTGTTCGACATCAGAAATCTGGTGAACAATGTTGGCATCCCGCTGGAGACCTGCCTGAAGATGGCCTGCCTCAATCCCTGCATCAAGTATGGTTTTGCCGACCGCAAGGGTACCATTGAAGTGGGCAAGGACGCAGATCTGGTGGTCATCAGCGACGATTATCAGGCACAGGTCACCTACGCCGAGGGCCGGAAGGTCTATGACCGCAGCACCGAGGGCAAGATCTTCAATGCGGATTATCTGAACCGATAAGGACAAAGGAAACAGCTATGAGCAAGAAGTTGATCGTAGTAGCCGATGATTTCGGCTTCAGTGAGGCATACAACTATGGTGTCATCAAAGCCTATAAGGAGGGCGTGGTCTGCACCCTCTCGCTGATGAGCAACATGGCCGCCGTCCCCCATGCGGTGAAACTCTGGCAGAGCGAGTGCCCGGAGGTGCCGCTGGTCCAGCACACCAATTTTGTGCAGTACCGCCCCGTCAGCGCCCCGGAAAAGGTGCCCACGCTGGTAAACGAAGAGGGAATGTTCTACCGCAGCTATCTGTGGAAGAGCGAGAATCCCAATGATGCCAAATGCAAGGGCGAAGTTTACCCCAGCTATGAGGACCTGTATACCGAGACCATGGCCCAGCTGGACCGGCACAAAGAACTTGTGGGACATTATCCCCGGCATTTTGAGGGCCACAGCGCCATGACAAGGCCCATGGAGCAGGCGTTCCGGGATATCGGAAAGAAGCTGGGCATCCATAACATGGGCGATACGCTGGCCGAAGAACTGCCGATGAAACCGGCCTGCGAGCTGTTCAGTTTGGGCAACAGCAACGCAATGGAGATTCTGAACCGGGGCAGCCGCCCGGAGGACTGGCTGGAAGACCGCTTCGGCATCCTGAGCTCTCCCTACGAGTACAATATCCTGCATTTCCATCCGGGTTATCTGGATCAGTACCTTCTGGACAATACTTCCCTGACCCTGCCCCGCTGCCGTGATCTGGCGACCCTGTGTGACCCGCAGGTTCGTCGCTGGCTGGATGAGCATGAGGTGGAACTGACCAACTTTGATGCCCTGTACGAATAACTGCGCCATTTCCAAGTGATACTTTATCATCCTCCATAGGAACGCCGCTGCACAGAATTGCGACCTGTGCGGCGGCGTTTTCTTAGTAATGGCCTAACCCTCTCAGCCAAAGTCTTTAACTGAGAGGGTCACCCCCCACCCCCCCGTCAAATCGCACTAAAAAATAGACTGCATTTGTTACAAATGACAAACTCATGGAAAACCCCTTGATTTTTATATAAGGGGGGTATAATAAAATGCAAAAGAGCACCCCCACAAAACAGAAGAATCGGCAAACCAGCTGGAAGGCTGCGACGCAAAGCTAAAGGGCCCAGACCGGGCAGCCAGCTGCACTTCCCCATAAGTACACCACAGCGTCACACCAGCCTTTCGGGGCAGGTGCGGCGCCTTTTTACATTTACGGCGGGTGCAGGGAAAAGCGTTTGGGATACTTCATAAGGGAGGAAAAAGTTTATGAAACCAAAACGTGTAGTAAGTTTGCTGGTGGCGGGCTGTATGGCCGTCTCCATGGTGCCTGCTTCGGCGGTCACGGCGTTTGCGGAAACGGTGGGGAATACGTCTGCCTTGGCTGTGCTGGCACAAAATGCAGCAACAAGCGGCCCTTGCGGTGCAGAAGATCAGACGGAAAGTGTTTCTTGGGAAGTGGAACAAAACAATACGGCTGCGGAGAATCCTACATATACACTGAGCATCGAAGGTTCAGGTGCAATGGCGGATTACAATGCAATCACAGATGATGGAACAGTTGAAGATGACGGAACGGCTAAGAATTATACAATCATAACCCCGCGTGAAAACGCGGGGTTATGATTTGTCCATTTTTCGTGGATGCCCCAAGCGGCTAGATATCCGTAGCAACTCCGAGTTTTCGACTTCTCACGCTTTATCGAAAATTTGGAGGTCACACATGAGTTTTGATCCGAATGCTATTGGTAACCGTATTTTTACTTTGCGTACAAATGCGAAGTTATCGCAGGAAAAACTTGCTGAAAAACTTGGTGTTTCCCATCACCACCTGGGCGATCTTGAAAGGGGAAGCTCCAATGGCTCTGTAAAAATCCTGATCGATATTGCAGAATACTTCCATGTCAGTATGGATTATCTTCTTTTGGGTCGAGATCCTTCTAGGAATCAGTTTCAAAATGAACTGCAAGCCGCTATAGATCATCTTGAAAAAATCAAAGGTCTTTTATAATCACTTCAACAAGAAACGCTCCTGCCAGTTTTACACCGGCAAGAGCGTTTCTTGTGTTATTCAAAAATATCGGCAAGGGTAAGCAGCTGTACTTCTCCGCGTTCCTGTGCCTGAAGCAGACCGTCCGTAAATCCGCCTTTCGAGAAAATGTAGTAGTGGTAGTTTGTTCCTTTCCCAAAGACTGCTGCATATTCCCGAATCAGTTCCAGTTCGTCCAAACCGATTTTTTCATTGCGGTATTTGCAGGAGCCAATGATATAGTCATTACCCTCAACCGGCGTTCCGACAATGTCGATCTGGATCTGCTTCTTTTTTTGAGGGTCGGTTCCCCACCACTGCCCGATCTCACTCAACTCGATAGGAAGATCATTCGCATAATAGAGCAAATAGTCTTGACACATCTTCTCAAAAATCAGGCCCATATAGTCTGGAAAATACTGCTTCACCGCATGGGGGTAGGTCTTTGCGATCCGCCCCGAATCAATGGCACTTGCATTGACCGGCACAAAACGGTACCAAAAACGAAAAAAATTGTCCGCCAGAAGATAGATCGTTTTTTTGCCCGGTTTCTCTGTGATCGGCGTTTCTTTTTTGACGATTCCAAGGTCTATCAACGTTTTGAGGTACTTCGCCACCACAGAGTTTTCTTCACCAACTTTTGTGGTGATGTCGTTCAGGCGAGAAGCCCCCTCTGCAATTGCCTTGATGATTGCATTATAAATTGCAGGCTCACGCAGCTCCTGCTTTAACAGGTTGGCCGGTTCCTCATAGAGGTAGCTGGAACGGTCAAACAAGTTTTCCATCAGTGCTTCATCTACGCTGTCCCGAACATCCAATTTGTTGATATAATGCGGAACGCCGCCTGTGATGCCATAAATCAGGGCGTTATCTTCCTCAGACAGATTCGGATGGAATACCGCAGTTTCCCTATAATCCAGCGGCATGATCTTGAATTGCGCTGTTCTGCGCCCATACAGAGGGCTTTCTTTGCCCAAAACCTGACTTTCCATAAAACTCATGGACGAGCCACACAGGATCAGGTACATTTGGGACTCTGTCCATTTATGGTCGATGATGTGCTGAAGCATTGCGGAAATAGCGGGTTTAGCCTTTGCAAGATAAGGATACTCATCAATTACAAATACGATCCGCTGCTCCTTGGAGAGAGCTGTCAGTTCGTCCAATGCTGCATCGTAGGTTGTAAATTCCGGAGATGATTCTGCATTGGGTCGTTCAAAACTCATGATTGCCTTGGACAAGGCTTCCAGATTTTCTTTTCCGGTCGTATTCAAGGCAGAGAAGAAAATGGTCGGTTTATCCTTGCAGAATTCATTGATCAGCGCAGTTTTTCCAACACGGCGTCTGCCGTAAATGACAACGCATTCAAACTTTCCATTCTCATATCGTTTGTTTAACTTCCGAAGTTCCTCATCGCGGCAGTAAAATCGGCTCATTTTGTTCCCTCCCCAAAGTGTATTTATCGAATTTATATACTCGTAAGTTAGTTTCTTACGAGTATAATACTTCATTTCTTACATAAAGTCAAGAAATATATTTTTGACGGCTCATCGAGAAACAGGAACGATACTTCCTATTTTCCTCAAAAATTGTGAACTCTGAGTTCCTGTTCATTTCGTTCCGCATCGGTTACAATACAGCCATAGCTTCGGAAAGCGTTCAAAGCAGCCCTCAAGCTATCCCGCCCCTTGAAAATTGAACACGCATTCTTCAGTCACGTTCCTGTGATGATGAGCCACGTCCGTAACAAATGCGATGATCTCCCACTGAGGGAATGAGCGGTAGGTTGACGGTAAATGGATGACAGCTTCTCCATAGCTAAGAGCCATCACAGAATAATGATACTTCTGCCTTCGGGCAGCTCGGTGAGAACCACGGAGAGGTGAGAACCCTATGGATTCGGTACGCTGCCGGACGGCTGAAAGATTTCCCACACGAAAACTGAGTTTTCGTTTTCCGGGGATGTCGGGGACAAATACGGAAAGGTATAGAACTATAAATCACAGCATTTTTGCTGTTTGAGATAGTAGGGTGGGCTGTGCGAGCAGCCCACTGTTACATATACGGATAGAAAGGAGAAATCCAAATTGGCAACACGAGGCAAAAAAGAGAAAAAGTATCCGCCTATGCCCGCAAACTGGATGTACAAGCGCGGGGATGTCTACATGATGGATCTGAATCCTTACAGCGGTTCCGAACAAGGCGGCATCCGACCTGCCATTGTTGTCCAGAACGATGACGGTAATTTTTATTCCAATGTTCTTCTGGTCGTTCCGCTGACAACACAGATCAAAAAGCGAAATATGCCGACGCATTTTATTCTGCACAATCGCTTTTTGAGTGCGCCATCTATGGCGATTTGCGAAAGTCCGCGCCCCGCAGATAAATCCAGAGTGTTAAGCTACCTTGGGCACCTGTCCAAATATGAAATGCGGCAACTGATCGTGCCGCGCGACACTTATCAGCGTGCTCTTCACCCCGCTCGTGTTGCCCGCATCGCAAAAGAATTTGACGAGCGGGTTGCCAATGAGCCGAAGATCAGCTTCCGGGATGGTCACTACTATGTGATGGACGGACAGAACACCATCGCTGCACGGAAATTTCTGAACGGCGGCGAAGATTTGCAGATTCGCTGCAAGGTTTATTTTGGTATGACAGAACGAGAAGAAGCCCTCCTGTTTGCACAGCAGACAGGCATTTCGGAACGGCTGAGTGCAGGACAGAAGCTCCGTGCCCTGATTTTTGCAGGGGAGCCTGCTGCCGTTGCATTCCAGCAGGCCACCGAATTGGCTGGCGTTCATCTTTCTTTTGAAGAAGGCCGGGGCAAGCAGTGGATCAGCTGCATCGCAACCGCCTATCACGAATTCATCCGGCTTGGTCCTGAACTGTATATCGAATCCCTTGATGTTTTGCTGAATGCGTGGGACGGAGAACCTGATTCCATGAGTTCTGCAAATCTGCTCGGCATCTGCCGCTTTGTAGAACTGTACCACTCCGAATACAGTAAAAGCCGTCTGATTGCCAAACTGCGGCAGGTCGATGCATTCACGATTTTTCGCCTTGCACGAACCGCAGGCGTAAGCCTTCCCGGCAAGACGAAGTACCTTCAGCAGGTCTATACTATTTATAATGGTGGCAGCCGCCGGGCTGCATTGCCGCTCAAGTTTTAACTTTAAGTATATTTAACGAGGTATTATCCAATGATTATCCATGAAGAACCTTCGCCCAACTCGGTTTCCTCCCCTGTTTCCACAGCAAAGGACAGCCGCTGCTATACCGTAGAAGACCTGATGGAAATGCTGCTCCTGAGCCGTCCCACTGTCTACCGTCTACTGAAGCAGAACGAATTCCGCTGGTTCAAGGTAAGCGGCGCTTACCGTATTTCCAAAGCCAGCTTTGAAGCATGGCTCAATGATGGCACTGTTGAACGCAATCCTGCTGTTTGACATCCTCAACATTTCACGCGAAATCTGCTATTCTTTAGCCGGGATGAGAAATCCCGGCTAAACTTTTACATAGATAGAGAGGTGTCTTTCATGGATGATATGCGGAATACTTCGGCTCCCTTATACGGAAAAGCTGAACCTGCCACTACCAAAACCACCATGTCGGTTCGTGAGATGCGGCAGCTTCTCGGCCTTGGCAAAACAGACAGCTATTGGCTGCTTCATAAGAATCTCTTTGAAGTCATTCTGATAAACGACAAAAGGCGTATCGTTATTTCCAGCTTTGAGAAATGGTATGCCAATCAGGTCAAATATCATAAGGTCAATGGTTCGCCACCGGGCGAGGAACTTTGCAAACGGTCCTATTCCGTTCCTGACGCCGCCGAGATATTGAAGGTGAAACCCGAAACGATCTATACACTCATCCGACAGGGCAAGTTGAAAACAGAAACGGCAGACTTCTGTATGAGAATTCCCAAAGAGGACTTTGAGCGGTGGTACCGATCACAAAGTCGCTACCGCACAGCAGCCGACCGTGAGCGTGACCGGGAGATTGAAGCGCAAACCATCTCCATCCCGGAAATGGCAAAACTACTCGGTATCCCACGCAAGAATGTTTATGGGATTCTTGATTGCAAAAAATACCGAGATTGTTTCGTCATTGAGCGCGTGGCCGACAGGCCGCGCATTACCAAAAAAAGTTTTAAGGCATGGCTTAAAAGCCAATCTACATACCAACTTCAAAAACCGAAAAAAGAAACGCATGAGGAGCCGCCGCTAAAACTGCAATGTCCCAAGAATGGGAAATACTACAGTTTTCAGGAAATTCAGGCTTTTTACGGAATCAGCCGCCCAACACTTGACTCGTGGGTTCTCAAAGAAGGAATTCCAACGATGAAGTTGGGAAGGGTAAAACGCATCCAAAAAGATGCTTTCGATGAAGTTCTGAAGTCCAAACGTAAAGTAGAGGAGGATGTATAATGGCTAGCATTGTCAAACGCAATAACCGATACTGCGTTGTCTATACCTACAAACACACTAATGGAACGCTAAAGCAGAAATGGGAAACCTTTACCGACCTTGCAGATGCCAAAAACCGTAAGAAAGAGGTCGAATACAAAGAATCCGTCGGTACCTTTGTGGCACCCCAGTGCCGAACTCTAAAAGACCTGCTTAAAGAATACGTCACCCTGTACGGAAGAACCAAATGGGCACTTTCAACCTATCAATCAAACACTGCACTGATTTCAAACTACATAGAACCGCTTATCGGCTCAATGAAGCTGCAAGATCTCACCACCCGCGTAATTGAGGGATATTATCAGCGGCTGCTTAAATACGAAGCCGTTGACCCTATGTGTGGAAAGCGTCAGCATCAATACGTTTCTCCCGGCACGGTTCGTTCGGTTCACAAAATTTTGAGAAGTGCCTTTGAGCAGGCTGTAAAGTGGGAACTTATGGAAAAGAATCCCTGTATTTATGCCACCTTGCCCAAATACACTGCAAAGAAGCGTGATATCTGGACTGCCGAGACCCTGTTCCATGCCTTAGAAGTCTGTGATGATCCACGGCTCCGGCTTTGCATCAACCTCTCCTTCTCTTGTTCCCTGCGCTTAGGGGAATTGCTCGGTCTGACATGGGATTGTGTGGATATCTCCCCCGAAAGCATTGAAGCCGGGCGAGCCTCCATTTACATAAATAAGGAATTGCAGCGTGTAGATATTGCTTCGCTGAACGCCTTGGAAAATAAAAATGTCATCACTCGTTTTCCCTCGCTGAGTTCCCGCTGCACCACGGTCCAGGTTCTGAAAAGCCCTAAAACAGACAGCAGTATCCGAACCATTTTTCTCCCCAAAACAGTTGCTGAAATGCTTGTCCACTATAAAGCCGAGCAGGACATGACAAAGGACGCACTGGGTGCAGAGTATGCAGACTATAATCTCGTGGTTGCCGGCCCGCTGGGAATGCCGACCGAACAATCCACCATTAACGGTGCATTGAAGCAGCTGATTGAGGAAAACGATCTCCCCAAAGTGGTTTTCCACAGCTTCCGACACTCCAGCATTACATACAAGCTCAAGCTGAACGGCGGCGATATCAAAGCCGTGCAGGGCGATTCCGGTCATGCACAGGCTTCGATGGTCACCGAGCAGTACGCACACATTCTGGATGATGATCGGCGTTTGAACGCACAACGATTCGACGATTTCTTCTATCAGCATCATGGTGCAGAGCCTGAAGCCCTCCCTCGCGCAGAGCAATCCACTCCCAAAGCCAGTCCAGTCGATACAGATGCGGCAGCAGCTCTTGCTAAACTGCTGGCTGACCCCTCTATGGCCGAACTCATCAAAAATCTTGCAAAGAACTTATAAGCCCCTATACATACATAAACAGCGACAGCTTTCCGATTTGGAAAACTGCCGCTGTTTGTTTTTAAGAATATCTTGGCTGAATTAAAATCAGGCGGGTTTCTTTGTATCCAGTGCCTTTACTTCTTCAACAGGAAGCTGAACCGACCGAGCAATTTCTTCATAGGTCATTTTCCCAAATTCTAGCAAAGATTTTGCAATTTCAATCGACTGCTCATGCTTTGTTTCTTCTCTCACTTCTTCAAATGCTCTGCACATCGTTGCCACTCCCTTCGTATCTTCTTTGAAATAACGCACCCGCTGTGCCAGAACAGGATAGTTCATGTCATCCGGGTTCGTACAGGTAAAGTCGTGCATCAACTTTCCCAATGCGGTGTCGTCCTTGATCTGAGAGTTTACATAGATAATATGTGCTTCATCTCCGAAAGATTTCCCCATTTCCTCAATGATGCGATTGATATGATAAATAGGAAGTCCACCCCGAAGCACATCGTTCTCTGTGATAAAGATTACATAGGTCTCGTTCAGTGCGTCATACGCATCGCCCTTTCGGGTGAGATTGGCATCCAGCAGGCTGCTGTTATATCTCGCCCTCTTTGCGACTGCTCCACTGTCACTGCGCTGAACCTCGACATTGTAGGCACGATTTTCATGATCCACTGCCAGAATGTCAAGCCGCACGGAACGCCCCTGTATATTGTTCAGGTCATGCTGCCCATGGACTTCTTTAACCTTTAAATCATCCCGATTCAGGATGATCCGGAGCAGGAATTCCGCACATGGCTTATCCTCAAAGACCTTGCTCATAAAGTTATCATCCATGAGCCGAAAATCACGGATACGCCGCAAATCTTCCTCATGCTTGCGCTCAAAATCAAGGTTGTTTTGCGTTTCGACTTCTGCCATCGGTTCACCTGCTTTCTGTTCCTTATCTAAGGTAAGAATACCATAAAACCGTTTTTTTTACAAGATGAAGTACTTCCCACCACATAGGTCAGAATCCTTTCATATCGTGTTCTGGCCATGTTCCTATTCCAACTGCGATTCCGACATGGTATCATAAATCCAGAAACAGGCTTCAGCTGCTTTTTGCAACTGGTGTTCTTCTGGTGCCTATGAACAGCCACGCGCCTTCCAGCTAATGAAAGGTGAGCGTTGTACAATAGAGCGGCCACTTTTCATTTAGCTCAGCTAATTTCCAGCTAATAAAGCCCCTAGAGCACCTTTTGGACTCTGTTTCCGGCTCTCTGCTAAAATTGGCAGCCGCTTTCGTGTAAATCCATGTAAACACAGAATAGGATAGCAATTCCTGACCGTATCTTTTTGTTAATAACTATCTCGTTTATATACACAAACCGAGTCAAATGCCATTTTGCAGAACACTTTACCAGGAGAGTTGACAAACCCGCCGTTTTTGCGTATTATAATAGGAACAAGGGGGTCGTGTGCCCCTTTGGCAGAAAGCGAACAGCCTTGACGAGGAGAGTACGCCCCGCCTGCGCCTGACAGAAAGCCCGAAGGATGGAACCGGGCAGGTGAGCACGGGGTGGAAGATGGCCTCTGAGCTGTGGGGGTGAAGCGGCGCGCCGCCAAGCCCCCGCCGGGTGCGCCCGTTACCGCGCGGAGGCCGGTTTTACCCCGGCACGCAAGGCCATGCCTGCAAGGGCGCGGCAAAGCAAGGTGGTACCACGGAAGTTCAGCTCCCGTCCTTGTCCGGTGCATTCCGGCAGGACGGGAGCTTTTTTGTGACACAGCCACAACAGAAAGGAAGAATCATCCCCCATGAGCGAACACAACACATTCTACATCACGACCCCCATCTACTACCCCAGCGACAAGCTGCACATCGGCCACAGTTACACCACCGTGGCCTGCGACGCGCTGGCCCGCTTCAAGCGGATGCAGGGCAAGGAAGTCATGTTCCTGACCGGCACCGATGAGCATGGCCAGAAGATCCAGGACAAGGCCGCCGATGCAGGCGTGACCCCCAAGGAGTACGTTGACCGGATCGTTGCCACCGTCAAGGATCTGTGGAAGCTGCTGGATGTCAGCTATGACCGCTTCATCCGCACCACCGATGACTACCATGTGGAGACCTGCCAGAAGATCTTCACCCAGCTGTATGAGCAGGGCGATATCTACAAGGGCGAGTACATCGGCCACTACTGCAAGCCCTGCGAGAGCTTCTGGACCGACAGCCAGCTGGTGGACGGCAAGTGCCCCGACTGCGGCCGCGAGGTCTATGATGCCCACGAGGAGGCCTACTTCTTCAAGACCGGCAAGTATGCCGACCGCCTGCTGAAGTACTACGAGGAGAATCCCCAGTTCATCCAGCCCGAGAGCCGGAAGAACGAGATGATCGCCTTTATCAAGCAGGGCCTGCAGGACACCTGTGTTTCCCGCACCTCTGTCAAGTGGGGCATCCCCGTTCCCTTTGACCCCAAGCACACCATGTATGTCTGGGTCGATGCGCTGAGCAACTATATCTCCGCGCTGGGTTACGGCAACGAGACCTACCACGATTACAACAAGTTCTGGCCTGCTGACCTGCACATGGTGGGCAAGGAGATCCTGCGCTTCCACACCATCCTGTGGCCCGCCATGCTCATGGCTCTGGATCTGCCGCTGCCCAAGCGCGTGTTTGGCCACGGCTGGCTGCTGATGAACGGCGGCAAGATGTCCAAGTCCGTGGGCAACGTTGTGGACCCTGTGGTCTTGTGCGACCGCTACGGCGTGGACTCCATCCGCTACTTTCTGCTGCGTGAGATTCCCTTTGGCAATGACGGCATGTTCACCAACGAGGCCCTGATCAACCGCATCAACAGCGACCTGGCCAACGACCTGGGCAACCTGCTCAGCCGCACCGTTGCCATGTGCGAGAAGTACTTCGGCGGCACGGTCCACAAGGCCGCTGGCACCGAGGCCATCGACACGGAGCTGGAGACCATGGTCAATGAGCTGCTGGGCAAGGTCACTGCCGACATGGACAACCTGACCATCCCCCAGGCCCTGATGGAGATCTTTGCCGTGATCCAGCGTGCCAACAAGTATATCGATGAGACCGCTCCCTGGGCTCTGGCCAAGGATGAGGCCAACAAGGCCCGTCTGGAGAGCGTGCTCTACCACCTGTGCGAGGCACTGCGTGTAGCAGGCATCCTGCTAAACGCTTACCTGCCCTCCACCGCTCCCAAGATGATGGATCAGCTGGGCCTGTCCACTGCCGACATCGACCTGAGCAAGGCTGCTTACGGCGTGCAGGAGACCTACACCGTCCACAAGGGCGATGCCCTGTTCCCCCGCATTGACGTGGCCAAGGAGATTGCCCACCTGAAGGAAGAGGACGAGAAGCGCAAGGCCGCTGCCGAAGCTGCCAACAAGGCCAAGGCCGAAGCCGAAAAGGCTGCTGCCGCTCCCGCCGCTGAGGAGAGCACCGTTGATTTTACCCACGAGGAAGAGATCGACTTTGACACCTTCTGCAAGGTGGAGCTGCGCGTGGCCGAGGTGCGTGCCTGCGAGAACCTGAAGGAGAGCAAGAAGCTGCTCCACCTGACCGTGTTTGACGGTGAGCGTGAGCGCTGCATCCTGTCCGGCATTGCCAAGTGGTTCAAGCCGGAGGATCTGATCGGCAAGAAGATCGGCATCGTCTGCAATCTGGCCCCCCGCCCCATGCTGAAGGGCAAGTATGTCAGCGAGGGCATGATCTTTGCTGCCGACACCGCTGACGGCGGCTGCTCCATCGCCTTCTACGGCGACAACACCCCCGTTGGCAGCCGCATCCACTGAGCCATGGAGACACAGCTGAGCCGCGCCGAAAAGCTGGACCGGCTTTTCGGCACACCGGTCTTTGCCGTTATCATTGCCATCCTTTGCAACGCCATGTGGGGTTCGGCCTTTCCTTTCATCAAGCTGGGCTACCGGCTCTTTGCCATCGACACCGCTGACACGGCCTCCATTCTCTGCTTTGCAGGGGTGCGGTTCATGCTGGGCAGTGTGCTGGTACTGGGCGGCAGCCTGCTGCTGGAGGGCAGGCTCCCCGCCATGCCCAAAGGGAAGATCCTGGCCGAATGCTGTGCATTGGGCCTGTGGCAGACCACAGCGCAGTATGCCTTTTTCTACAGTGCTGTTGCCCTGCTCACCGGTGCCTTTGGCGGCATCCTGAACAGCACCCAGAGCTTTCTGGGGGTCATCTTCGCCCACTTCCTTTACGGCAGGGCTGACCGCATGACCCCAGCCAAGGCGCTGGGCTGCGGCATCGGCTTTGCGGGCGTTCTCATCGCCACATTGGGCAACCACGGCGGCGGCAGCGCCCGGGGTGTAGCCTACATGCTCATTGCTACCGTCCTTTTCACGCTGGCAGGCCCCTGGAACAAATCCGTCACCCGCCGGGCAGACAGCTTTGCCGTCTGCTTTGTGAACCTGTTCGTGGGCGGTGCGGCCCTGTTCCTGCTGGGCGCTGTTCTGGGCGGACGGCTGGAACACTGGTCTGTGCTCAGCGTGCTGGACCTGCTGGCGCTGGCCTTCATCTGCGGCGCGGGCTACATCGTCTGGGCCCTGCTGATGAAGAACAACCCCGTCAGCCGGATCGCCATCTTCGGGTTCGTGAACCCGGTGGTGAATGTCCTGCTCAGTGCCCTCATCAATGGGGAGCCGCTGTTCCGGTGGCAGTATCTGGGGGCGCTGGTGCTGGTCTGCATCGGCATCTGGCTGGTAAACAAGGCCCCCGCCAAAAAGGAGCGTGCCCGGTAATATGGAATACCCCATCTTTGACACCCACGCCCATTACAGCGCCCGCGCCTTTGACGCGGACCGCTTTGCCCTGCTGGACAGCCTGCCCGGCAAAGGGGTGGTGGGCGTGTGCGAGCAGGCCACCCATTCGGGCGATGCGCCCAAGGTGCTGGAGCTGGCCCACAAATATCCCTGGGTGTACGCCGCCGTCGGCATCCATCCGGAGAGCCTGCTGGCCCCGGAGGATTGCGGTGAGGAAGGCCCCGCCCCTACTGTTTCGGTATACGGCGGCGATTGGGCCGCAGAGATGCGTGCCCTTGCCCCCTATTACGAGGACCCCAAGGTGGTGGCTGTTGGGGAGTGCGGACTGGATTACCACTGGCCCGTGCCCAAGGATGCCCAGCTGGCGCTGTTTGAGGCCGAGATCCGGCTGGCGCTGGAACTGGACAAGCCCATCATCGTGCACGACCGCAGCGCCCACGCCGATGTCTACGCCCTGCTGAAAAAGTACCGGCCCAAGGGCATCGTCCACTGCTATTCCGGCAGCGCCGATGACGCGCTCTGGCTGGCAGAGCAGGGGCTCTACATTGGCTTTGGCGGGGCCTGCACCTTCAAGGGGGCCAAGCGGGCCGCCAAGGCCATTGCCGCCCTGCCGCTGGAACGCATCGTCCTGGAAACCGACTGCCCCTATATGGCCCCGGAACCTGTCCGCGGCACCCGCTGCGACAGCTCCCTCATCCGCTATGTGGGCGAGTATATCGCCAGCATCAAGGGTGAGGAACCGGAGCAGGTGTTCCGGCAGACGGTGGAGAATGCCTGCCAGGTGTATAATCTCTCCGTCTGAAACCGTTAGCAGCCATGCACAGAGGGCAGGGCCTATCCGTTATCTACAAAAGCATTATGCTTCTGTATAAATCAAGTAACAAACTACAAATTGTCAATTAAGGAGATATCACTTATGAAAGCTCGTATTCCGCAGCACCGTGAATTCATCATCAACTTCCCCGACACTGTTGACAACGCCAAGGCCAACGAGGGCTGGGCAAAGCTGCAGCAGATCGTGGAGGACTACAAGAAGGACCACAATGGTGCTTCCGTCTACGCACCCAGCTTCATCGAGGACTGCGAGCCTGCCGTCAAGAAACTGCAGGAAGAGTATGGTTTCGAATACACCGTTGAGTACGTCAAGTAATTTCTGCGTTTTCAGAATATTGCATTAAAAAGAGCAGAGCGTCTGGCCAGCTGGCTGGAGCGCTCTGCTCTTTTTGTTGCTTATTTCAGCTCCATATTGATGGACTTTTCCGTAAAGCCATAGTTCCGGTACATCTCATACGCCATTTTATTTTTAGCGTTCACCTGCAGTTCAATGGTGTCGCATCCCTTTTCTGCTTTGAGTTGCTTCACCTTATCAAAGAACTGGTGCCCGATGCCCTTCCCGCGATACGCCTCCTCCACCGCCATGGTGCTGACGAACAAAACATCCTTTGTCACCTGCGCCGGGCCTTCCACATGCCGCTTAAACACTTCCAGAACACCAACAACGATGCCGTCCGTCTCGGCAATATACCAGCTATCCCCTTTCAGGAGTTCGCCAAACAGTTCCTTTGTGATCAATGGGCTGGCCGGCTTGTAGACATCCGGCCGCCAATCCACATGCATCTGCTGCACCTGATCCATAATAGCAGAAAATCGGTCATAATCCTGCATCTGCGGGGTACGGATCGTTATTTTCATCTCGTTTTCTCCTTGTTGTATCAAAAATGCCCTGTCAGACACGGTTTCGGGTCCAGACAGGGCATTTTGAGTTTCTTTTCAGTTGCCCGCTTCCACCTTGCTCAGCAGGATGCGGTCATTGTCCAGGGCCTTACCGGCATTCTCGCGGAACTTTTCCAGCAGGTCGTCCACGGTCATCTTACTGCGCTCCTCGCCCTTGACATCGAACACGATGCGGCCGCCGTCCATCATCAGGGTGCGGTTGCCCAGCTCGAGGGCCTGATGCATGTTGTGGGTGACCATCAGGCAGGTGATCTTTTTCTCGGCCACAATGCTCTTGGTCAGCTCCAGCACCTTCTCCGCCGTGGCAGGGTCGAGGGCGGCAGTGTGCTCGTCCAGCAGCAGGAGCTTGGGGGTAACGAGGGTGGCCATGAGCAGGGTCAGCGCCTGCCGCTGGCCGCCCGAGAGCAGACCCACCGGCTGCTTCATCCGGTCCTCAAGGCCCATATTCAGCAGGGCAAGTTTTTCCCGGAACAGCTCCTTATCCTTGCGGGAGATGCGGGAGAAGATAGCGTGGGGGGCGGTTCCTGCCCGGAGATAGGCCAGCGCAAGGTTTTCTTCAATGGTCATATTGGGAGCCGTACCCTTGAGGGGGTCCTGGAACAGGTGGCCGATGACCTTGCTGCGCTCGTACTCGGGCGCAAAGGTAATGTCCTGCCCGCCCAGTACGATGCTGCCCTCGTCGGCAATGAAACCGCCGGTGATGGCGTTGAACATGGTGGATTTGCCCGCGCCGTTGGAGCCCACGATGGTGGCAAAGTCGCCTGCCTCCATGTGCAGGCTCACACCGTTCAGGGCCACCTTTTCGTTGACGGTGCCGGGGTTAAAGGTCTTGTGCAGGTTGTTCAGCTCCAGCATTTCCATTTCAGTGCACCTCCTTCCGGGCATTGTGCTTGCGCTGCTCAAAGGCAAACTTTGCCCGGATGGCAGGCATCGAGATGGCCACAGCCACGATGAGGGCGCTCACCAGCTTCATGGCGGCGGCGGGCACATTGAAGCGCAGGGCCACGGCCACGATAAAGCGATACAGGCAGCTGCCGAACACCACGCCCAGCACCCGGCGCACCATGGTGCGCTTGCCCACCAGCGTTTCGCCGATGATAAGGGAAGCCAGTGCAATGGTCACCATGCCAGTGCCCACGTTGATGTCGCTGCTCTTCTGATACTGGGCCAGCAGGCCGCCGGAAAGGGCGGTCAGCGCGCCCGAGATGCACAGGCCCACTGTGATGGTGAAGGCCGGGTTGATGCTGGAGGCCCGCACCATGGCGGCATTGTCGCCGGTGGCGCGGATGGAAAGGCCCAGCCGGGTGCCCAGGAAACCCACCATAGCGGCACAGGCGATCACAATGACCGCCGCCGCGATGACCAGCTTATACCAGCCGCCCGTAAAGGCCAGTGCGGATTTTGCCAGCGAGAACACCGTATCGGTCTTGACCAGGGACATCGTGGACGAAAAGCCCATGACCGCCAGATTGATGGTATACAGGCCGGTGTTCACGATGATGCCTGCCATGATGCTCTCAACGCCCAGACGTGTCTGCAAAAAGGCGGTGACAAAGCCCGAACACACACCCGCCGCCATGGCCGCGAACAGGGCCAGGATGGGGTGGCCTGTCAGCGCCACCTGGCAGGCCACGGCACAGCCAAGGGTGAAGCAGCCATCGGTGGACAGGTCGGCAATGTTCAGGATCGAATAGCTCAGAAACAGCGCCAGCGCCACCAGACCGTAAATGCAGCCCAGCTCCAGCGCCGTCTGGATCACGTTGAGCGAAAAGATACTCGCCAGCATGGTTGATGTACTCCTTTTTAGAAATTCTCCTGCGTGGTCACTACCACAATTTCGGTGCAATAGGGCTTGAAGGCTTCCTTGACGGTGTCGAGGTCAAGGCCCAGTGCCTCACAGCTCTCGGTGTTGATGGTGACGATGCCGTTATCGAAGGTCTGGTAGGGCAGGTCTGCGGGGGTCTTGCCGCCGCAGAGCAGCTCCACTACCATATCGGCGGTGGCCTCGCCCAGCTGGACGTAATCCACGCCGTAGCCCACAAAGGCACCGTTCAGTGCAAAGCTGTCGGCACCAGTGAAGTGCATCACGCCTGCATCGGTAAAGGTCTCGTAGATGGACAGCTCTGCGGTCATCACGGTGTTGTCGGTGGGAGTGAACACTGCCTTGACACCGGCGGCCACAAGGGCCTCGGCAGCCATCTGCACCTCAGCGGTGGTGGTGCCGTTCTTTTCAATGTACTTGATGCCCTTGCTGTCGCAGAACGCCTTGGCATCGGCGATGGCCTGGGTGGAGGCATCCTGGCTCAGGTCGTACAGCAGGCCGATGGTGTCGATGTCG
This sequence comes from Faecalibacterium duncaniae, assembly GCF_010509575.1. Taxonomy (NCBI): domain Bacteria; kingdom Bacillati; phylum Bacillota; class Clostridia; order Eubacteriales; family Oscillospiraceae; genus Faecalibacterium; species Faecalibacterium duncaniae. Next base: position 866,532 of record NZ_CP048437.1, on the reverse strand, counting down.
GGGTTGATGGCAGTGATGAGGTTCATAATGGCCTCGGTGTTCAGAGCATCGGAGGTGCCGGTGATGCCCTCCTCCCCGTCAAACCCGGCAGAAACAGGATCGGTGACGGCAGAGTAGACCACAGGGATGTCGGTGTCCTCCACAGCGGCCAGCATGGTGGCGGCGGTGGGGGTGGCCACGGCCACAATGACATCTACCTGGTCGGCCACCAGGTCTGCACCGATCTGGTTCAGGTTGGACTGGTCAGCCTGGGCGTTGGCGTAGTAATCGGCATAGTCGAAGGTCACGCCCTTCTCCGCGCCCACCTCATCCAGGCGGCTCTCAACAGAGGCCACGATCTGGTTCAGGGAAGCATGATCCACATAGTTGACGATGCCCACCTTAAAGGTCTGGCCTGCCTCAGAAGCGGCGGCAGCGGAACCGGCAGCGCTGGAAGCGGTGCTGGATGCTGCGGCAGAAGAGCCGGAGGAGCCGCAGCCGGTCAGGCCCAGTGCGGATACGACAGCGGCTGCGGCGGTAGCCTTCAGGAAGCTGCGGCGGGAGATCATGTTCATGGTTTTCATAGCGGTTGCTCCTTTCCCGGAGCGGGCGGCCCAAAAAATAAAACCCGCTCCACCTGCGGAACGGGTAAAATAAAAACGGCCCCGTCCCTGTGTGTTCATCCACAAGGACAGAGTCGAGAAATTCGAATCTGCGGTGCCACCTTGCTTGCTCCGCTCGTCTTCCCGCCATGGAAAACTGCAGGAGCCCCTCAACGGAGAGCCAACACTCCCCTGCCCTGTAACGGAGGCTTCCGTCCCAAGCTACTAAAGGCACTGCCCTGTTTGCCCGGCCCTCGGCGGCCCACGAACTCTGCCCCGCTCTCTGCCCGTTTTCACCATTCGGGCTCACTGTAAGTGCGCTTGCAGGTTCTCTTCCGCCTCATCGGTTTGTTGATTGCATTATACGCTTTATTTTCATAAAGTCAAGAGGGAATTTTTCATTTTTTCAGCCGCAAAGATGAAATGCTTCTTGGATGCCCCGCAGCAGCCCTCCCGCCCAAATCTCCCCGGTGCGGCCCGGGCAGCTCTGCCGGGGCAAAAGAAGCCTTCTTCCTGCCATAGGTCATACTTTCTCTCCGCTCCGGGACGCATTTCCACTTTCAGTATCCCCGTTGCTGCGCACAAAGTTCGCAGTTTCTGCCACAGATTCCACACTATTTTTATTCTTTTCCCAAGTTTTGCTCTAAATTCTCTTCAAAGGGCTTGACAGAAAAATGTTTTTTGCGATAAACTAATTCTATGAAATATTTTCGTTGTATCCAACGATGTCAAACATGCAACTCGGAGAGGACACTACCACCATGTCGATGACCCTGAATCCCGTCAACAAAGCCGCTTTTCAGAAAGCTGTACAGTCTCTGGAGACCCTGAACCGGGCCGCCGTGTTCCACCCCACCGGCACCGGCAAAAGCTGTATTGCCTGGAAGGTGGTGGAGGCTCACCCCCAGACCACCTTTTTCTGGCTGGTGGCCGGTGCACAGCGTCTGGCCCTGCGGCAGGCAGAACTGACACGCTACAACGGCGGTACCCTGCCCGGCAATGTCCGCTTCTGTGATTGCGAAAAACTGGCCGCCGCCACCCCGGAGCAGTGGGTGCGGCTGGGGGAGCAGAAACCCGGCTGCATCGTGCTGGACTGTTACCATGAGCTGAGCGCCGTGTGTTGGGCACAGTCGGTGCAGAAGCTGCTGCGGATGTGCCCCCAGGCAAAGGTGCTGGGGCTGGGTGTGCCCAACGGTGCCCCCGTCTGCGCCGCCGCGCAGGAGCTGTTTGCCGACTGCATCGTCTCCCACATGACTGTGGCCGAGGCCATGGCCGCCGGGACCATGCCGGTGCCCTCAGCCTATGCAGCCCTGCTCTGGCCTCAGGAGGAGGAGCTGGCCACCCTGCGCGCCCGGATCAAAAATCTGTGTATGCCCAAGGGCGACACCTCCCTGCGCGTTCAATATGAAGAGCTGAGCTGGTCTCTGCGTCAGGTGGAAAACCTGACCGTTCTGCTGCCCCGCCTGCTCAGCGATACCAGCGGCCATTATCTGGTCCTGTTTGAATCCGCCGCCTATCAGGAAAAGCTGGGCGCGGAGCTGGAACAGCTGCTGCGCGCTGTGGACCCTGCCGTCCGCTTTTACGCTGCAGATCACGCCTGCTTTGCGGATTCTGCTGCTGTGGAGACTTTCCTCTCCGATACAGCCCCCGGCCCCAAGGTCCTGCTCTGCGTCAACGCGCCGGGAGTCCAGCAGCCGCTGGAGGGGCTGGCCGGGGTCATTCTGGTGCGCCAGTCCAGCCTGATGTCCACCTTCAAGCAGATGCTCTGCCGCGCTTTGGTGGCTGCAGGCAGCCGCAGCGTGCCGGTGTTCGACCTTGTGGCGCAGTTCGAGGGGCTGGGCAACGGCCGTACCCTGCAGCGTGACTGCACCGAGGCCATGACCAGGGCCGGCAGCAAAACGCCGGGCTTCCGGCAGGAGCGCCCCATGCAGCAGACCTACCGCCTGTACGGCAAGCTGCGCCGGGAGATGGAAGCCCGCTGGGAGGTGCTGTGCCAGGCCGCCGCCGATGCCGCCGCCAAAGAGGGCACCTTGGAGCTGCCCCGGAGCTATACCATCCACAGCGGCGTGCCCGTGGGCAAGTGGCTCGAGCTCCAGCGGCAGGTACAGGCCGGGCAGCGCCCGGGCCGCCTGACGGCTGAACAGGCCGCCAAGCTGGAAAAACTGGGCATCCGCTGGAACCACCGGCTGGAAGCTGCCTGGGAAAAGGGCTTTGCCTCCGCGCAGAAATACCGCACCGAGCACGGCGACCTGCTGGTGCCGGTGCGCTACCGCGATAAAAATGATTTTGCACTGGGCGAATGGATCGTCTACAACCGCCAGCGCTATCTGGGCGGCAACCTGACCCAGAACCGCATCGAGCGGCTGGAAGCCATCGGCATGGTGTGGAGCACCTCCAACGACCTGTGGGAGCAGAACTATGCCGCCGCCACCCAGTATTATCTGGAGCACGGTGATCTGGAAGTGCCCATCAAGTACGAAACGCCCTCCGGCTTCGGTCTGGGGGTCTGGCTGGGGGCCCAGCGCGCCGCTCACAAGGCAGGCGAGCTGCCTCAGGAACAGGTGGAGCGGCTGGACGCTCTGGGCATGGACTGGACCAACCGCAACGACCGCAAGTGGATGTCCCTGTATGATGTTGCCGCCGCCTACTACCATGAGCACGGCAACCTGAACGTTCCCTCGGAGTATGTCACGCCGGACGGAGTGCTGCTGGGCAAGTGGGTGGCACGCCAGCGCTATGCCTACCTGAACCCGGACCGCTCCAGCGCCCGGGTCACCCCTGAGCGCAAGGCCCTGCTGGACAAGCTGGGCATGGTGTGGGAAAAGTATGATCCCTGGCAGGAGCGCTATGATCTGGCTCTGGCCTACAAGACAGAGCACGGTGATCTGGAGATCCCCTCTGTCTACAAGACCGCCGACGGCGTTTGGCTGGGCAGCTGGGTCAGCCGCCAGCGGCAGGCCCTGAACTCCGGCAGCAGCGCCCTGAGCAGTGAGCGCCGCAAGCTGCTGCGCATCCTGTTCAAGGGCGAGCGCCGCCCCAGTGATCCCGCCGCTGACCACGGCACCGTGCGCGAGGCCAACTGGGAGCGGAACTTCCGCAGTGCCGCCCGCTACGCCCGCAAATACAAACACCTGCTGGTCCCCGCCAGCTATGTGGACAGCGATGGTGTCCGGCTGGGCGTGTGGATCTCCAACCTGCGTGCAGCCCGCAAGAACCGCCCGGATTCCTATCAGGTCACGCCCGCCCACATCAAAAAGCTGAACAGCATCGGCATGGTGTGGGATGCCCGGGATGCCAAGTGGGGAACCGCCTATCAGCAGGCCAAAGCCTACTACAAGGCCCACGGCAACCTCCACGCCGCCGCCAACTACAAATCCGACGAAACCGGCTTCTGCCTGGGCGACTGGCTCCGCCGGATGCGGGAGTGGGATACCGCCCACGACCCCAAGCTCACCCCTGAGCGCCGCGCAATGCTGGATAAAATCGGGATGGAGTGGAGCGAATAAGAGAAAAGAGCCACCGGTTTTTGCCGGTGGCTTTTCTGATGCATATTACAGCTGATCCAGCTCCTGCTGCAGCCGGGCCAACGCATTGCGGATGGGCAGATGCTGGGGGCAGGCCGCCTCGCACTTGCCGCAGCGGACGCAATGGCTGGCCTTTTCGGCATCGGGGAAGTGGGCTTCCCACTGGTGCTTGATGGCCTCGGGCTGGCCGAACATCCCCAGCTTGTTCCAGATGCTGAAGTTGTCCGGGATGTCCACCCCCATGGGGCAGGGCATACAGTACCGGCAGCCGGTGCAGCCGATCTTGATGCGGCTGTGCAGGAAGGCGGCGGTCTGCTCCACCGCGGCGGTCTCTGCAGCGGTCAGCGGCTCAAAGCGGGCAAAGGTGGCCAAGTTATCCGTGAGCTGATCCTCGGCACTCATGCCCGAGAGGATGACATGGACGTTCCGGTGGCTGCCCACCCAGCGCAGGGCCCAGGAGGCATCCGTGGCTTCGGGCCGCAGGGCCTTGAGGGGCGCTTCGGCCTCCGGGGGCAGGTTGGCCAGTGTGCCGCCCTTGATGGGCTCCATAATGATGAGGGGGATGTTCAGCTCCTCGGTCAACTGATAGCCGCGGTCACCCGAGATCTCCTCGGCACGGTCATCGGTGTCCAGATAGTTATACTGCAGCTGGCAGAAATCCCAGGGCTGATCCCGCAGGATGTGCTCAAGGCCCGCCGCGTTGTCGTGGCAGGAGAAACCGAAGCTGCGGATGCGGCCCAGCTTTTTCTGCTCCCACAGCCAGTCCACGATGCCCATTTCCTTGGCCCGGTCGTACCGGGCGGCGTGCAGGGAGTGCAGCAGGTAGAAGTCGATATACTCCACGCCCAGCCGCCGGAGCTGCTCTTCAAAGATATGCTGGGCCTCCTCCAGGCTCCCGCACTGCCACAGCGGCATCTTGGTGGCCAGATAAAAGCTCTCCCGGGGCCACTTTGCAATGACCCTGCCCACAAAGGGCTCGCTCTGGCCGCCGTGGTAGGGGTAGGCGGTGTCAAAATAGTTCACGCCTGCGTCCCGCGCAGCGTTCAGCAGCGCTTCGGCCCGGGGCTCGTCAATGGCTCCCTCCGGTGTGGTGGGAAACCGCATACAGCCATAGCCCAGCAGGGAGGTGCGGATGCTCTCCCCTGCGCCGTTCTGCTTTTTCCATGCTCTGTATTCCATCTCTTTTGTGCAGCTGGCTGCCGTGTTCCAGCCGCTCCTCCTTTTGTCCCCCAGTATACCGGAAAAATCCCGTGCTGACAAGAAAGATGTTCCGCTTCTTGTTCTGCCGCCGGAAATATGGTATACTTATAATCCAAATTTTATCATGTTATCAACTAAATCAGATAGCGCTAAGGAGTATCATGGAACCTTTCAACACCCCTTTGAAGATCAGGGAGATCTCACTGCCCCACCGGGCAGTGTTCGGCCCCATGGCGGGCTTTACCGATGCCCCGGCCCGGCGGCTGATGGCCCAGCACGGAGCCGGTTTTACCGTCAGTGAGATGGTGTCCAGCCGGGCGCTGGTATACGGCGACCACAAAACCGTCAGCCTGCTCAAGGCCGAGCCCAACGGTGCCCCCTACGGCGTGCAGATCTTTGGCGAAGTGCCCGAGATCATGGGGCAGGCCGCTGCCGCCGTGGAGCAGTACGCGTTCGATTTTCTGGACATCAACATGGGCTGCCCGGCCCCCAAGATCGTCTCGGGCGGGGCGGGCAGCAAGCTGATGCTTGACCCCGACCGCTGCGGCCGTATTGTGGAGGAAGTGGTCAAAAACACCTCCCGCCCCGTCACCGTGAAGATGCGCAAGGGCTGGGACGCGGAGCACGTCACGGCCGTGGAATGCGCCAAAGCCTGCGAGCAGGCGGGCGCGGTGCTCATCGCCGTCCACGCCCGCACCCGGGAGCAGATGTACACCCCGGGCATCGACCCGTCCATCATTGCGGCGGTGAAGGATGCCGTCCACGTTCCCGTTCTGGGCAACGGCGATATCCGCACCGCCGAGGATGCTGTGCGGATGGTGGAGGAAACCGGCTGCGACGGCGTGATGATCGCCCGGGCCGCCCTGGGCGACCCCTGGCTCTTTGAGCGGGTGAACGCCGCGCTGGAGGGCCTGCCCGCCCCCAAGGAGCCGAACCTGCAGGCCCGGATGAATGCCCTGCGCCGGCAGGTGGAGGAGATGGTGGAGCAGAAGGGCGAGTTCGTTGCCATGCCCCAGGCCCGGGCCCAGACCATGCACTACATGAAGGGCCTGAAGGGGGCCGCCAGCCTGCGGCGCTACTGCTGTGAGCTGAGCCGCCTCTCTGACCTCGACACCCTCATCGACGCGGTGTTCGAGCAGCAGCGCAGGGCCGCGCAGGACCCCGATGACACCCGCGAGGTGCCGTTCCCGTAAGCGGGAAATTTCCGATACTGAAAAGAGGACTGACGCATGACTGCATTTCATTCTTCGCCCCGGATGCTGGGACAGAAGCAGGACAAGTTCTGGCTCACCGTGGGGCTCTGTGCCCTGACAGCCGCCCTCATCTTCCTGCCGTTCTATCTGCTGGATGGCGGCTTTTTCCACTATGCAGGCGATTTCAACAGCCAGCAGATCAGCTTTTACCGCTACATGAACGGCTTTCTCAAGGGGGCAGGCTACCCTGCCGGATACGGAGGCGTGAAGAATACCTTTTCCTGGGCAACTGACCTGGGCAGCGGAACCATGAACGCCTATTCGTTCTACCTGTACGGCTCCCCCTTCTTCTGGTTTTCCCTGCTCTTCCCGCAGAACTGGCTCCCCTACCTCATGGTGCCGCTGCTGGTGCTCAAGTTCGCGGTGGCGGGCGGCGGCGCGTATCTGTACCTGCGCCGCTACGTCAAAGACCCGAACTTTGCGGTGCTGGGTGCGGCCCTCTACGCCTTTTCGGGCTGGGGGCTGTACAACATCTTCTTCAACCACTTCATCGATGTGCTGGCCCTCTTCCCCTGGATGCTCTGGGCACTGGATGAGACCATCTACGAGCGCCGCCACGGATGGTTCGCCTTCTGGGTGGCGGTGAACCTGCTCAACAACTACTTTTTCTTTGTGGGGCAGGTGCTCTTCCTTGTCATCTACTTCGTCTGCAAGCTCTCCGCCGGGGAGTTTCGGCTCACGCCCCGCCTCTTCGGTCAGCTGGCCTTTGAGAGCCTGCTGGGCGTGGCACTGGGCTTTGTGGTGCTCTGGCCCACTGTCCTCAGCGTGCTGCAGAACCCGCGCACCATCGACCTTTCCTCCGGCTGGGGCTTTCTGACCTATTCCAAGCCCCAGCAGTATCTGGCCATCCTGCTGAGCTGGGTGCTGCCCCCGGATTCCCCCTATATGACCTCCATCTGGTCTGAGGGTATCATCAAATGGACCAGCATGACAGCCTATCTGCCCCTGTGCAGTCTGGCCGGTGTGGTGGCCTACTGGCGTGCCCGGCAGGGCGACAGCAAAAAGCGGATCATTGCCGTCTGCATGGTATTTGCGCTGGTGCCCATCCTGAACAGCGCGTTCTATGCCCTCAATTCCAGCTACTATGCCCGGTGGTTCTATATGCCGGTGCTCATCCTTGCGGCCATGACGGTGAGCGCGTGGGAGGACCCCAGCCTCGACCTCGCCCGCCCCGCCCGGAGCATTGCTTTTGTGATGATCGCCACGCTGGCCTTTGCACTGGTGCCCGTGCAGGATGCCACCACCAAGGAGTGGAGCCTGGGCGTGCTTCAGAATCCGGGCCAGTACTGCGCCGTGCTTGCCTTTGGTCTGGGCGGGCTGGCCGTCTACCATTGCATCTGCAGGCGCTGGCAGCAGCGCAGGGTCTTTGCCCGCCGCCTGCTGGCCGGTGTGCTGGCGTTCAGCTGCCTGTTCGGCATCGTCCACATCGGCATTGGCAAGTTCGGCCAGTGGAACACCGACAGTGACCTTGTGGAGCAGTACATCAATGCGCTGGCCCTGAAGGAGGATCTGCCCGAGGGTGACTGGCGCATTGACACCTACAAGACCCACGACAATCTGGGCCTGTGGCTGGACAAGAGCTGCCTGCAGTATTTCGGCAGCACCGCCGCTCCCAGCATCCTCAGCTTCTACCCTGCACTGGGGGTCAAGCGGGATGTGCGCAGTCAGCCCGAGCTCTCCAACTACGCCCTGCGCGGCCTGCTCAGCGTCAGATACCTGCTGACCACACTTGCGCATCAGAAGCAGTTCCACGCTGAGGCCGATGAGGGCTGGGCGTATTACGATACCCTGGACGGCTATGTTCTCTACGAGAACCAGAACTACGTTCCCATGGGCTTTACCTACGATTACTACCTCACCGAGACCCAGTATGAGGACACCGTGACCCCCACCCGCTCCAACCTGCTCATGCGGGCACTGGTGCTCACTGAGGAGGATGCGGTGGCCTACGGGCAGTACCTCACGCCCCTGCCCACGGCAGAGCTCAACGACCTGACCTATACCCGCTACACTCAGGACTGCGCCGACCGCCGGGCCTCTGCCTGCACCGCCTTTGAGATGACCAGCGCAGGCTTCCACGCTGAAGCCACGCTGGACAGGGCCAACCTGATGTTCTTCTCCGTGCCTTACGATGACGGCTTCACGGCCTATGTGAATGGGCAGGAGACCGAGATCCTGCGGGTGGACGAGGGCCTGATGGCCGTTCTCTGCCCCGCCGGAACGGTCACCATCGACTTTGTCTATCAGCCGGACGGCATCCGCCTGAGCCGGACTGTCACCCTTGCCGCCCTGCCCGTGTTCCTGCTCTACGCCGGGCACTTTGCCTGGGACGAAAAGAAAAGACGGAAACATTAAAAAAGCCGCCGCTCCAAGAAGCGACAGCTCAAAGAAAAGCTCAAACGAAAGAAGGTATCCTATGGGCCCCTGGTATTACGAGGTCGTCAGCTTTGACGGCGATTATGTCAACCTGCGCCGCACCGACATTGAAAGCGACGAGCTGAATCCCGTTGCGCTGGCCCTGCTGCCGCCCGAGATCGAGGTGGGCAGCAAGGTCAAGTGCGAGTATTTTCAGTATGAGGTGATCAGCTGAGCCTCTCCGTCATCCCGGCGGGATGCCACCTCTCCTAATAGGAGAGGCAAGCCCCCCCTATTAGGGGAGCTGGTGCGAAGTACCTGAGAGGTTCGCCAGCGCCGCCGCCAGCAGCATTCCGATGGGTGCGCTGATCCAGCTGGACATCCAGAAGCCTGCAAAACCGATGCGGGGCACCAGGATCACACAGGCCAGCAGGTTCAGGGCGATCTGCCCCAGGCTGGAGGCCAGATACAGCCCCATCTTCTGGGCACCGCGCAGGCGGGCCTCGAACAGATGCTTCTGTGCCACAAACAGGTAGGTCACCGACTCAAAGGCCAGCATGGTGCAGCCGTAGCTGGCCGCTGCCGGGTCGGTGGTAAAGAGCCGGAGCAGCGGTCCCCGCAGGCCGATGCAGACCGCCACCACCCCAAGCGAATACACCAACAAGATCCGCCGCCCTTCCCGCAGGCCCTCTTTCACACGGCCCGGCTGAAGGGCGGCTGTGTTTTGCGCAATAAAGAACACTGTGGACTGCACAAAGCCGAACACCGGCATCATCAGCAGGCTGGACAGCTTGCCTGCGCAGGAGAATCCTGCAATGGCTTCCACACCCAGGCCGCCCAGCAGCCCCTGTTTGACCGTGGTGATGATGGTGCCGCTGGCCTGCTGGACACTGTTGGGGGCCGACAGCCGGAAGATATCCCTGGCATAGCGCGCCTTGAGCATCCGGGGCGAGAAGGCCGCGTCCATCTGGGTGCGGCGCAGAAACGCCACCATGTAGACCGCGCCCGCCACCTGCGCCGCCGCTGTGGCAGCCGCCGCACCGGCCACCCCGAAGGGCCCCACCAGAACAAGGTCAAGCACAATGTTCATCACGCTGGTTGCCACAATGACCTTGAGCGGCGTTTTGGAATCGCCGCAGCCCATGACACATTCCTTGCTCAGATCATAGGGCATCAGAAATGGCAGCCCCAGCAGATAGATGCGCCCATAGAGCACAGCGGTATCCAGGATCTCCGCAGGCGTGTTGATCAGCCGCAGCAGGGCCGGCAGGGTCACAAAGCCCACTGCCGTGGTCAACAGGGCGATGACCTCATCCACGAACAGCAGGTTGTACAGCAGCTCGGTCATCTCATGCTTTGTGGCAGTGGGCTTGCCCGCCGCCACCAGCAGGCCGCCGCCCAGCTCCATGCCGCCGGAGATGAACAGAAAGATCATCAGCACCGTGGAAGCGTTGGACACTGCCGCCAGCGCATCGGCATCCAGCCGCAAGCCGATGATCATGGTATCGGCCACGGCGTAAAACTGTGTTGCCACCATGCTCAGGATAATGGGCAGCGCGTACCGCAGCAGCGCGGGCCGCACTGCTCCGGTCAGCAGAGAATTCTCTTCGTTCACACAAACAACCTCTTTTCACAAAAAATAAAACCCGCAGGGAACCTGTCGCCCAGGCCCCCTGCGGGTTCTTTTTCAGTTGCGCCAGCAGGAGTCGAACCTACGATGGGGGAGTCAAAGTCCCCTGCCTTACCGCTTGGCGATGGCGCACCGGTAAGAATCAGTATAGTAGAATTTCTTTCATTTGTCAAGCAAAAGCGTTTTGCCGTGTCTGTGCAAAGTGTTTTGCCACACTTTTACCATGTCTTTACAGTGTCCTTGTCATAATGCGAACCGCTTGCCCATTTTCCGCTTTATTTTCCCAAAAAGTATTGACACCACCCTCATAGCATGATAAGATATCATCGATTTTGAGAGACAAAGCGTGTCAGAGTCTTTTCAAAGCAAATTACCTGGGACCGCCCATCGGGGCTAAGGCCATACGGACAGCCGGGTCCACTGCCGACCGGCGGCGCAAGCTGCCATTATTGATTGAGTTGAAAGCTCAAATTTTATAAGTTGGTTCCTTTACAGCCATGAAATTGCGCAGAACGTGCGCAGACTTGTGAAACGGTCAATAAGAGTAGTAAAAGTGTAATTGCTATATAGACTCTCGTCATCCCGTCTTTTTGAATCATGCGGAGATTTTCCCCAGTGTCACCGGGGGCTTTGTCTGCATGTTCAGAACGCTTTTTCAAGCGCAGGTCTGCACCAGTGTGGTGGGCCTGCGCTTTTTTGCTGCGCCGGAACCAGGGACGGAGGAGAAAAGATGAGTGAGAACCGTACACGGTTCCGGCTGGATCAGCGCCGCGCGCCCATTTATGAGGCGCTGGAGCAGTTCCGGCAGATGCGTGTGGTACCTTTTGATGTACCCGGCCACAAGCGGGGCCGCGGCAACCCGGAACTGACGGCCTTTCTGGGCCAGCAGTGCGTGGGTGTGGACGTGAACAGCATGAAGCCGCTGGATAATCTCTGCCACCCGGTATCGGTCATCCGGGAGGCCGAGGAGCTGGCCGCCGATGCCTTTGGCGCAGCCCACGCCTTTTTAATGGTGGGCGGCACCACCAGCTCTGTGCAGAGCATGGTGCTGACAGCCTGCAAGCGGGGCGATGAGATCATCCTGCCCCGCAACGTGCACCGCAGTGTGCTGAACGCGCTGGTGCTCTGCGGCGCGGTCCCGGTCTATGTGAATCCCGAGGTGGACAAGCGGCTGGGCATCTCGCTGGGCATGAAGCGGGAGCAGGTGGCCAAGGCCATCAAGGAGCACCCCAACGCCGTGGCCGTTCTGGTGAACAACCCCACCTACTACGGCATCTGTTCCGACCTGCGCGCCATCGTGAAGATGGCCCACGAGGCCGGGATGCTCTGCCTGGCCGACGAGGCCCACGGCACCCACTTCTACTTTGGCAACGGCCTGCCCGTTTCCGCTATGGCAGCGGGGGCCGATATGGCCTCGGTCTCCATGCACAAGAGCGGCGGCAGCCTGACCCAGAGCAGCCTGCTGCTCATCGGGCCCAATGTGCATCAGGGCTATGTGCGGCAGATCATCAACCTGACCCAGACCACCTCCGGCAGCTACCTGCTCATGTCCAGTCTGGACATCTCCCGCCGCAACCTTGCCCTGCGGGGGCGGCAGGTGTTCCATCAGGTGGCGGATATGGCCGAGTACGCCCGGGAAGAGATCAACGCCGTAGGCGGCTACTACGCCTTTGGCAAGGAACTGTGCAACGGCAACTCTGTCTTTGACTTTGACACCACCAAGCTCAGCGTCCACACGCTGGACATCGGCCTTGCCGGCATCGAGGTCTACGACATCCTGCGGGACGAGTACGACATCCAGATCGAGTTCGGCGACATCGGCAACATCCTGGCCTACCTCTCCATCGGCGACCGCCCCCAGGAGATTGAGCGGCTGGTCAGCGCTCTGGCCGAGATCAAGCGCCGCTACCACACCGACGGCACCGGCCTGCTGAGCCAGGAATACATCGACCCCGTGGTGGCTGCCAGCCCGCAGGAGGCCTTCTATGCCCCCAAAAAGAGCCTGCCCCTGCGGGAGACCGAGGGTATGGTCTGCAGCGAGTTCGTCATGTGCTACCCGCCGGGCATCCCCATTCTGGCCCCCGGCGAGCGCATCACCAAGGAGATCCTGAACTATATCGAGTACGCCAAGGCCAAGGGCTGCAGCATGACCGGCCCTGAGGACCCTGATATTTTGCACCTGAACGTTCTGGCATAAGGAGGGAAAGCAGATGGAGTTTTGGTTTTCGGAATTTCACACCCCCGATGTGAAGCACAGCATCCGGGTGAACAAGCAGCTCTACTCCAAGCAGAGCGATTATCAGCGCATTGATATTTTTGAAACGCCCGAGTTTGGCCGGGTGCTCACACTGGACGGCAATGTGATGCTGACCGAGCGGGACGAATTCATCTACGACGAGATGATCGTCCATGTGCCCATGGCCGTGCACCGGGAGGCAAAGGATATCCTTGTCATCGGCGCGGGCGACGGCGGCGTGGTGCGGGAGCTGACCCGCTACGACCGGGTGGAGCGCATCGACCTGGTGGAGATGGACCCCCAGGTGGTGGAGGCCTGCCGTGCCTACCTGCCCGGCAACGCCTGCCGGATGGATGACCGCCGGGTGCACATCTATTTTGAGAACGCCCTCAAGTTCATCCGCCAGTGCGAGGAGGAATACGACCTCATCATCGTGGACTCCTCCGACCCCTTCGGCCCAAGCGAGGGTCTGTTCACCCGTGAGTTCTACGGCAGCTGCTTCAACGCCCTGAAAGAGGACGGCATCATGGTCAATCAGCAGGGCAGCCCCTTCTACGCCGAGGATGCCAACGCCATGCAGCGCAGCCACAAACGCATTGCTTCCACCTTCCCCATCAGCCGGGTGTATCAGGCCCACATCCCCACCTTTGCAGCGGGCTACTGGCTGTTCGGCTTTGCCAGCAAGAAGTACCACCCCATTGATGATCTGGACGCAACCGCCTGGAAGGCCCTGAACATGCGCACCCGGTACTACACCACCAAACTGCATATCGGAGCATTCTACCTGCCGGCTTTTCTGGAGGAGATGCTGCGGGAAGTGGAGGAACACTGATGCTTTACCCCAACGTTGAAACCTTTATCGGCTGCGACAGCAGCTACCGTGCCGCCAGCATCGTGCTGTACGGTGCCCCCTACGATTCCACCACCAGCTATCGCCCGGGGGCCCGGTTCGGCCCGGCTGCCATCCGGCACGAAAGCTACGGTCTGGAGACTTACAGCCCCTACCAGAACGCCGACCTGACCGACTTTGACATCTTCGACAGCGGCGATCTGGAGCTCTGCTTCGGCTCCAGCGAGAGCGCACTGGCCGACATCCAGAGCCGCGCGGCAGAGATCCTGCACGACGGAAAGTTCCCGCTCCTGCTGGGCGGCGAGCATCTGGTCACGCTGGGTGCCGTGCGGGCCATGGTGGAAAAGTACCCCGACCTCCACATCGTCCACTTTGATGCCCACGCCGACCTGCGGGACGACTATCTGGGCGCAAAGCTCAGCCACGCCTGTGTCCTGCGCCGCTGCCATGACCTCATCGGCGACGGACGCATCCACCAGTTCTGCATCCGCAGCGGCGACCGCACCGAGTTTGAGTTCGCGGCTGCCCACACCGAGATGCACAAGTTCGATTTCACGGGCCTTGCCCAGCTCACCGAGCAGCTCTGTGCCAGCAAGGTGCCCGTTTACCTGACCATTGACCTCGACTGCCTGGACCCCTCCTGCTTCCCCGGCACCGGCACCCCGGAGGCCGGCGGCGTGAGCTTTTTGCAGCTGCTGGAAGCCATCCGCACCGTGACCAAGGCCAACATCGTGGGTGCGGACCTCAACGAGCTGGCCCCCACGCTGGACACCACCGGCGTTTCCACGGCCACAGCCTGCAAGGTCCTGCGGGAGCTGCTGATTGCGCTGGACAAGGGCTGGCCGGGCTTTCAGGTATAAGGACAGACCGTAAAAAGACAACTTTACAGATAAAGGAGTAACCGATATGAGCAAAGTTCTGATCATCGGCTGCGGCGGCGTGGCCTCCGTTGCCATCCACAAGTGCTGCCAGGTCCCTGAGGTGTTCACCGAGATCTGCATCGCCAGCCGCACCAAGGCAAAGTGCGACAAGCTGGCCGCCGAGCTGGCCCCCAAGACCACCACCAAGATCGCCACCGCACAGGTGGATGCCGACCACGTGGATGAGGTCATCACCCTCATCAAGAGCTACCAGCCCGATCTGGTGATGAACATCGCCCTGCCCTATCAGGATCTGACCATCATGGATGCCTGCCTGGCCTGCGGCGTGAACTACATGGACACCGCCAACTACGAGCCCGAGAACACCGACGACCCGGAGTGGCGCGCCATTTACGAGAAGCGCTGCAAGGAGGCCGGTTTCTCCGCCTACTTTGATTACAGCTGGCAGTGGGCCTACGCCAAGAAGTTTGAGGAGGCCGGCCTGACCGCCCTGCTGGGCAGCGGCTTTGACCCGGGCGTGACCCAGGCTTACTGCGCTTACGCCAAGAAGCACGAGTTCGACACCATCGACACCATCGACATTCTGGACTGCAACGGCGGCGACCACGGCTATGCCTTTGCCACCAACTTCAACCCTGAGATCAACCTGCGCGAGGTCTCTGCCCCCGGCAGCTACTGGGAGAACGGCCACTGGGTGGAGATTCCGGCCATGAGCATCAAGCGGGAGTACAACTTTGATCAGGTGGGCCAGAAGGATATGTACCTGCTCCACCACGAGGAGATCGAGTCTCTGGCCAAGAACATCCCCGAAGCAAAGCGCATCCGCTTCTTTATGACCTTCGGCCAGAGCTACCTCGACCACATGCGCTGTCTGGAGGACGTGGGCATGCTGTCCACCACCCCGGTCAACTTCAACGGTCAGGAGATCGTGCCCATCCAGTTCCTCAAGGCCCTGCTGCCCGACCCCGCCAGCCTTGGCCCCCGCACCAAGGGCAAGACCAACATCGGCTGCATCTTCACCGGCAAGAAGGACGGCAAGGAAAAGACCTACTACATCTACAACGTCTGCGACCATCAGGAGTGCTACAAGGAGGTCGGCTCTCAGGCCATCAGCTACACCACCGGTGTGCCTGCCATGTGCGGCGCGCTGATGCTGCTGACCGGCAAGTGGACCACCAAGGGCGTGCACACTGTGGAAGAGTTTGATCCGGACCCGTATCTGGATGCTCTGGACAAGTACGGCCTGCCCCGCTCCGAGAGCCACGCCCCGGCTCTGGTGGACTGATGCGGCTGGCCGACACCCGCCCGCCCTTTGCGGGGCTGGCGAACCTCTCTGAGGCTGCACTGGCTGCACTGCCCACCCCCTGCTATCTGTTGGATGAAGCCCGGCTGCGCCGCAACGGCGAGATCCTGCTGGGCGTACAGCAGCGGACAGGCTGCAAGATCCTGCTGGCCCAGAAGGCCTTTTCCAACTACGACCTCTACCCGGTGCTGGCCCCCTATCTGGCGGGCACCGAGGCCAGCGGCCTGTACGAGAGCCGCCTGGGCAGGGAGGAGCTGCCGGAGAAGGAGAACCATGTGTTCTGCGCCGCCTACCGGGCCGACCAGTTCGAGGAGCTGCTGCAATACGCTGACCACATCGTGTTCAACTCGCCCCACCAGCTGGCAAAGTTCGGCCCGGCTGCAAAGGCGGCGGGCAAGAGCGTGGGCCTGCGGGTGAACCCCGAGCATTCCACCCAGGAGGGGCACGAGATCTATGACCCCTGCGCCCCGGGCAGCCGTCTGGGCACCACCCGTGCCCAGTGGGATGCCGCTGCGGCGCAGCACCCTGACCTGCCCGACCTGTTGGACGGCCTGCACTTCCACACCCTGTGTGAGCAGGATTCCGATGCGCTGGCGGCCACCCTGCCCGCGCTGGAAGCGAAATTCGGTGACCTGCTGCCCCGGATGAAGTGGCTCAATTTTGGCGGCGGGCACCACATCACCCGCCCGGATTACGACCTTGCCACGCTGGAAAAGTGCATCACCGGGACGCAGGAAAAGTACGGCGTACAGGTGTATCTGGAACCGGGCGAGGCCTGGGCGCTGAACGCGGGCTACCTCGTCACCACAGTGCTGGACACCCTGCAGAACGGCGAGACACATCTTGCCATTCTGGACATGTCCGCAGCCTGCCATACGCCGGATGTCATCGAGATGCCCTACCGCCCGCCCCTGCTGGACGCGGGCGAGCCGGGGGAAAAGCCCTGCACCTTCCGGCTGGGCGGCCCCACCTGCCTTGCCGGGGACGTGGTGGGCAATTACAGCTTTGCCGCCCCCCTCACCGAGGGTGACCGGCTCATCTTCGGCGACATGGCCATCTATTCCACCTGCAAGAACAACACCTTCAACGGGATGCCCCTGCCGGATATCTGGGTGCTGCATGAAAACGGCACCACCCAGCCGCTGGCCCGCTTCGGCTACCACGATTTCAAATACCGTCTGGGCTCTCCCCGCTGAGCCGCCCGGATACACAAACACCCCTCTGCGCTCCTTTCGGAATGCAGAGGGGTGTTTGCTTATGAAACGGAGAACTCAGATCTCATACCACTTGATCTCGTTGGCTTCCAGATGCAGGTCGAAATGGTTTCCACCGGTGGTGTAGACCGTGGTGTCCTGCGGTTCGTAGGTGTTGTTCACCACGCAGTACTTGCCATTTTTCACGTAGGCGTGCACTTCCACATTGTAGTTGGAGCTGAACCAGGTGTGCAGCTCCTCCTCGCTGTGGGCGCTCCACAGGATGGCACGGTAAAGGGTGCGGCTGTTGGCAAAGCTGTAAGGCACACCGCTGATGTACACGGCGCGGCCCTTACCGAAATCGTGTGCCGCCATCTGCACTTCCCTGTTCCGCTGCACCAGCACCTCGGTCCCCTCGAGGGCGTAGATATTCTTCTTGCCCTCGCCAAAGTCGATGGGCTGGTCGGCATCCTGCAGAATGAAGTGGTCCGGGTGCTCGTCCCAATTGTACTTGTCGTAGTTGAGGGTGAAGCCGTTTTCTTCCTCCACGCCCAGCACGCTGGCCAGCTGGAGGATGTGGCCCTGATAGGCATGACCGGAGGGCTCACCCACGCCGATGAGGCCGCCGCCGTTCCAGACGAACTTCCGGATTGCGGAGGAGATCTCCGGGTCCTCCCACCAGATGCCGCCGGTGTGGGCGGTGTCGGCATCGCCCACATTGATGATGACATCCAGCTCATCCAGCAGGGCGGGGTCCTTCTTGATGTCCTCAAAGCTGATGAACTTCACGTCAAAGGGCGCGCCGGACAGCATTTCGATGACACCGGAGTAGCTGTAGTTCTGCTTGTAGTAGAGGGCGTGGTGCACCATGTGGCAGCCCCAGGCCCGCATCTTGCCCCAGCAGTTCAGCACGGCCACCCGCTTGACGCAGTAGGGCGTGGTGCCCTTGATGTTCTCATACAGCTCACGGAACTCGCTGCAGACGCTCTCCACATAGTCCACGAACTCCGGGAACTGCAGCGCCAGCTTCAGGTAGCCGCCGTAGCCGATGCGGTCAATGGGCTTGCGCAGGATGGCGCGGCGGGCCGTGACCCAGTTTTCCTTGGCCTCCCGCACCGGGTCGCCGCCCTCGTGGAAGGTGTCCGGGAAGAAGTAGGGTAAAAAGCGGCCCTCGGTGTACTTTACGCCCTCGATGTCTGAGATCAGGCGCAGAGTGGAACCGTTGCCCACACTGCCCACCACGGCATCCAGACCGATGGTCTTGAACTCCGGCATAAAGGGCTCGGTGCCGATCCAGTGGTCCCCCAGGAACATCATGGCCTCGCAGCCGCACTCGTGGGTGATATCCACCATCTCCTTGGCAAGCTTTGCCACCTCCCGGCGCTGGAATGCCTGAAAATCCCGGAATTCCCTGCTGGGCACCCGGTACTGGTTGTTGTAGTAGCCCTGATCGATGATGTACTCCGGGCGGAACTTATAGCCCACCTCCTTCTCGAACTGCTTCAGGATATAGGGGCTGACCGAGGCGGAATAGCCGTACCAGTCCACGAACTTCTCCCGCTTCAGCTCATCGAAGATCAGGGTAAACTGGTGGAAGAAGGTGGTGTAGCGGATCACGTTGACATAGGGGTGGTCTGCAATGAACTTCCGCAGCCGCTCCATGGAGTATTTGTGGGTCTTGGGCTGGCGCACGTCAAAGGTGATCTGGTGCTCAAAGTTGGTCCAGCCGTTGGTGGTAGCATTGTACATGTGCACCGGGTCCCAGATCAGGTAGGCCAGAAAGCTGACGGTGTACTCGTGGAACGGCACGGCCTGCACCGTCACGCTGCCGTCGGCGTAGCTCCACTGTGCCGGGGGCACGGGCTGACCGGTGGTTCGGTCCATGACCTCCCACCAGCGGGTGATGTCGTCGTTGGTGTTCACCTGCATCAACTCCGGGCTGATGCCCTTCATCAGTGGAATGGTCACGGTGTCACCGGGGGCGGTGTAGAAGCCGGTCATAATGTAGCACTGCTGCACCTCATCCGGGTTCGCCTTGGCCCACGCGTTGTCCTTGCGGGTGGTATAGTAGGTGGAGTAGATCTTTGCGTCGGCATCCTTCAGCTCCTGCGGAAAGTCGGTGCCGTCGCAGTCGCGGATGGCATCCGCGCCCCACTTTTTCAGGATCTCCAGCGTTTCGGGCACCACGTCCAGATCGGTCGGGATCGTTACGCGCCCGGTCATTCTATTTTCTTCCATGGGAATTCTCCTTTACCTCTCTTCTCCTCAATCCTGATAGGGGGCGTTATAGAGCGCCAGCACGGCCAGCAGCAGCGCCACCCCCAAAAGCATGATGCCAAGACCGGCCAGCTGCCCGGTCATTTTCCAGCCTGCTGTCACCAGCGCGATGGACAGCACAAACAGCACCAGCATCAGCACCATGCGCAGGGCGGGATGATTTTTCCAGAATGCTTTCATCGTTTGTCACCTTACCCTTTCAGACCGCCCACGGTCATGCCCTGTGTCAGCTGCTTCTGCACGCAGATGTACAGGATCAGGGTGGGCAGCATCACCAGCACCAGACCGGCATACATGGTGCCGTACTGGGCCGCGCTCTGCTGGGCCTGCATCAGATTCAAAAGGCCCACCGGCAGGGTGCGGGGCGCGCTGGTGGAGCTCATCAGCGTCATGGAAATGATGTACTCATTCCAGAAGGACAGGAAGTTGAACAGGATGATGGTGATGATGGAGGGCTTTGCCATGGGGAAGATGATACGGGTCATGGTGGAGAAGTAGCTTGCACCGTCGATGTAGGCAGCCTCCTCAAAATCATGGGGCAGGGTGGCAAAATAGCCCGAAAGCAGATAGATTGTAAAAGGCAGGGCTGTGGCTGCATACACCACCGCCAGCACCACCAGATTGTTCAGCAGGAAGCTGCTGCCAAAGTGGCTCTTCAGCCAGACATCTCCGTCCCGCAGCATCAGGAAGATGGGCACCACGATGTAGTTGACATTGATGAACAGGCCCGCCATAAACAGGGTGTTCAGCAGTTTGCGGCCCTTGAACCGGAAGCGGGACAGGCAGTAGGCGGCAGGCAGCGCAATGACCAGCAGCAGCACCAGCGCCAATGCGGTCACGATGACAGAGTTGAGCATATACTCGCCCATCTTGGCTCCGTTCCACGCATTGACAAAGTTCTGCCAGTAGAACCCGGCAGGCAGCGCCCACGGGTTGCCGTAGAACTCCGCGTTCTGCTTGATGGAGGCCATGAATACCCATGCCACCGGCACGATGATGATCACCGCCAGCAGGACCAGCACAAAATAGATAAAGAACTTGTAGAGACCTTCCGCCGAGCGGGAAGATCTTTCGGTGGTATTCTGCATCTTCTTCCCTCCTTAGAATTCCAGCGGATCGCGGTCGGTGGCCTTGTTGACACAGGCGGACAGTGCAAACGAGAACAGGAAGATGACCACGCCAATGGCCATGCTGTAGCCATACAGGCCCGCGTCCTTCTGGCTGTACATATAGCTCAGCGCCACATCCGAAGCACCGTTGGGCCCGCCGCTGGTCATGGCCTTGACAAAGAGGAAGGCCATGTTGATGGTGGAGATGATGAAGAAGGTCAGGGTGGTGCGGATGTTGGTCCAGATGAGGGGGATGGTGATCTGGAAGAACTGGGTCAGGCGGCCCGCACCGTCCAGATTGGCGCTCTCGTACAGGCTGGCGGGCACCGAGGACATGGAAGCCATATACATGACCATGTAATAGCCCACGGCCTGCCAGACCATGGCGAGGATGATGGAGGGGATGACCAGCTTTTCCCCCTTCCAGAGGATGGGGTCTGTCATATCCCGGAACAGGCCGATGATGCTGTTCAGCATACCGTTTTCCGGCTTATAGATGGCCGAGAAGATGCCGGAGATGACGACCACCGACAGGATGTTGGGGATGTAGAAGATGACCCGGAAGAAATTCTGCCCCTTGATTTTTTCCCGGGTCAGGATGGCCGCAAACACCAGCGCAAAGGCAAAGGTGACGATGGTCACCACTACCACCAGCAGGATCATATTCTGCATGGAGCGGATGAACTGGGTGTCCTTGAGCAGGTGCTGGAAATTCTTCAGGCCCACAAAGGTCTCGTTGGGCGAGTAGGCACCGCGCTCGTACAGGCTCATGCGGAACACGTTGAGGGTGGGCAGGATCATAAAGAGAAAGAACAGGATCGTGGCCGGTGCCACGCAGAGAAAGACGAACCGTCTGCGGCTTTTGTCAGATCTCATAGACAAACCGCTCCTTTCTATCGGAACCCGAAAACCACAAAAAGCGGAGGCGGTCAAAACCGCCCCCGCTGGGCAGGGTTCAATTATTCGATGATATTGGCACGCATCTGGTCGCTGGCGGACTTGATTCCGTCGATCCACTGCTGCTCGGTCATGCTGCCGGACACCAGAGAGTTGACGGGGTCAAAGAACACGGTGCGGACCTCCACGCCGGGGATGGCGCTGAAGGAGGCAAAGTTGCCCATAGCGGCCTTTGCGCCGTTGTCGTAGATGGAGTAGAACATCTTGTTGTCGCCTTCCAGATCATCGGCGATGCCCAGCACAGGCTGGATGGCACCGCTCTCGGCAAACAGCTTGCAGGCCTCGTCGCTGTACAGGTAAGCCACGAACTGCTTGGCGGCATCCAGATGCTCGGCACCAGCCGGGATCCATGCCTGCTCGAACCAGGTGTAGCTGTACTGGTCGCCGCCGGCCTTGACAGCGGGCAGGGCGGTCATGCCCCACTCAAAGCCATCCGCACGGGGAGCCTCGGCCATCTCGCCCACGATCCAGGTGCCGTTGGGCATGAACAGGGCCTTGTTGTCCAGCACCAGCTGCTGGTTCTGGGTAAAGTCCTGATCGTTGGCCTGTGCGGGGGTAATGGGGTTGGTGTAGGAAGCCAGCTTGTTGACGATGTCAAAGCAGGTCTTTGCCTCCGGGGTATCCCAGATGCCTTCCTCATAGTGGGTGGCCTTGTTGAAGAACTCCGGGCCGCCGGCGGCATACATCAGTGCGTAGAAGAACGCATCAAAGTAGCCGGTGGTGGGGTAGGTGAACAGGTAGGTGCCCTCAGCGGCAGCCTTGTCGCCCAGTTCCCACATCTCGTCCCAAGTGGTGGGCACGTCCCAGCCCTTTTCCTTCAGGAAACCGGCGTTGTAGAACAGGCCGCAGGGGCTGTAGAACATGGGAGCCAGATAGGTCTTGCCGTCGCCGTAGGGGTTGGTCAGGGAGGTGTCGGTAAAGCCGCCTGCGATCTTCTCGCTCACCTTCTTGCTCTCGCCGGGCACGGTCATGCTCAGCACATCGGTGATATCCGCGATCAGGTTGCCCTTGATGAACTGCTCGGTCAGGGCAGCCTCACGGCCGGTAGCCAGGTGGATCACGTCGGGGTAATCGCCGCCCTGCATGGAAGGTCCGATGACATCCTCCAGCTTCTTGTCGGTGGTCAGCTCCACCTTGATGCCGGTCTGGGCGGTAAAGGCCTCAGTGACCTTCTTCCACATATCAGCGCCATAGCCGGTCTCGATGGCGGCGACCTTGATGGTCACGTCCTCAGCGGGAGCGGCAGATGCAGCAGCGGAAGAAGCCGTGCTGGAAGCTGTGGAGCTGGAAGAACCGCCGCAGGCAGCCAGACCCAGTGCAGCGGCACCCACACCGGCCACTTTCAGGAAATTGCGACGAGAAATGCGTTTCATAATGTGTCCTCCATCATAAAGTTCCGTTCATGCACAGCCGGAGCAAACAGGTTTTGCCCGAGGGGCTGTGTTTTTTGTGATTCCAATATAGAGGTTTTTGCAGTTTTCAACAAGGTCTTTGTTGTTTCAATTTTTAGAAATATTGCTTTTTTATCATTTTCTTCGGCAAAAGCACTAAATTTTGCAGTATTGTTTTGGTACATTCTCCCCACCTGTAACCAATTTGACATATTTTCGTCTTTCTATGTAAAGGAAAGTATTTACCACGCCAAAAAACAGGGCTTGCTTTTTTTCTTATTTGCCCCTATAATGAGAAAAAATGCACGAAGCAGTGCGGCGTTTTTCGCATTTTATTTTTAGTATCTTGCTTTTATTTTTATATTTTTTGTGCCTGCTTCAAAAGGAGCCTTTTATGAGTACCGAGCGCTTTGATATCCGCCACGCTCCCGCTCCACGGGAATCCTTCCGGCTGCTGTACATCAGCAAGAGCAGATTCGGCGGCGACTGGAACAGCACGGTCCACACCCATTCCTGCACGGAGCTGTTCTACTGCCTCAGCGGCGAGGGGCAGTTTCTGCTCAGCGGGCAGCTGTTCCCGGTCAAGCCGGACGATATGGTCATCGTCAACCCGCAGGTGGAGCACACCGAGCTGAGCCTGAACGCCTCGCCTTTGGAATACATCGTACTGGGCGTTTCGGGCATCGAGATCCTGTTTGGCAAAGCCGATTCCACCTACGCCATCTTCAACTGCCGGGAAAACCGGGAGCGGATGGTAACGCTGCTGCACATGCTGCTGGCTGAGGCGGACCGCAGTCTGGACGGCTGCGAGACCGTCTGCCAGGACCTGCTGGAAGTCCTGCTCATCTGGCTGGTGCGGTGCACCACCCTCTCTTTGCAGGTGGAGGAATCCCCCCGCTCTGACAACCGGGAATGCGTGGAGATCAAGCGGTATCTGGACAACAACTACCGGGAGGAAATCTCCCTTGATACCCTTGCCGAGGTTGCCCACATCAACAAATACTACCTGGCCCATACCTTCCAGAAGGCGTACGGCATTTCTCCCATCACCTATCTGAACCGCCGCCGCATTGAGGAGAGCAAATACATGCTGGGCAACACCGGTTACAGCCTGGCGCAGATCAGCGAGCTGATGGGATTTTCCTCCCCCAGCTACTTTTCGCAGTGCTTCCGCAAGGCGGAAGGCCTGACCCCCAACGAATACCGCCGTCAGGTGCGGCAGGGACAACGCCCTGCACCTGCCAAACGGCATGAAGGATAAGAAATGAGGAACTCAAAATGAAACCTGTTACTGAACCCATTCTCCGCGCCGCCGCAAATGCCTTTGATTTTGGCGGGCCTGTGGTCTGCGATGCCCGTCACTACGGCGAAGGTCACATCAACGATACCTTCGTGGTCTGGCGGGAGGACCACTCCAAGCGCTTTATCTTACAGCGCATCAACACCGACACCTTTACCGACCCGGTGGGCCTGATGGAGAATGTCTGCGGCGTGACCCGGCATCTGCGGGAGAAGATCCTTGCCGCAGGCGGCGACCCGGCACGGGAGACCCTGAACGTGATCCCCACCCTGTCCGGCGCGGCCTGCCATCTGGATGCCGAGGGCGGCGCGTGGCGTGCCTACGACTTTGTAGAGGATACCATCTGCCTGCAGCAGGTGGGCAGCGAGGCCGACTTCCGCACTGTTGCCGAGACCCTGGGCAAATTCCAGAACCAGCTGGCAGATTATCCGGCCTCCACCCTCCACGAAACCATTGCACGCTTCCACGACACGCCCAACCGCTATGCAAACTTTGAAAAAGCCCTTGCCGCCGATGCGCTGGGCCGTGCCAAGGACATTGCACCGGAGGTCGCCTTCATCCATGCGCGGGAAAAAGACTGCCACACCCTGCTGGATCTGCTGGCGGCTGGTGAGATCCCGCTGCGTGTCACCCACAACGACACCAAGATCAACAACGTCCTGATCGATGCCGCCACCGGAAAAGGCATCTGTGTCATTGACCTTGACACCGTGATGCCGGGTCTGTCGGCCTACGATTTCGGCGACTCCATCCGCACCGGTGCCAACGACTGCGCCGAGGACGAGCCCGACCAGAGCAAGGTCCACTTTGACCTGCACCTGTACGAGGTGTTCGCCAAGGGGTATCTCTCCACTGCCGGGGCTTCCATGAGCCCTGCGGAGAAAAAGAGCCTTGCCTGGGGTGCCAAGCTGATGACGCTGGAGTGCGGCATCCGCTTTCTGACCGACTATCTGGAGGGCGACCACTATTTCCACACCGCCCGACCCGACCACAACCTTGACCGCGCTCGCACCCAGTTCACGCTGGTGCGGCAGATGGAAGAGGTGTTCGATCAGATGCTGGAGATCGTCAGCTGAACCGGCACCTTCTGACCTGCCGAAGCACCAATGACTCGGGGGCTGCACTGAACCGCCTGCAAAACGTCTGAAAACGATGCAGGCAAGGCAGTGCAGCCCCCATTTTTTGCGACTGAGAAAAAGAAAAGCACCATACTTCCTACGAAGTACAGTGCTTTTTTGGTGGAGAATAGCGGGATCGAACCGCTGACCTCTTGCATGCCATGCAAGCGCTCTCCCAGCTGAGCTAATCCCCCACATATTCAGTTTGTGTCCTGCGACGTGTGTTATTATACCAGCTGCACCGCCCTTTGTCAACCTTTTTTGCAAAGTTTTTTCAGTAAACTGGACCGTGCAGGCACATCGACCGGGCACAGCCCCCTCCACGCAAAACAGCGCATCCCGCAGGCAGGCTCTGCCCGAAGGATGCGCTGTTATTTTTGTTCCGGTTACTGCTTGTGCTTGGAACCAAAGCGGTACTCTTTGCCCTCACGGATGCGCTGGATATTGGCCCGGTGCATCCAGATGACCATGCCGCCCATGATGGCAGCTCCCACCACGCAGACGATGAGGTCGTCAGCGGCGAAGCCCTTGAGCAGGCCGTAGATGAGGGTCAGCACCGGATAGGATGCCGCCATTGCAATGCTGCCCAGCGACACCATGCCGGTGGGCACAAGGCAGAGCAGAAAAACGACGGTCAGCAATGGCAGGAGGATGGGCTGAATCGCCAGGATGGCACCTCCCGCCACCAGCACGCCCTTGCCGCCCTTGAAGCCGAAATAGATGGGCTTGGTGTGGCCCACCACGGCCAGAATGGCGGTCAGATACACGCCCAGATAGGGCGAAACGGCGGCATCTGCGGGCAGGAACCCGAAGAGCCAGCGGCCGATGCAGACAGCTGCAACGCCTTTCAGCACGTCGCCTGCGGCGGTGAGCGCCGCTGCCTTTTTGCCAAAAGTGCGCAGCATGTTGGTCATACCGGCCGCACCGCTGCCGTGATTGCGGACATCATCGTGGTACAGGTACTTGCTGACCAGGATGCCGGTGTCCACGCTGCCCAGCAGGTAAGCCTGCGCAGCGGCAGCCAGAACGATGAAGAAGGTCATCATCAACAGCCGCCTCCCCTGTTACACATCTTTTGCGCCGACGCTGCCGGTGCCGCGCTCACGGATCACCAGGCGGATGGGCGTGTGTTCCAGACCAAAGTTCTCCCGGATCTGGTTGATCAGATACCGCTGATAGCTGAAATGGAACAGCTGCTTGGAGTTGACGAAGGCCACAAACGTCGGGGGACGGGTGGAAGCCTGGGTCAGGTAGAAGATCTTCAAGCGGCGGCCCTTGTCACTGGGCGGCTGCATCCGGGCGGTAGCGCGGGCCAGCATCTCGTTCAGGACACCGGTGGGCACGCGGGCACCGTTCTGGGCATCCACGTCACGGATCAGCTGCATCAGCTTGTTCACGTTATAGCCGGTCTGGGCCGAAATGAAGATGATGGGCGCATATCCCATGAAGCTGAAGCAATCGGCGTAATCCCGGCGCTGATGCTCCATGGTGTTGGTCTCCTTGCCCTCCACAGCATCCCACTTGTTGACAACGATGATGCAGGCCTTGCCCTGCTCGTGGGCATAACCGGCCACCTTGCTGTCCTGCTCGGTAAAGCCAACGGTGGCATCCACCAGGATCAGGGCCACGCGGCTGCGCTCCACAGCGGCCAGCGCGCGCACGACCATATAGCGCTCAAGGCCGTCAGAGATGTTGCTGCGCTTGCGCAGACCGGCGGTATCGGTAAAGATGAACTTGCCATAGGCGTTGTCCACGGGGGTGTCAATGGCATCACGGGTGGTACCGGCCTCGTTGGCAACGATCATCCGGTTCTCGCCCAGAATGCGGTTGGTCAGGCTGGATTTGCCCACGTTGGGGCGGCCGATGATGGCAACGGGGATGCGGTCCTCCTCCACCACGGTCTCGCTGAAATCGAGATGGGCGCAGACCGCGTCCAGCAGGTCGCCGGTGCCGTGACCGTGCACGGACGAGATGGGCAGCACCTCGTCAAAGCCCAGGTTATAGAACTCGTAGAGCTCCATGGGGGCCTCGCCGGTCTTATCGCACTTGTTGACAGCCAGAATGATGGGCTTGTGGCTGCGGCGCAGCATGTGGGCCACTTCCTCGTCGGCGGCGGTCAGGCCGTCGCGGACATCCACCACCATGATGATGCAGTCAGCGGTGTCAATGGCGATTTCTGCCTGCTCACGCATGTGGGCCAGAATACCCTCGGTCGCCTTGGGCTCGATGCCGCCGGTGTCCACCAGCATGAACTCGTGGCCGCTCCACTCGCAGTTTGCAAAAATGCGGTCGCGGGTGATGCCCGGGGTATCCTCCACGATGGCCAGCCGCTGGCCGCAGAGCTTATTGAACAGGGTGGACTTGCCCACATTGGGGCGGCCAACCACTGCTACGATGGGTTTGCTCATAGGGGGTTCCTCCTTTCGTTATGCTCTTCTTCTCGAAATATGCAGGCCGGTGCGGAGCAGGGCTTTTGCCTCATCGCCGCCGCCCACCGGCAGCACCTCGACCTTGACCCCCAGCCGTTCGCCCAGCTGGGCAATGGTCATATCATCGAGGAACGTATCTTTTTCTTCCCGCAGCATGACAGCGGGGATGCCCAGGGTGCCGCTTTTCAGCTTTCCCTCACACTGGGCAATGATATCGGTGGCGGTGACAAGCCCCGCCACGCCCACGTTGCCGCCAAAGAAATTATTCTTGACAACGTGAACTTTTACATCGATCATGGGGTACTGGCGGTGGAGCTCGTCCATCAGCTCAGTGATGAGGGGGCCTGCCATGGTACCGGTGACCACATCGATCTGCTTGGTGCCGTAGATGCGGTGGGGCCTGTCCAGCTCTGCCCGGAATTCATCCTCGAACAGGCGCATCATGCCCACGCCGTTTTCCAGCTGGTCAAAGTCCTCATAGAACTCCGCCGAGGGGATGGGCCGCCTCGCCTTGAGATACCACTCATCGCTGGGGTAGATAATGCGCTTGCCGTGGCGGCGCTTGCACTCATCGCCAAACTCCTCCATGATGTCGATGACAGCGGCGCTGGTCTCGGCATCATAGGGGGTCTGCTTGAACAGATTCTGGCGGTAATCCGTCACACCGCAGGGCACAGCGGCAATGCTCTGCACCATGGGGGTCAGCTCCAGCAGGTCGCCCAGGGTGCGGCGAAGCTCTTCGCCATCGTTGATGCCCCGGCAGAGCACCAGCTGACAGTTGACGGCGATGCCGCCCTCCACCAGACGGGGCAGGTACTTGAGCACCTCGCCGCCCCGCTTGTTGGCCAGCATCCGGACACGGAGCTGGGGGTTGGTGGTGTGCACCGAAATGTTGATGGGCGAGATGTGCATCTTGATGATGCGGTCGATCTCGTGATCCTGCATATTGGTCATGGTGATGTAGTTGCCGAACAGAAAGCTCAGCCGCTCGTCATCATCCTTGAAATACAGGCTCTCGCGCATACCGGGGGGCAGCTGGTCGATGAAGCAGAACATGCAGTGGTTGGAGCAGGAATGCTTCTGGTCGCCCAGATAGGTGGAGAAATCGCAGCCAAAGGGGCCGCGCTCCGCGCGCCGGACATCCCACTCCCGGATGCCATCGGCAACCTTTGCCTTCAGGTGAAAGCTGCTGCTGTCGGTATAAAAATCATAGTCCAGCGTATCGTTCAGCTCATTTTCATCCACGCTCAGCAGCTCATCGCCGGGCTGCAGGCCCAGTGCCTCGGCTTCACTGCCCGCATCGATGCGGTCGATCTTGATCGCCATTGCATTTCACCTCCAGACAAAGAAAGAAGGGGAAGGCATTGCGCCATCCCCTTCTCAACATAACACCAATGTGCCACCAATTTTGCGCAAATTAGGCCTTCTTGATGACTTCCTCGCCCTTGTAGTAACCGCAGTTGCCACATGCCTGGTGGGGGAGCTTCAGAGAGCCGCAGTTGCTGCACTTGACCAGTGCGGGGGCCTCCAGCTTCCAAACATTGCTGCGACGCTTGTCGCGGCGGGCCTTGGAAAGATGTCTCTTAGGTACTGCCATATTTTTGCACCTCCTTGATGGGTTTCTCAGTTCAGCAGTGATTTGAGGATTGCGAGCCTTGCGTCAACAGGAGCGGCTTTGTCTTCCTCCGGCGGGCAGGTACACTCTGCCCTCTTCTTGCCGCACCGGGGGCATAGCCCCGGGCAGTCGGCGCTGCAAAGCAGCACCGTGGGGATCTGGAACATAAACTCCTGGGCAAGCCATTCATCCACATCCAGATGTCCTTTTTCGTCCAGCGGAAGCTCGAAATCCGGGTCATCCAGATCCCGCTCCTTTGCTGTCCACTCCGCTTCAACTGTCTCTTCCCGCTCAACCGGGTCCAGACAGCGGGCGCACTCTCCGTGCACCAATGCTTTTGCCCGCAGTGTCATCCGGACCTCGTCGCCGTCCGACTCAGCGGTAAAGCTGGCCGTCACGGGCTGTTCGATCCTTGCACCGGCAAAGTCCCGTGCAGACAAATCACAGGGAAACTCTGCATGGTAAGGCTGTGTGCCGGTTGCGATAAACTTTCTCAGGTCAAATTGCATAGTACACCTCATAAAAGGCTGCTTTGTTAGTATAGCGCCAAAGCCAACCTTTGTCAACACCAAAACAGGCAGAAAACCGAAAAAATTTTGATTTTCCGGTTTCCTGCCCGTTGGAATGCGCTCAGTTCAGAAAATTACAGGTACTTTTTCACGTCGTGAGGCAGAGCAGCCTCGTCAGCACTGACAGTAACAGTGACCTTGACGGAATCGCCTGCAATGGCGGCCATCTCGTCCAGCACAGCGCCCAGACGGTTGATATCGTGATCCAGCACCTTCAGGATGCCGTCGATGTACAGGTCGGTGATATCGTAGTTGCTTGCCATCAGGCCGGCAACAAAGCCGTACAGCATCTCGCCGCCGGCGATCTTATACTCATCCAGATCGATCAGACGTGCAGCGGGGGCGATGTCGTAAGTCAGCTTCATGCCTTTTTCCACGACGACGACGTTGCCCTTGGAGGTCTTGACCGCGTCATTGATCTGGTCGATCATTGCCTTGGTCTTGCCGGAGCCCTTGGTACCAACAATCAGTTTAATCATAGTTCTGTCCTCCTGTATTTTCCACGCCTTGCGGCGGGAGATCATTTTTGTTTCCTGCTTACTTCAACTTTGCTTCCAGCTCGGCGGTCAGGTTCTCGTAACCCGGCTTGCCCAGCAGAGCGAACATGTTCTTCTTGTAGCTCTCGACACCCGGCTGGTTGAAGGGGTTCACGCTCAGCAGGTAGCCGCTGCATGCACAGGCACGCCAGAAGAAGTAGATGAGGTAGCCTACATTATAAGCAGTCAGGTCGTCCACCTCGATCAGCACCTCAGGCACGCCGCCGTCGGTGTGGGCAAGGATGGTACCCTCCATGGCCTTGCGGTTGACCACGCTCATATTCTGGTCCGCCAGGAAGTTCAGGCCGTCGAAGTTGCCCTTCAGCTCTTCGATGAACAGATCCTGCGCAGGCTTTTTGACATCCACGATGGTCTCGAACATGATGCGGGAGCCTTCCTGGATGAACTGGCCCATGGAGTGCAGGTCAGTGGAGAAGATGCAGCTTGCGGGGAACAGGCCCTTGTTGTCCTTGCCCTCGCTCTCGCCGAACAGCTGCTTATACCACTCGTTCATCAGGGTGAAGTTGGGCTCGTAGCACTCCAGGATCTCAACAGCATTGCCCTTGCGGTACAGGATGTTGCGGATGGCGGCATACTTGTAAGCGTCGTTGTCCGGGCTCAGCACGGAGAAGCGCTCCATGGCATCGGCTGCGCCCTTCATCAGCTCGTCGATGCTGATCCCGGCGGCAGCGATGGGCAGCAGGCCCACAGCGGAGAGAACGGAGTAGCGGCCGCCCACATCGTCAGGAACCACGAAGGTGGGCCAGCCCTGCGCGTCAGCCAGCTGCTTCAGGGTGCCTTTGGCACGGTCCGTAGTGGCATAGATGCGCTTGTTGGCTTCCTCAACACCCATCTCATCCTCCAGCAGCTTGCGCAGAACGCGGAACGCCAGGCTGGTCTCGGTGGTGGTACCGGACTTGGAGATGACATTGATGGAGAACTTCTTGCCCTTGCACAGAGCAATGATATCATTCAGATAGCTGGGGCTGATGCTGTTGCCGCAGAAGTAGATCTTGGGACCATCCTCCAGCTCGTTGTGGTACAGGCCCTTGACGGCCTCGATCACAGCGCGGGCGCCCAGATAGCTGCCGCCGATGCCGGCAACCACCAGCACCTCGGAGTCCTCACGGATCTTCTTGGCAGCTTCCTTGATGCGGGCAAACTCTTCCTTGTCGTAATCGCGGGGCAGGTACATCCAGCCCAGGAAATCATTGCCGGGGCCATTCTTGGCTTCCAGCTGGTTGTGAGCCGCTTCCACCTGAGGATAAATGGCCTTATATTCCTCTTCGTTGATAAAACTGGAGAGGTGCTTTGTATTCAGAACGACGCTCATTCTATCAGAACCTCCAAACGTTTTTACGGGACGTGCTCCCTGAGGGTTTTGTTAGTATAAGTGTACCGTTCCAATCGTGCAAAGTCAAGGCCAAAATCCCCGGATTTCATACAATTTTAATAGTGTTCTTTTGGCTGTCCTGACATCTTTTGTTCAGGCCCGCCAACGCTGCTTTGTTCCTGCTAACCGCTTTTATTCGGTGATGTGTTTCTTTTGCCCGCTATGCTCCCAGCAGGCACTGCCACAGCAGCTCCAGCGCGCCGCCAAAGGTCAGCAGCGGGGCATCCGCAGCCGCTTTTACTTCGTATTCATTCAATAAGGTATCATCCTGAAAAATGCTCACCTTTCCCACTGTCTGCCCCTTTTCCACGGGGGCTTCCAGCGCCTCGGGCAGGGTCAGCTCAGCCCGCAGGGCAGAGGCCGTTCCCTTCTCTATCAGGATCGTCTCGGGCAGGGCGGCGTAATCCAGCGGCACGCTGTCCTCGGCGCTGCCCTTTACGGCCAATTCCAGCGGGCGCTCCGGCAGGGTGGGCAGCGGGGCGGCGGCATAGTTGGCAAAACCGTAGTCCAGCAGGGTGGTGGCGGAGTGGAACCGGTCGGCGCTGGAGGGTGACCCCAGCACCACGGCGATCAGGGTCAGGCCGTCCCGGGTGGCGCTGGCGCTGATGCAGACCCCCGCCCCGCTGGTGGTGCCGGTTTTGAGCCCGGTGATGCCGCTGTACCGGCGCAGGAGCTTGTTGGTGTTCACCAGCTGGGTCTGGCCGTTCCGCAGGCTGTCCGTCCAGATGCCGGTATAGTGCAGCAGCTCCGGGCAGGTATTGAGAAGGTACCGGCTCAGGATGGCAACATCCCGCGCCGTGGAGAGATGGCCCTCGGTGTCCAGCCCGCAGGCGTTCCGGAAGGTGGTGTTGGTCATCCCCAGCTCCGCCGCCCGGGCGTTCATCTGTTCCACGAACACCGGCTCGCTGCCGCCCACCAGCTCGGCCACTGCCACAGCGGCATCGTTGGCCGAGGAAACGCAGATGGCCCGCAACATCTCGTCCAGCGTGAACTGCTCCCCAGGCTCCAGCCAGATCTGGCTGCCGCCCATGTGGTAGGCGTGTTCGCTCACCGGCACGGGGGTATCGAGGGTCAGTTTTCCACCGCGGATGGCCTCAAAGGTCAGCAGCAGGGTCATCAGCTTGGTGATGGAAGCAATGGGCATCCGCTCATCCGGTGCTTTCTCGTAGAGCACCCGGCCCGTCTCCGGCTCCATGAGGATTGCCGCCCGGCATTCCAGCTGCAGCCCGCTGTTGGCCGGAGCCGCCGCCAGCACCGCCGGAGCATCCGCCTGCACTGCCGGTCCCGTTCCCCCAATGGCCACCCGCAGCCCGGCCCCCTGTGCCGTACCCACAGCCAGCGCAAACAGCCAGAAGCAGAGCACCCCCGCGCAGAGCAGGGCCAAATTTCTCCGTTCCATTCCTCGTACCTCCCCGCGTAAAGTCTCTGGTTGCATTCTATGCAAAAAAAGAGGGGTCAATGCCCTTTTCTACGGGATGAAAATCTGCTATAATAGGAGAGTTTATAAACACTTTAGCTGGCTCACCCTCTCAGGCCGCTTCGCGTCCAGCTCTCCCAAAGGGAGAGCTTTTGACAAAACCAGTAACTTTGCATGGATTGCCAAAGCCTCGCCCTTCGGGAGAGGTGGCAGCGCGTCAGCGCTGACGGAGAGGGTGAGGCCGTTCATCTGAGAGGATCTTTATGCGAGTTTGTTTTTATACCCTTGGCTGCAAGGTCAACCTGAACGAGACCGGCGCGCTGGAGCAGATGTTCCGGGGCGCTGGCTTCACCATCGTGCCGGAGGGCGAAGAAGCGGATGTTTTTGTGGTGAACAGCTGCACCGTGACCAACTTTGGCGACCAGAAGAGCCGCAAGTGGCTGCGCCGCGCCAAGCGCGAAAATCCCGGTGCCGTGACCGTGCTCACCGGCTGCTATCCTCAGGCTTTCCCCGAGGAGGCTGCCCAGTTCATGGAGGCTGACCTCGTCTGCGGCAACGGAGACCGCAAAGCCATCCTGGACAATGTGCTCAAGCTGCTGGACGGCCACGAGCGCATCGTTGCCGTTACGCCCCACCAGCGGGGCGAGCTGTTTGAGGAGCTGCCCGTGGAGCGGTTCGAGACCCACACCCGTGCGTTTATCAAGGTGGAGGATGGCTGCAACCGCCAGTGTGCCTACTGCGTCATCCCCCGCGCCCGCGGCCCGGTGCGCAGCCGCGCCGAGGACAGCATCCTGAAGGAGCTGCGCCAGCTGGCCGCCTCCGGCTACCGCGAGGTCGTGCTCAGCGCCATTTCCCTGCCCAGCTACGGTCTGGACACCGGGACCAATCTGGTGGAGCTGGTGGAAAAATGCGCTCAGGTGGAGGGCATCGAGCGGATCCGTCTGGGCAGCCTGGACCCCGACATGCTGACCCCGGAGTTCATCACCCGGCTGGCAGCGGTGGAAAAGCTCTGCCCCCAGTTCCACCTCAGCCTGCAGAGCGGCTGCACCTCCACCCTGCGCCGGATGCGCCGGGTCTACACCGCGGAGCAGTACGCCCAGGTGGTGGACCAGATCCGCGCCGCCTATGGGGAGCGCCCTGTCAGCTTTACCACCGACTGCATCTGCGGCTTCCCCGGTGAGACCCAGGCCGACTTTGAGGAAAGCTGTGCCTTCCTCAAGAAGATCGGCTTCCTGAAAGTCCATGTGTTCCCCTACTCCCGCCGCAGCGGCACCCCGGCTTATGATTTTCCGGCTCAGGTGCACGAGCGGGAGAAGCAGGCCCGCAGCCGCGAGATGAACGCGCTGGCCGAGGAGGTCCGCCGGGAGGTGCTGGCCGCTCATGTCGGCACCGAGGACGAGGTCCTGCTGGAAACACCCCTCTCCGAGACGCTGTTCACAGGCTACACCCGGCTGTACATCCCGGTGGTGGTCTCTGCCCCCGGCCACAAGAGCGGCGAGATCGTTCACGTCAGGCTGGGCGAGTACGATGGCGAGCGCGTCCGTGCAGCACTCTGCTAAAAAACTTCGTTAAATCTTGTGCGTCCTGTACTATTTGCTAATTCTTTAACATATTTGAAATTTTCTCTTTTCACGCAGGCCCGTTTATGTTAAAATGAAACTGGATATCTGGGACGGAGCGCCGGTTGCAGCGGTGCGGTACCAGCCGGCCCGGAGCAAAGCAAATTCCGCCTGCAGCAGTCCAGTGCGGCAGCGGGATGTTTTCTGTTTCTGAACAAGGAGAGATTGGAATGAGTTTTAGAGGAATCAATACCACAGTCATTCAGATCCGCCGTCAGGTGTTTACCGAGGTTGCCCGCATGGCTTACGCCAACGTCAAGGGCGAGCAGGCCAACCACCTGATGCGCAAGATCCCCTACACCATCATCCCCGGTGAGGAAGGCAAGCTGCGCAAGGACATCTTCCTGGAGCGCGCCATCGTCGAGGAGCGTGTCCGTCTGGCCATGGGCCTGCCCACCCGCCGCATGGATGAGCACAACAGTGTGGTCTCCGGCCTGGAGGATGCTTCCATTGCCGATAAGTACTATGATCCCCCGCTGGTGAACGTGATCAAGTTCGCCTGCAACCGCTGCCCCGAGAAGCTGGTCAAGGTCTCTGACCTGTGCCAGGGCTGTCTGGCCCACCCCTGTATGGAAGTCTGCCCCAAGAAGGCCATCACCTGGGAGAGCGGCCGTTCCACCATCGATCAGGAAAAGTGCATCAAGTGCGGCCGCTGTGCCACTGTCTGCCCCTACAATGCCATCGTCAAGACCGAGCGTCCCTGCGCCGCTGCCTGCGGCATGGGTGCGATCCACTCTGACGAGCTGGGCCGTGCCGAGATCGATTACAGCAAGTGTGTATCCTGCGGTCAGTGTCTGGTGAACTGCCCCTTCGGCGCTATTGCCGACAAGGGCCAGATCTACCAGCTGATCCAGGGCTTCAACCGCGGCGACCGCATCTACGCTCTGGTTGCTCCCGCCTTCGTCAACCAGTTCCCCTCTCTGGCTTCTGCCGGCAAGCTGAAGGCTGCCCTGAAGGCCATTGGCTTCTACGATGTCGTGGAGGTCGCCATCGGTGCCGACCTGTGCACCGTGGACGAGGCCCACGACTTCCTGGAGGAAGTGCCCGAGAAGCTGGACTTCATGGCCACCTCCTGCTGCCCCGCATGGAGCATGATGGCAAAGACCGCCTTCCCCGCTCTGGCCAAGAACATCTCCATGACCATGACCCCCATGGTGTTCACCGCCCGCATGATGAAGCAGAAAGACCCCACCGCCCGCATGTGCTTCATCGGCCCCTGCGCCGCCAAGAAGCTGGAGGCTTCCCGCCGCACGGTCCGCTCTGACGTGGACTTTGTGCTGACCTTTGAGGAGCTGGCCGGTATCATCGAGGGCAAGGATCTGGACATCGATCTGCTGGAAGTGGATGAGAACGAGGCAGCACTCTGCTCCGCCTCTGCTGCAGGCCGCGGCTTTGCACAGTCCGGCGGCGTTGCCAATGCCGTTGCCAACAAGATCAAGGAATGGCACCCCGATATGGAGGTCAAGATCGCATCCGCACAGGGTCTGGCCGACTGCAAGAAGCTGCTGATGCTGGCCAAGGCCGGCAAGTATAACGGCTACCTGCTGGAGGGCATGGGCTGCCCCGGCGGCTGCATCGGCGGCGCAGGCACCATTGCCGACCCCGCACGCACCGCCATCCAGCTGAACAAGTATATGAAGGAAGCTCCCTTCACTGACCCTGAGCAGAGCCCCTATATGAGCGAGATCCACGTTCTGAAGGACGACCCCAATTTTGAACTGTAATCTCTCCGTCACCTGCGGCTTGCCTCCCCTATTACGGGAGCTGGCGCAAAGAGCCTGAGAGGTTTTACAATATCCGCTTCCCGCACAGGGGAGCGGATATTTTTTCTACTTTTTAATTTCATAAGTGAAACTTTTTTGTGAAAAGCTCACGAAGCAGATTGACATGTTATCGCTGGCGTGATATTTTAGCGTTGACAAACCCTGTGTCCTGCCCCAACAGGACACCAGAGCAGGCCGCACACGCGCGGCCAGGAAAGGTTGATCTTTATGAAAAATACATTCAAACGCTCCGGCGCAGCGCTGATCTCGCTGGTGCTGCTGTTGGTGCTGGCTGTCAGTGCCGGTGCCGCCAGCAGCCAGAATGTCGGTGTGAAATTCTGGAAGGAACGCTCTGATAAGGAATCCATGGCCAACAGCGGCATCGATCCCGATCGCACCGCCACCCTCACCCGGCAGGCCAACGGCACTTACACCCTGACCCTGCCGGTCATGCAGGTATCCAAGCTGGGTGTCACCGGCTATCTGTCCGGCCTGACCATCGGCGATGTGACCTACGACGGCACCCTGACCGGTGATTTCAACAAGGCCACGGCGGTGCTCACCATCAAGAACCTGCCCGCCTCGGTACTCACCGGCAGCGATGTGAACAAATCGGTCCTTGTGACCTGCAACATTCAGATGGACCTGCAGGTCCTGGGCGAGATCAACACCAGCGCCCGGATGTGTATCTGGAACCAGAAGTAAATGGCAAGCAAAAAGGCAGAGCCCGCGGGCCCTGCCTTTTTGTTTGCCCTCACAGATCCATCCTGCGCTCCACGAGATCCGTGACCATGGTGTCCAGCTGGCTCATGGCGCGTTCCGCGCCCTTGGCCAGCTTGCGTGCGGTGCGCTTGACCTGCCGCTGGTTCTGTGCCATTGCCATGGTGCCCACGGCCCCCAGGGCCGCGCCTGCCGCCATGCCCAGCAGAACACTGCCGGAGGAAGGCTGACGATTTGTGTTTTTCATGTGGCTCTC
This sequence comes from Faecalibacterium duncaniae, assembly GCF_010509575.1. NCBI lineage: Bacteria > Bacillati > Bacillota > Clostridia > Eubacteriales > Oscillospiraceae > Faecalibacterium > Faecalibacterium duncaniae. The sequence goes on along the minus strand of NZ_CP048437.1, from coordinate 829,057 downwards.
TCCTTTCCGCTGTGTGATTTTTTGCCGCTGTGGCTAGTATTTCCTGTAAAGAATCCGGTATGCGCTTTTTTTGTCCCGCAAAATGTGGTATACTGTATCATACGCTGAGAAACTGGGCCCTGTGCGGCCCGTGGATGGCGCAAAGGAGGATCCTTTTTGTTGAAACCGACTGAACCGAAAAAAATTCTCTGCATTCACGACCTCTCCGGCATGGGCCGGTGCAGCCTGGCGGTCATCCTGCCGGTGCTGTCCGTTATGGGCTGCCAGCCTGTGGCCCTGCCCACTGTGGTGCTCTCCACCCACACGGGCGGTCTGGGCACACCGGCACGGCTGGACGGTGCCGCCTACGGGCTGGCCGCTCTGAAGCACTACCGGGAGCTGGGTGTGGAGTTTGACTGTATCTACACCGGCTACTTAGGCGGCGAGGAGCAGGTGGCGCTGGCCGAAAAGGCGTTCGATCTCTGGCCTGCTGCCCGCAAGGTGGTGGACCCTGTGATGGGGGACAACGGCAAGGCCTACTCCACAGTGACCCCGGCTCTCATCGACCGGATGCGCGGGCTCTGCCGCCGGGCAGACCTGATCCTGCCCAACGCCACCGAGGCCGCCCTGCTGCTGGAGCGGGAGCTCCAGACCGACGCATTCGATGACGCTTCCGCTCAGGCGCTGGCCGACGAGCTGCTGACGCTGGCCCCCAGCGCGGTGGTCACCGGCCTCGCACTGGGCAAGTACATCGGCTGCGCAGGCTCCGGCCGCGAGCGCTTCGTCATCAAAAAACTGCACATCAGCCGCAGCTTCCCGGGCACAGGTGACCTGTACGGTGCCGTGCTCATTGGCTCGCTGATCCAGGGCAACGCCCTGAGCGCCGCTGCCGACAACGCCGCCGAGTTCGTCTCGCTGGCCATTCAGCAGACCCCCGCCGATCAGGACACCCGGTACGGTGTCTGGTTCGAGCCCCTGCTGCCCCGGCTCTGCCCGGTGAGCTGGAATGACTGAGGAGGCCGCCATGAGCGAAAAACCGACCCTGAACATCGTTCTGGTAGAGCCCCGCATCCCCCAGAACACCGGCAACGTGGCCCGCACCTGTGCCTGCACGGCCTGCCGCCTGCATCTGGTGGGGCCCATGGGCTTTGCCATCGATGACAAAAAGCTCAAGCATGCCGGACTGGACTACTGGCACTACCTCGACATCAATTACTATGATGGGCTGGAGGATTTCTTTGCCCGGAACAAAGGCCCGTTCTACTACTTTACCACCAAAGCGCCCCAGCGCTACACCGACATCCAGTACCCGGACGGGGCCTATCTCGTGTTCGGGCGGGAGGATGCCGGCCTGCCTGAGGCATTGCTGGCGGCCAACCAGGAGCATTGCATCCGGATGCCCATGCGGGATACCTGCCGCAGCCTGAACCTTTCCAATAGTGTGGCTGTGGGTGTGTACGAGGTCCTGCGCCAGTGGGATTTTCCGGAGCTGCTGGACCATGGCCGCCTGCGAGAATACGAATGGAAATGAGGGACATTATGAGCAAGATCGCGATCCTGACCGATTCCTCCTGCGATATCCCGCAGGAGCTGGCCGAGAAGTACGGCATTGATATTATGAGCTTTCACATCCTGCTGGATGATGTAGACTATATCGAGCGTGAGAGCTGCACCAATGAGGAGTTCTACGAAAAGATGCGCGCCGCCAAGGGCATTCCCTCCACGGCTGCCATCACCCCCATCCAGTTCTGCGAAAAGTACTGCCAGTATGTGGACGAGGGCTACACCGATGTGATCCATGTGCCCATCAACCGCAGCGGCTCCTCCACCTACAACAACGCCGTGATGGCCCAGGGGATGCTGCGGGAGGAGCGCCCGGAGCACCACCTGCGGATCCACCTGCTGGACCCGCACACCTACTCCATGCCCTTTGGCTGGTATGTCTGTGAGATGGCGCGCAAGCTGCAGAATGGTGCGGAGATCAGCCACGTCATTCAGGAGTTCGAGGCCCAGATGGACAAGATGGAGATCGTCCTCGGACCTTACAGCCTGAAGCAGATGAAGAAGAGCGGCCGCATCTCTGCCGCCGCCGCTGTCATGGGCGAGCTGATGGGCATCCGCCCCATCATCACCCTGATCGACGGAAAGACCAAGGTGGAGGCCAAGGTGCGCGGCGATGACAAGGTCGTGCCCGCCATGGTGGAACTGGCCAAAAAGCGCAGCGAGGGTGTGGAGGACTTTGATTATATGATCGGCCACACCAACATCCCCCAGAAGGATGATCTGATCAAGGCCTGCCGCAAGGCGTTCGGCAAAGACCCGCTCATCACCTTCCCGCTGGGCGGCGTTGTTTCCGCCAACACCGGCCCCGACACCATTGCTCTGGTCTACGTTGGTCACGCACGCTGAGTTTTTTCTGAGAACTGCCCGCCGCGGCAGTTCTTTTTTGTTTGCAGGCCGTTGCATTTTGCGGCAATTTATGCTATACTCCCTTTTGCTGTGCTTTTGCGCGGCAACCTGAAAGAGCAACTTAGGATTTTAGGCTCCCCGGCGTGTCTCGAACCATGCCGGGCCAAACCCATAGGGCTGGCGGTCCCTGTGCGGTCAAAATTCATCCGCCGGAGTATTGTTATGAATCAGAATTTTACTGTCCGCAAACTGGCCCGCTGCGCTGTGGTCGCAGCTCTCTATGTGGTGCTCTGCATGGCGCTGCAGCCGTTCTCCTACGGTGCGGTGCAGGTGCGTGTTGCCGAGGCCCTCTGCCTGCTGCCCGTGTTCGGTGCCGAGTACATCGTTGGCGTGGTGCTGGGCTGCTTCCTGGCAAACCTGCTGGGCTCCACCATTGTAGATGTTATCTTTGGCACCCTGGCCACCCTGCTGGCCTGTGTTGTGACTTACAAACTGCGGAACGTCCGCTTCAAGGGTCTGGCCATCGTGCCTTCCCTGCCGCCCGTGCTCTTCAATGCGGTCATCATCGGCATTGAGATCGCCGTCATGTTCCCCGATCCCTCTTCCTCCGCTCCGCTGTGGCTGGCCTGCATCACCAACGGCATCTCCGTCGGCATCGGTGAGCTCATCAGCTGCACCGTGCTGGGCGTGCTGCTGGTGAAGATCGTGGAGACCAACACCTCCCTGCGCAAAGTGTTCCTGGAAGCCTGATCGAGCAGGCAGACAAGACAGATTCATAAGGCAAAGGCTTTTCCGTTGCTCGGCCTTTTTGCCCATAATATAGAAAGACCTCCTCTGGCCGTTTTCCAGAGGAGGTCTTTGTTTTTATCCGATCACTTGTGCTCCTGCAGCCAGCGCAGGGCCATATAGGCGTAGGCCGCGCTGCCCTCAAAGAGGACGCTGTCATCAAACTTCACCTTGGGGTGATGCTGGCCGTAGGTGTAGCCCTCGTTGGCGTTGCCCGCCGTCAGGAACATGCTCACGGTGGGCACCTCATGGCTGACGAACGCGAAATCCTCGCTGCCGCCGCCGGGCTTGCCGCCGGTCATCGGGGTCATATCCATTGCACCCTTGCCCAGCAGCTCACCCATATAGGTCAGGGCGTTGCCGGCAAGCTCCTTGTCCACCACCATGCAGGGACAGTAATCACTGAAGGTGATCTCGGCGGTGCAGCGGTAAGCCGTAGCCACCCCCTGCACGATCTCGGTCATCCGCTTGTGCAGCAGCTCCGTCACTGCGCCCTCGGGGTCGGTGGTGCGGATGGTGCCCCACATCTCCGCGCTGTCCGGGATGACATTGGAGGCCGCGCCTGCCTGGAAGCGGCCGGTGGTGAACACGCCAAAGCTGTGGGCATCCAGCTCCCGGCTGTTGATCTCCTGCAGGGCAATGTGGATGTGTGCCGCCGCCGTGATGGGGTCGATGCACTTTTCCGGCATGGAACCGTGGCCGCCCTTGCCGTGGACGATGATGTGATACTGCTCACAGCTTGCCATGGTGATGCCGCCGCAGGCAGGCACCAGCACCACACCGGCGGGAATGGGCATTCCGCCCAGCACATGGAACATGACTGCCGCATCCACGCTGGGGTTTTCCAGCAGGCCGTTGGCGATCATATCGGGCGAGCCCTGGAAGATCTCCTCGGCGGGCTGGAACTCCAGCTTGACGGTGCCCTCGATCTCGTCCTCGTGCTCCTTGAGCAGCTGGGCAGCACCCAGCATCATTGCCGTGTGCATATCGTGGCCGCAGCCGTGCATCTTGCCCGGCACCTCGGAAGCGTAATCCACGCCGGATTCCTCCTGAATGGGCAGGGCATCCATATCGCCCCGCAGCAGGATGGTCTTGCCGGGCTTTTTGCCGCCTGCCAGCGCAATGACACCGGCCTTGCCGCAGTCCTTGGGCTCGTAGCCCATCTCGGTCAGGGCCTTTTTCACCAGTGCCTTGGTCTGGGTCAGATCAAAGCCCACCTCCGGGTGACGGTGCAGGGTGCGCCGCCACTCCACCAGCTGGGGTTCCAGCGCCTGGGCACAGCCCAGCAGTTCTTTTGCAGTCAACATATCAGTCAGCTCCCGTTCTGTTTGATTTTCAGCCTGCATGGACAGCCTGTTCAATGGAATTTTCCACCAGACTGTTCAGACTCATATTGTGGGCCATTGCAAAAATGACCGCCTGCTTGTGCAATTCCGGGGAAATGCGGACATTGAAGCTCCCCTTATAGGCACATTCCGGTTCTGTGTGGTTTTCCTCGCACAATGCCAGATAATCATCCACTGCACCGTGGAAATCATTTACCAGCTCTGTAGCGGTGCTGCCCTCGTAAGAGATCAGAGCCCGGATCCCCATGACCTTGCCATAAAACAGGCCATCTTCCTCCGAGAACTCCACACTGCCAACATAGCCCTTGTACTCCATCGTGTTATTCACAGAAGTCCCTCCTGTTCCAGAATTTGAATCAATTGCTTGACCTGATATTCCAGCAGTTCTTTTCGGGGATGGGGTTTATGCATCAAGATCGGTGGACACTGTTCCGATACGAACACAATTTTTAGTTACCAACTCAGTTTTCCCCGCCGTTGCTTCCTTCAGGGTGATACTGGGCGCAGGTGCACTTTTTCCACTTGAGACCGCTGCCGCAGGGACAGGGGTCATTGCGGCCGATCTTGATGACCCGGACAGGTTGGCCCTTGGGGGCACCCTTGACACCGGGCGCGCCGTTGCCGGGCACAAAGCCCTCGCCGGTGGGCTTGGCCACCTGCTCCCGTTTGGGGGCTGCACCGGCCTGCCGCACCTCGATGGTCAGCAGCATCTTGATGCTGGACTCCCGGATGGAATCCACCATCTGGTCGAACATATCAAAGCCCTCGATGCGGTACTCCACCACGGGATCCTTCTGGCCGTAACCACGGAGGGCAATGCCCTGCCGCAGCTGGTCCATGTTGTCGATGTGATCCATCCACATCCGGTCCACGCACTTGAGCAGGCAGATGCGCTCCAGCTCACGCATGACCGGTGCGCCGTACCGCACCTCCTTGGCCTGCAGGATCTGCATTCCGCGGTCGTAGAGCAGATCGGCGATGCCCTTCTGGGAGAGGCTGTCGTAATCGGCCACAGTGTAGTGGAAGTCGGCATCGGTGGTCAGCCAGCCCTGATAGTGGCGGCGCAGGGCACCAAAGTCCCACTCGTCCTTCACATCTCCGGCCAGGAACTGCTTGCAGCTGGAATCAATGTTCTCCCGCAGCATGTTGTGCATCTCGGTGCTGATATCCTCACCGTCCAGCACCTTGCGGCGCTGGCCATAGATGATCTCGCGCTGCTGGTTCATCACGTCGTCGTACTTCAGCACGTTCTTACGGATCTCAAAGTTGCGGCCCTCCAGCTTTTTCTGGGCGCTCTCCAGCGTACTGGTAATCATCCGGTTCTCAATGGGGGTATCCTCGTCCAGCTTGAGGGTATCCATCAGGCTGGAAACGCGGTCACCGCCGAACAGGCGCATCAGGTCATCCTCCAGGCTCAGGTAGAAGCGGGACGCGCCGGGGTCGCCCTGACGGCCTGCACGGCCGCGCAGCTGGTTATCAATGCGGCGGCTCTCGTGCCGCTCCGTACCGATGATGAACAGACCACCGGCCTTGCGCACTTCCTCTGCCTCGGCGCTGATGGCCGGCTTGTACTGGGCATACAGCTCCTCAAACCGTTTCCGCACCGCCAGGATCTTTTCATCGTTGGTGTCGCCGTGACCGTCGGCCTCAGTCAGCAGGAGCTCCACCGCATTCGGGTCGGCATCCTGCGGCTTTTCGGGGTCGAGCAGGTTCTCACAGAAGTGTTCCCTGCGCATCTGGGCCTTGGCCATGAACTCGGCGTTGCCGCCCAGCATGATATCAGTGCCACGGCCTGCCATGTTGGTGGCAATGGTAATGGCACCCTTTTTGCCGGCCTGCGCCACGATCTCAGCCTCGCGCTCGTGGTTCTTGGCGTTCAGGACATTGAAATCGCGGGTGTACTTCTGCAGCATTTTGGCCAGCGTCTCGCTCTTTTCCACGCTGACGGTACCCACCAGAACCGGCTGGCCGTTCTTGTGGCATTCCAGCACCTGCTCAATGACAGCCTTGTACTTGCCGTTGACAGTCTTGTAGACCGCGTCCGGGTAATCCTTGCGGATGTTGGGGCGGTTGGTGGGCACAGTGACGATGTTCAGGCCGTAGATCTCGGTGAACTCGGTGGCTTCCGTCTTGGCGGTACCGGTCATACCGGACAGCTTCTTGTACATGCGGAAGTAGTTCTGGAAGGTGATGGTCGCCAGCGTCTTGCTCTCGGCGGCGATCTTCACACCCTCCTTGGCCTCAATGGCCTGATGCAGGCCCTCGTTGTAGCGGCGGCCGATCATCAGGCGGCCGGTGAACTCGTCCACAATGATGACCTCGCCGTTCTTCACGACATAGTCGATATCCTTCTGCATCACGCCGTAAGCCTTGATGGCCTGATCGATGTGGTGGGCCAGGGTCATATTCTCAGCAGCAGCCAGGTTCTCGACCTTGAAGTATTCCTCGGCCTTCTGGATGCCCTTGGCGGTCAGGGTGCAGGTCTTGTGCTTTTCGTCCACGACATAATCGCCGTCGGTCTGCTCATCGGCCTCCACCTTATCTTCCAGCTCGACCACCACGCTTTTGTGCAGGGTGCGGACAAAGCGGTCCACCTGAGTGTACAGGCTGGAGGAATCCTCGCCCTTGCCGGAGATGATCAGAGGGGTGCGGGCCTCATCGATCAGGATGGAGTCCACCTCATCGACGATGGCAAAGGCGTGGCCGCGCTGCACCATGTTGTCCTTATAGGTCACCATGTTGTCGCGCAGGTAGTCAAAACCGTACTCATTGTTGGTGCCGTAAGTGATATCGGCGTTGTAGGCACGGCGGCGGGCATCGCCATCGATGCCCTGCACGATCAGGCCGACATTCAGGCCCAGCCAGCGGTAGAGCTTGCCCATCCACTCGCTGTCGCGCTTGGCCAGGTAATCGTTGACGGTGACGATGTGCACGCCCTCGCCGGTCAGGGCGTTCAGGTAGGCGGGCAGGGTGGCCACCAGGGTCTTGCCTTCACCGGTCTGCATCTCGGCAATGGAGCCGCGGTGCAGGGCAATGCCGCCCATGATCTGCACAGGGAAGTGCTTCATGCCCAGCACACGCCAGGCAGCTTCGCGGCAGACAGCAAAGGCATCGGGCAGGATATCATCCAGCGTCTCGCCGTTTGCCAGCCGCTCTTTCAGGGCCGGGGTCTGCGCCTGCAGCTCGGCATCGGACATCGGCTGATACTTTGTTTCCAGTGCCAGCACCTTTTTGGTAATGGGATTGATCTTTTTCAGCTCCCGGTCAGAGAAGCTGCCAAAGAGTTTTTCAGCAAGGGACATTGTTACACCTCATCTATCAAAAATCGGGGCGGCAGGCCGCCCAACAGCGGAAAAACCACATACTGTTTATATGATACACCAAAGCTGAAAACCCGTCAAACCCGATGGATAGATTTTATCCGTTTTTTGGGTGAACTTTCTGTTAATTTAGAAAAAAAGACCCTCTCCGGCATTGCGCAGCAATGACGGAGAGGGTCGGTCCTATACCAATGTCGCCCCCGGGCGGGGAACGTGCTCCGTCAGCAGAGCGCGCAGCTGTTCCGGCAGGGCGTAGAAATTGCCGTTGGTATATTTCCACGCCCCCACCGCGGCGAGAGCCGCCAGCAGAGCCAGCACCAGCAGCGTCATGCACACCCGGCGCAGGGGATGCCGCCTGGGCTGGGGGCTGGGCAGAACATCCTTCTTTGCAGCCCTGCGGGCAGGCAGGAAGCCTGTCCCCTCAGCCTGAGGCTTGTTTGCCGCCGTGCGCCGGATGATATCCAGCAGCCAGAGAGCGGGGTTCTCCCCCGCCGGGACGGTGCGCAGAAAGCAGCCCTTCCTGCAGCTGAGCACCAGCACACAGTCACTTTCCCGCTCGGCACAGGCGGCGGAGAGATCTGCCCCCACCACGCGGCGGGCAGCCTGAGCCCGGGCCAGCGCCTGCCGGAGCGGGTCGGTGCAGTCTTTGGGCAGGCGGGCACGGGCACGCTTTTCGATCAGCGGGCCGGTCTTGGGGTTGGCATAGCTCACCGCGCCAAAATCAAAGACCTTCTCGGCCCCGGGCAGGTTCTCGAGCCGGGCTTCCAGCAGGGCACCGGCGGCAGCATCCGCACAGATGAGCAGCTTATCGTGCCGTTCCAGCGCCTCCACCACGGCGGCAGGCAGAGTGGTCTCTCCTGCCCCGTACAGGTCTGCCGAAAACGCCTGCCGCAGGGCCTGCGCGGCCTTTTTCAGCCCGGAAGGGCTCTGCGCCTGCAGGGCCACCAGCGTTTCCGCGCCCCGGCTCTTCCACCGGGCTGCGGCCCGCCACTGGGGCGGAAAGTTTTCCACCGTTTTGCCCACCGCTGTGGACTGCGCACCGAACAACCGCAGCACACACCCGGTCTCCTGTTGCTGTGTCAACCTGCATTCCCCCTGCCTTTTAGTGGCCCAGGAACACCTCGTTCAGCTTGTCCAGCGCTTCGGCGCTGTGCTGTGCGTCCCGGGCAAGGGGCTCTGTGCCTGCAGGAACTTTTCCCTGTGCCAGCCGCAGGGCCAGCTCCAGGGCGGCCTGCGCGGCACGGGCACGCACCAATGCACGGTCGGGCCGGGAGACGGACAGCTTTTTTACATACACCGTCTCGCCCCGGGCCGCGCCCAGATACACCGTGCCCACCGGGCGGAGGGCATCTCCACCGGTCGGCCCGGCCACGCCGGTCACGCTGATGCCAATCTCAGCACCGGCGGCCTGCGCGGCCCCCAGCGCCATCTGGGCGGCCACGGGGGCCGACACCACATTGTACTTTGCAATGACATCCGGTTCCACGCCCACCAGCCTGGCCTTGGCAGCCTCCCAATAGGTCACAAAGCCGTAGCCGAACACTTCACTGGAGCCCGGCACCGAGGTGATACGCTGTGCGATCAGCCCGCCGGTGCAGCTCTCGGCGGTGGAGAGGGTGAGCCCCTTTTCCTTTAAGGTGCGCACCAGTGTCTCCTCCAGCCCGGCCACATCCTCATCATACACCGCATCGCCCAGCAGATCATAGAACTTTTTGGCATATTCCCGGCACATTTTTTCGCCTTCCGCATCGGAAGCAGCCCGGGCGGTGATGCGGATCTCGCACTCACCGGTCTTACAGTAGATTGCAGCAGTCGGGTTGGCGTTTTCCAGCAGATCACGCACCTGATATTCCAGGCTGCTCTCGCCGCCCAGCACCCGCAGGGTGACAGAGTGCAGGGTGCAGTTCTGACGCTTCATCAGCAGGGGGCGGACGCTCTCGTTCCACATGGCCTTCATCTCACTGGGCACGCCCGGCATCAGGACAGCACAGCGGCCCTCCTGCTCAAACCATGCACCGGGGGCGGTGCCGTGGTGGTTGATGATCTTACGCCCCTTTACGGGCACCATGGCCTGCTTGCGGTTGTTGGGCGTGGTCACCCGGCCAGAGCGGGCAAAATAACCGGTGATCTTCTCCCACTCGCTCTCGTCAAAGACCAGCGTATCGCCATAGCAGGCGGCAACGGTCTCCTTGGTCAGGTCATCTGCCGTGGGGCCCAGACCGCCGGTGAATACCAGCAGGTCACAGCGGTTCTTTGCCTCGTTGACAAAGTCCGCCAGCCGCCCCTGATTGTCGCCGATGGTGCTCTCCCGCTGGACCGTAATGCCCAGCTCAGCAAGCTCCCGGCTCAGGTACTGGGCATTGGTGTTGAGGATGTTGCCGAGCAGCAGCTCGGTGCCCACACTGATGATCTCCGCTGTCATGCCGCTCACCCCTCAAACTCGATCTCGTCCGTAATGCGGATGCGGATCCGCTCGGTGTTCTCAGCAGCTTCGGCCTCCAGCTCTGCCAGACCGGGCATGGCGGCTTCGGCCTCCAGGATCTCTGCCAGCTCGGGGCGGATCTTCGGGTGCGGCGGGGTGAAGATGGTGCAGCAGTCCTCATAGGGCAGGATGCTGGTCTCGTAGGTGCCAATGTGGCGGGAAGTCTCGATGATCTCGGTCTTGTCCATGCCGATCAGCGGGCGCAGGATGGGCAGATCCTGGGCAGCATCGGTGCACTGCAGGGCCTTGACGGTCTGGCTTGCCACCTGAGCCAGACTCTCGCCAGTGATGAGGGCCTCGCAGCCCTGTCTGGTGGCAATACGATTGGCAATGCGCATCATGCTGCGGCGCATCAGCACCGTGAACAGCACATCGGGGGCATTGTCCCGGATATACTCCTGGGGCTTTGTGTAGGGCACCACAAACAGGTTGGAGCTGCCTGTATAGGGGGTGATCTTCTGGGCCAGAGCTTTAACTTTCAGTTTTGCACGTTCAGAAGTATACGGAGGGGACGCAAAATGGATGTGATCCAGGGCCAGACCGCGCTTTGCCATCCGGTAAGCGGCCACCGGGCTGTCGATGCCGCCGGAGAGCATATTCAGGGCACGGCCGGAGGTCCCCACGGGCAGGCCACCCTCTCCGGGTATTTTCGGGCCATGAATATACGCACCGTAATCGCGAATCTCCACAATGACCTTGAACTGGGGGTTCTTCACATCCACCCGCAGGTAGTTGTGCAGCCCCAGCAGGTAAGCGCCCAGCTCCCGCATCAGCTCAGGGCTGGTCATGGGGTAGGTCTTATCCGAACGGCGGGCCTCCACCTTGAAGGTCTTGATGCCGTGCAGGCTGTCTCCCAGATACTCCTCCGCAGTCCGGCAGATGGTATCAAAATCCTTTTCGCAGACCACGGCACGGCTCAGTGCCGCCAGACCAAACACGGTGCGCACCCGGTCAAAGGCCAGATCCATGTCCACGTCCTCTTCTTCGGGCTCCATATAAAAGGTAGACTGGGTGCAGTACACCTTGAACTTGCCCACGGTCTTGAGCCGGTAGCGCAGGATCTTCATCATGGCCGACTCAAACTGGTTGCGGTTCAGGCCCTTCAGGGACATCTCGCCCTGATAGCCCATAATAATTTCACGCATAGAGTTCTCCTTAATTATAGCTGGCTCACCCTCTCCGTCAGCGCTGACGCGCTGCCACCTCCCCCAAAGTGGGAGGCCTTGGCATTCCACGCAAAGTTTCCGGTTTTGTCAAGAGCTCCCCCTTTGGGGGAGCTGGACGCGGAGCGGCCTGAGAGGGTGAGGATGCTTTCCTTTTTTACTTTTTGATTCTCTGCAAATGCTTCATTCCGTCCTCGAAGGCGTTGAGGAATGCGTCCACATCCTCGGGGGTGTTGTCCGCACAGAAGGACACACGGATGGCCGTGTCGATGGCCAGCGGGTCCCTGCCCATGGCGGCAAGGGTGTGGCTGGGCTGCCCCCGGCCGCAGGCACTGGCCGAGGAGACATAGACCTGCTGCTGTGCCAGATGGGCCAGCATGGTCTCGCTCTTGATGCAGTTCTCGCTGAAGTTCAGCACCTCGGGCACCGCATTGTCCGGGCTGTTGATGACCACCTCCGGGAAGGCTTTCAGCCCTTCCCGCAGGCGCAGGTTCAGGGCGCGCACAGCAGCATCCCGGCTCTTCATGGTCTTGTTCAGGCGGGTGGCCGCGGCAGCAAGGCCCAGCGCATAGGGCAGGTTCTCGGTGCCGGGGCGCTTCTCCCGCTCCTGCTCGCCGCCCAGATAGGGAGCCTGGAACGCCTGATACAGGCTGTCGCTCAGGTAGAGCGCACCAATGCCCTTGGGCGCGTGGATCTTGTGTCCGCTGACAGCCAGCGTGTCGATGTTCGCCAGCTTGATGGGCACCCGCATCCAGGCCTGCACGGCATCCACATGGACGATGGTGCGGCTGTTGCGGCGCTTGACCTCGGCGGCCAGGCGCTCCACATCGTTCCGGGTGCCGACTTCGTTGTTGACCATCATGCAGGCCACAAGGATGGTGTTTTTGTCCACATGCTCCAGCATCCGGTCGATGTCCAGCGTACCGTCCGGGCCGGGGTCCACCACGGTCACATCATACCCCATGGCGGCCAGACGCTCCAGCGGCTTCTGCACGCTGGGGTGCTCAAAGCCGGACACCACGATGCCCTTGCCAAACCTGCGGGTCAGGGCCGCGCCCAGCAGGGCCATGTTGTTGCTCTCGCTGCCGCAGGAGGTAAAATAGAGCTCCCGGCTCTTGCAGCCCAGAGTACGGGCCACGGCGGCGCGGGCGGCGTTCAGTGCTTCCTCGCTCCGGGCACCGGGGGCATACAGACTGGACGGGTTGGCCCAGTGCTCCCGCATGGCCTTGTTGATGACATCCGCCACTTCCGGGGCCACGATGGTGGTTGCGGCGTTGTCCAGATAATGCAATTCAGGGTTTTGCAGCATAAATTTTGATTCCTGCTTTCTCAGTTACGCCAGCGGCACCCGCCGCCGACAGGATTTCATACTAAACCATGATGATTATACCACAAAGCATCTGCCGCCGTAAAGTAGCACGGCCCACTTGCACGGCCCCGCCGGGTGCTGTATAATGAGGGTAACGAACACAAAGAAAGCCGGGTGTTTTTATGGCCGATTATCAGGAATACCGCCGCCGCATCCTGCGCAAGCGCTGGCGCAGGACTTTTGCCGTTGCCGGGCTGCTGGTGCTGCTCATCCTGCTCAGCGCCGTAGGCCTGCTGTGGAAGCACCTCCATCGGGAGCAGAGCCCTGCCGCCGTGCAGGGCCCGACCATCTTCCAGCAGGAGCTGCAGAGCAGCGAGTGGAACACCATCAGCTACACGCCCGCGCGGCGGCTGACCGTGCAGACCACCTCTGCCGGGTCCACCGCCATGGATTTCCGGCTGGCCGCGCTGGACCGCACCACCGCCGTGGACCGCAGTTATTTTGCCAACGTCTGTTTTCTGGGCGACAGCCTGACGCAGGGGATGCAGATCTATTCCAGCGGCCTGCCGGAGGCCTCTTTCTGCGCCTACCGGGGCGCAAACCCCAGCGTTGTGGTCAATGGCACCACCTGCAAGCGCTCCGATGGCGGCACCGAGGTCCCCATGGAGGTGCTGACAGCCCGGCAGCCCCCGGTGCTGTATATCCTGCTGGGCACCAACGTGCTCAACCGGGACGGGGATTATTCCAGCTTTCTCACCTACTACCGGCTCATGCTGGATATGATCTCCCAGGCCCTGCCCAACACGCAGATCTACGTGCAGTCCATTACGCCTGTCCGGCCCGAGGTGCGCAGCAGCCATCCCGGCCTGTACAAAGAGCGGCTGTGCGAGATCAACAATGAGCTGGCTGCCATTGCGCTGGAAAAGAACTGCGCTTTTCTGAACCTGTGGGAAGCCCTTGCCGACGACAATGGTGACCTGAAAGCCGAATACGCCCAACCCGACGGCATCCACATCAAGCCCGAGGGCTACCCCGCCTGGGTGGAATATCTCGCCACCCACACCGTGGGCCAACAGACGGCTTAAGCTGAATATTCGTATAGAAAAACCGCCCTTCCGGTATCAAACCGGAAGGGCGGTTTTGTCATACAAACAGGAACGGGGAACGGCATCTAAACCGTTCCCCATCGATTGGTATTTGGCAGGCGTGGCGTTCTCCTGCATCTCTCAGAGCCTAAGCCCTTGTCGTTACCATCGGCGTGTGGCTGCCACGAAATTGACCACCTCAAATACCTTTCTTATCCTATGTTTAGGATACCACATTTATCCCTTTTTGTAAAGTATCTCACTCTGACGCAAAAGACGACGGAAGCGTTTCTGGCTGATGCTCCACATCGTGATAATAGAGTTTTTGTATTCTTCCGGATCACTGGAAACTTTCAGCCTCAGAATAATTTCTGCATAACATCTTATAGTTGATTTGTATATAGAAAAGGGAGAGTGGCCTAACACAGGGATTTCATAGAATGGTATTTTGATTTGCCAAACAATAAAACTAAATGTTTTCATTGTTTGACCCGGCCAAGGCAATCAAGTAAGATTTCCGTTATATCTTTTGTTGCTATCGCCGGTTTGTCACTCATAATTTCCCAAACAGGGTTATTGCTACATTCTCCAGAAAAATATTTTCGGGCGCATTCTACTACACCCTTTATATTTTTTGTGTTCAACATAACATCAAAAGCTTCATCGAAAAGAAGCATATCATATTTTGTAGGTTTCTCTTCTTCAAGGTCAACCTCAAAAAGTCGAATTTGCGTTCTCTCTTCTTCCGATTTCTGAGCCCAGCCAGCTTCATATAACACTTTATAATATTCAATATTGTCGAAATAGTAGCTGCAATTTAAACGGCTTGGAAGAAAAGAAAATTCGGTTTCTCTTACAAATTCAAAGATTCCTTCAACACACCATTTTACATATTCACGCCATTCATCACCTTGCAATTTCATCGACGCAATCGTTGTTTCGAGACACTGTTCAGATTGTTCTAATGTGCTGATAACCTCTCTACAACGAATTTCATTTCTCTTGTATCCAGCTTTTAATTTATCCCCAACTTGCAGTGTCTGACTCATGTGGTAAGCTTTCATCTTTTTCTCCACCGCTTCCGATTTGTTGAGCTAAAAAGTCCCATACCCAGCACCTTAACGGTGCGGACATGGGACTTCATATTTTTTCAATCAGAACAGCCCCGTGATCTTTCCCTCAGCATCCACGTCGATATTGACGGCGGCGGGCTTCTTGGGCAGGCCGGGCATGGTCATAATGTTGCCGCAGATGACCACCACGAAACCGGCACCGGCGGCAAGACGGACTTCCCGCACCTCCATGGTAAAGCCGGTGGGCGCACCCGTCAGCTTGGCGTTATCGCTGAAACTGTACTGGGTCTTGGCGATGCAGACCGGCAGGTCGCCGTAGCCCAGTTCGGTCAGCTCGGCCAGCGTCTTGGAAGCGGCGGCGCTGAAATTCACACCATCGGCACGGTAGATCTTTTTGGCGATGGCTTCCACCTTCTGCTTCAAGGGCATCTCCAGCGGGTAGACGTACTGGATG
This sequence comes from Faecalibacterium duncaniae, assembly GCF_010509575.1. Classification (NCBI taxonomy): domain Bacteria; kingdom Bacillati; phylum Bacillota; class Clostridia; order Eubacteriales; family Oscillospiraceae; genus Faecalibacterium; species Faecalibacterium duncaniae. Next base: position 813,651 of record NZ_CP048437.1, on the reverse strand, counting down.
GGACGATCCTCCATGACCTCCAGCACCTTCTCGGCCAGAGCCTTGCCGCCCTCGCCGCCCTTGGCGAACACCTCGCTCAGGACGCAGGGCACGCCCTGCTCGGCACAGACCTGCTCAACGTATGCCTGCTCCTCCGGGGTGTCGGTGGGGAAGGCATTGATGGCCACCACCACAGGCAGGCCAAAGCCGTTCTTCAGGTTGTCGATGTGGCGCACAAGGTTGGAGGCACCAGCCTTGACAGCCTCGAGATTCGGCTGGTTCAGGTCAGCCTTGGCAACGCCGCCGTGGCTCTTGAGGGCACGGACAGTGGCCACCAGCACGCAGGCGCTGGGGGCGATGCCGGCATAGCGGCACTTGATATCCAGGAACTTCTCGGCACCCAGATCTGCACCGAAGCCTGCCTCCGTGATGACGTAATCGGCCAGTGAGAGGCTGAGCTTGGTGGCCATGACGCTGTTGCAGCCGTGGGCAATGTTGGCAAAGGGGCCGCCGTGGATGATGGCGGGGTTGTTTTCCAGCGTCTGAACGAGGTTCGGGTCAAGGGCATCCTTGAGCAGCGCGGTCATGGCACCGGCGGCACCGATGTCGCCAGCCGTGACGGGCTTGCCCTCGTAGGTGTAGGCGCAGACGATCTTCGACAGCCGCTCCTTCAGGTCGGAGATGCTGGTGGCCAGGCAGAAGATCGCCATGACCTCGCTGGCAACGGTGATATCAAAGCCGTCCTCACGGGGGGTACCGTTCACCTTGCCGCCCAGACCATCCACGATGAAGCGGAGCTGGCGGTCGTTCATATCCATGCAGCGCTTCCAGGTGATGCGGCGGGGATCGATGTTCAGGGGGTTGCCCTGCTGGATGCTGTTGTCGATCATGGCAGCCAGCAGGTTGTTTGCGGTGCCGATGGCATGCAGATCACCGGTAAAGTGGAGGTTGATATCCTCCATGGGCACCACCTGGGCATAGCCGCCGCCGGCCGCGCCGCCCTTGACACCGAACACAGGGCCAAGGCTGGGCTCACGCAGGCAGAGCATAGTCTTTTTGCCCAGAGCGTTCATGGCATCGGCCAGGCCCACGCTGGTGGTGGTTTTGCCCTCGCCTGCCGGGGTGGGGCTGATGGCCGTGACCAGGACCATCTTGCCCTGCTTGGATGCCTTGTGGATGAGGCGGTGGTTGATCTTGGCCTTGTAGCGGCCATAGGGGATCACATCCTCATCGGCAAGGCCCAGCGAGGCAGCGATCTCGGTGATGGGCTTCATTTTGGCTTCCTGTGCGATCTCGATATCAGACTTCATGCTCAAATCCTCCCTGAAATGCAAAAAGGACAGCTTTGCGCACCAATAGCGCAAGGCTGCCCAGACGGTCGGCGTAACAAAACCCGGTTCTGTCTGCACTGTGGTGCTCCACAACGTTCCGTCAGCAGGCAAACCCGTTCTTCTGGGTCAAAGATATCACATCTGCCCGTGGTTTGTCAAGCAGAAACTGTCCGCAAAGAAAAATCTGCCTGTACGGCCCCTGCGGCTTGCATCCATCCTGCCAGATGTGTTATACTAAAGTGTATCAAACGATAGGGAGGCTTTCACGATGCCATTTACACCGAAACTGACTTATAAAGGCAAGCCCCTCGTCCGTAAGGACAACGAGCTGTATTACGGCCGTATGACCGACCCCTATGTGCTGCGGATGCAGATCCTGAGCACCAAATCCGTGGGCGGCATGGATGTGGCCGATAAGGTACACATTCAGGTCTTTTCCACCAACGACAGCCTGGCCCCTGAGGCCCGCGTGTTCCGCCAGACCACCAAGAATGGCCTGTACAACGCACTGGACATTGGCAGCATCTGGCTGCAGAAGGCAAACGAGACCCGCTGAACGGCATAAAAAAGGACCGTCTCCCGCTGAGGAGACGGTCCTTTTTGTTGTGCTTTACTCTTCGGTCACTTCAAAGTCCAGGGGCTTGCCGCAGCCGGGGCACTTGGGTGCGCCATCCAGCAGGTCGTCCTCCTCAAACACAGTGGTCTGACCACAGGCGGGGCAGGTCACCTCGTACTGCACGGGGCCTTCCTCCTGCTCCTCGTCCTCATCCTCCAGCGCGACCTCAAAGGTCACGCCGCAGTGGGCGCAGTTTGCTTCGCCCGCGTCCAGGTCGTCCTCGCTGACGTAAACGGTCTCGCCGCAGTTGGGGCAGGCCACCTCATAGAACGGCTCACTGGCGATATCATCGTCATTGTCGTCCTCTTCGGTATCCTCTTCCTCTTCTTCGGGCTCCTCGTCATCCTCATCGTCCTCATAGAGGTCGGCTTCCAGATCCTCCAGCTCCTCGCTCAGGTCGTTGATCTGGTCGTAGGCGCGGGTCACATCTTCATCGATGCCGTCCACAGCCTCTGCCAGTTCGCCCAGCAGTTCGCTCATGGCCTTGATGACCTTGCCCTCTTTGGTGGTCTCGTCGATGCCCAGGCCCTCGATCAGGCCCCGCAGGTATGCAGCCTTTTCCTTCATAAGAATGACCTCCTATCTTAATCAAAAAACCGGGCACACGGTTGCCCGCTGCCCGGTCTGTCGGTAAATTAGACGCGCTCCATATACTCGCCGGTGCGGGTATCGATGCGGATGTGGTCGCCCTCGTTGATGAACAGAGGAACGCGGATCTCAGCACCGGTCTCGACAGTAGCGGGCTTCAGGGTGTTGGTGGCGGTGTTGCCCTTGACACCCGGCTCGGTCTGGGTGACTTCCAGCTCGATGAAGTTGGGGATCTCGACGCTGAAGACCTTGCCCTTATAGCTCAGCAGCTTGCACGGCTCGTTCTCCTTGCAGAACTTGAAGTTATCGGGCACATCGGAAGCGTTGACGGGGATATCGTCGTAGGTCTCGTTGTCCATGAAGTGGTACAGATCGCCATCCTCATAGCTGTAAGTCACGTCCTTGCGCTCGATGAAAGCCTGAGGGAACTTTGCGGTCGGGTTGTAGCTGGTCTCAACCACAGAGCCGGTGATCACGTTCTTGGTCTTGGTGCGGACAAAGGCAGCGCCCTTGCCGGGCTTCACGTGCTGGAACTCAACGACCTGAAGAACCTGGCCGTCCTGCTCAAAGGTCACGCCGTTGCGAAACTCGCCTGCAGAAATCATAGGAATTCCTCCATTAGTAAAATCTCATTGATGCTTAATGCATATCTCTATTTATTTTACTCAATCCTGCATGGTTTGGCAAGGGGTTTGAGCAAAAAAGACGATAAAATCAGAAAAAAGTTCATCCACAATACATTCTCTGCATCGTCTGTGCATCCTCTGCCTGCGTACCGGCGCTCTCACAGATGATGACTGGCGCAAGCCCGCGCTCGGCCAGCAGCTCCATCAGGGGCTGGGGTTCGGGGCCGAACTGGGTCTCGGCAAAGGTCCAGTGCCGCTTTTCACCGCCCTTGGAATACTCGATGCGGGAAAAATGGACATGGAACTGCCGGGCACGCGCATCCCCCAGCGCCTCCCCGATGCGGTCAAGGATAGCGGCATAATCCGCCTTGGACCGAATGCCGCCCAGCGTCCGGGCGTTGAGGTGGCCGAAGTCGATGCAGGGGGTGATGCGTCTGTCCACCCCGCAGAGAGCCAACACCTCTTCCAGCGTACCCAGCTGGCCGATCTTTCCCATCGTCTCAGGGCAGAGGGTGATCTCGGCAAAGCCCGCTTCATCCAGCGCGTCCTGCGCCCGTTTCAGGGTGTCCAGCGCTTTTTCCAGGGCAGCTTCCCGGCTCTGCCTGCCGCAGCTGCCGGAGTGGAAGATGACCCGCCTGCCGCCCAGCGCCCTGCAGAGCGCCGCGCTCTGGAGCAGATAGTTCACGCTGTTCAGCCGCTTTTCCTCGTCCAGGCTGGAGGCGCTGATATAGTAAGGCGCGTGGACGCTGAACAAAATCCCCCGGGCGGCGGCATCGTCAGCCATCTGCCGGGCCTTGTCCAGCCCCAGCCGGACTCCATGGCCGCACTGGTATTCAAAGGCATCCAGCCCCATTTTTTCGGTATAGGCCGGAATGTCCAGACTGTTCTTATACCCCATGGCCGTGAAGCTGTCGCTGGTGCCTGCGGTGCCGAACCGGATCTTCCACTCACTCACAGGGTCTTACCTCCCCGGTCGTAGTATTCCTGCCAGTGTTTTTTCTCCCACTTGCGCTTGAGCACCACCTGTGCCCCAAGATCCGGTCCGCGGGGGATGACCATCAGGCCCGGAATACCATAGAGCGCCGCCGCCATCCGGTCGGCATAGAGCTGGTCGCCCACCATGGCCATTTCCCTGCGCTTCACCTGCATCCGGCGGCGGGCCACCCCCAGCGCAAAGGGCAGGGGCTTGGCGCTGCGGTAGAGGTAGGCAAGGCCCAGCTTTTCCGCAAAGGGGCGCACCCGCTTTTCGGCACCGTTGGAAACGATGGTCAGCTTTACGCCCGCCCTGCGCATGGCTTCCAGCCACCCGGCCACTTCTTCCGGCAGCTCCTGACTGCGGTCGGCGGTCAGGGTGTTGTCGATATCCAGCACCAGCGCCCGGATGCCCTTTTGGGCCAGCCACTCCGGCGTGATGTGGGTCACATCCTTAAAAACATATTCGGGGGTAATGAGCATAGTTTTGACCTCATTGAGATTTTGGTAAGAGCGCAAGACCAGCATTTTTTCTCAGAAGGTAAACTCCACCGGTATGCCAAAGGCTCCCCTACTAGGGGAGCTGGCGAGCAGAGCGAGACTGAGAGGTTAAAATGAAAATAGGAGAGCCTGAGTTTCAGGCTCTCCTACATCGGCGTTAGCAACGCGTTTGAAATCTAAAGCAACGTGCGATTTCAAGCAGTTAATTACTTGAACTTGCGCTTGCGGGCTGCTTCGGACTTCTTCTTGCGCTTAACAGACGGCTTCTCGTAAGCCTCGCGCTTACGAACCTCTGCGAGCACACCGCTGCGAGCGGTGCTGCGCTTGAAGCGACGCAGTGCGCTTTCCAGCGACTCGCCCTCTTTAACACGAATTTCCGACATCTTATTCCCTCCCTTGGACCGTGAGGCAGGAATTTCGTTGTTACATGGTAACTAACAGTAGACAGTATAGCGCATTTTCATGCGTTCGTCAACCTTTTTTGAAAACTTTTTTGAGATTTTGTTTGCCTCTGTCGCAGGGCCCAGCTGGTTTACGCAACACAACACTTTGTGCGTCCAGCACAGCCCCACCGGCATGCCAAGGGCTCCCCTATTAGGGGAGCTGGCACGCGAAGCGTGACTGAGAGGTTTACTTCACGGCCAGGTTGACCAGACGGCCCTTGACGTAGATCTCCTTGACGACCTGCTTGCCCTCCAGAGCGGCGGCAACAGCGGGGTCAGCCTTGGCGGCGGCAATGGCGGCAGCAGCATCGATGTCGGCAGCCACCTTCAGGCGGGCCTTCACCTTGCCGTTCACCTGCACGGCGATCTCCACGGTGCTCTCCACGCACTTGGCCTCTTCGTACTGGGGCCAGGGGTAGTAGGCCAGCTGCTCATTGTGGCTGTGGCCCAGCTTCTCCCACAGCTCCTCGGTCATGTGGGGAGCAAACGGGTTCAGCAGCTGAACAACGGTCTCCAGCTCGGCCTTGGTCGCACCGCCGTTGTCGTACAGGGCGTTGACCAGCGTCATCAGCTGGGCGATGGCGGTGTTCATCTTCAGGCCCTCGATGTCAGCGCCCACCTTCTTGATGGTCTGGTGCATCAGGGTCTCAATGGCGGGGCGATAGCCCTCGCCCTCCACCAGCTTGTCGGACAGCGCCCACACGCGGTCGAGGAAGCGGTTGCAGCCGGCAATAGCAGAGGTCTGCCAGGGTGCGGCCTGCTCAAAGTCGCCCATGAACATCTCATACAGACGCATGGTGTCGGCACCGTACTGGTCCACCACCTCATCGGGGTTGATGACGTTGCCCAGGCTCTTGGACATCTTGACGATGGGATGGCGTGCCATCTCGCCGTACTTCTCTTCCAGTGCCTTTTCGGCGGCCTTCTGGCTGCCATACTCCTTCAGCAGCTTCTCCTGCTCGTCAGCGGGCAGGTTGACAAAGCTGTGGGGGTTCAGGCCCAGGATCATGCCGTGGGCGGTGCGCTTCTGGTAAGGCTCGGCAGTGGGCACCACGCCGATATCGTACAGGAACTTGTGCCAGAAACGGCTGTACAGCAGATGCAGGGTGGTGTGCTCCATGCCGCCGTTGTACCAGTCCACGGGAGACCAGTACTCCAGCGCCTCCTTGGAGGCCAGAGCGTCCTTGCAGTGGGGGTCCATGTAGCGCAGGAAGTACCAGGAGGAACCGGCCCACTGGGGCATGGTGTCGGTCTCGCGGGTGGCGGGGCCGCCGCAGCAGGGGCAGGTGGTCTTGACCCAGTCGGTGTGGCGGGCCAGCGGGGACTCACCATCGGGGCCCGGCTCAAAGTCGGTGATGTCGGGCAGGGTCAGGGGCAGGCTGCTCTCGGGCAGGGGCTGCCAGCCGCACTTTTCACACTTGACCATGGGGATCGGCTCGCCCCAGTAGCGCTGACGGCTGAACACCCAGTCGCGCAGCTTATAGTTCACCTTGTCGCAGCCCTTGCCGTTGGCTTCCAGCCACTCGATCATCTTTTTCTTGGCATCGGTCACAGACAGGCCGTCCAGGAAGCCGGAGTTGACCAGCGTACCGGTGGCAACATCGGTAAAGGCAGCCTCGTCCAGATTGGACTCGGTATTGCCCTTGACCACCTCGATGATGGGCAGGCCGAACTTCTTGGCGAACTCCCAGTCGCGGGTATCGTGGGCGGGCACAGCCATGATGGCACCGGTGCCGTAGGTGGACAGGACATAATCAGAGATAAAGATAGGGATCTGCTTGTCGTTGACGGGGTTGATGCCCATCACGCCCTCCAGCTTCACGCCGGTCTTTTCCTTGTTCAGCTCACTGCGCTCGAAATCGCTCTTGCGGGCAGCCTCTGCCTGATAGGCCGTAACGGCATCCGCATTCTTGAGCAGGCCCTTTTCCAGCCACTCCTTGACCATGGCGTGCTCCGGGGAGACGACCATGTAGGTAGCGCCGAACAGGGTATCGCAGCGGGTGGTGTAAACCGTCAGGGTATCGCCTGCGGTGGTACCGAAGTTCACCTCTGCACCATGGCTGCGGCCGATCCAGTTCTTCTGCTGGGTGGCAACGCGCTCGATGTAATCCAGACCATCCAGGCCGTCGATCAGCTTGTCGGCGTAAGCGGTGATTTTGAGCATCCACTGGCTCTTGACCTTATGCACGACCTCGCTGCCGCAGCGCTCGCACACGCCGTTGACAACTTCCTCGTTTGCCAGCACGCACTTGCAGCCGGTGCACCAGTTGACGTTCATTTCCTTCTTGTAGGCCAGGCCGTGCTTGTACAGCTGCAGGAAGATCCACTGGGTCCACTTGTAGTACTCGGGGTCGGTGGTGTTGATCTCGCGATCCCAGTCAAAGGAGAAGCCCAGCGCCTTGAGCTGCTCACGGAAGTGATCCACATTCTTTTTGGTGACGATGGCCGGGTGGATGTGGTTCTTCATGGCAAAGTTCTCGGTGGGCAGACCGAAGGCATCCCAGCCCATGGGGTACAGCACGTTGTAGCCGTTCTGGCGGCGCTTGCGGCTGACCACATCCAGGGCAGTATAGCTGCGGGGGTGGCCCACATGCAGGCCCGCACCCGAGGGATACGGGAACTCCACCAGCGCATAGAACTTGGGCTTTTTGTGGTCGATCTCGACATGGAAGGTCTTTTCGTCCTCCCACACCTTCTGCCACTTGGCCTCAACGGCCTTGTAATCATACTTCATAGCTTTCAATCACTCCTCATATTCGGCAGCCGCCCTTGCAGGCAGGGAAGCTTACAGACTGTTTTCCGGGGTCAGATATTCCGAGATATCCATGGGCTCACCATCGGCCCACAGATGTTCCAGATCATAGTAGGTGCGGGTGTTGGGCACAAAGACGTGCACGATGACGCTGGAATAATCCAGCAGCACCCAGTTCTTGGAGTCGAAGCCCTCGGTGGTGTAGGGCTCGATGCCCTTCTGAGAAAGCTCGTACTCCACCTCGTCGGCCAGAGCACCCACCTGGGTGGTGGAGGTGCCGGAAGCAATGACGAAGTAATCGGTCAGAACGGTCAGGCTCTCCACTTTGAGCACGCGGACATCCACGGCCTTTTTCTTATCCAGGATCTTTGCGATCTCAATGGCAAGGGTCTTGCTGTCGATCTTGTTTTCCATAAAAGTCTCCTCTCTGGTTTGTTACTGTCCCGCGGCCTGGCCGTCGGTGGTGGTCGCACCTGCCACGTCGGTATCGCCGCTCAGGATGGCATCATCGGACTCCTTGTCCAGCTGTCCCACGAACTGGACATTGGCGCTGGTGGAAGCGGTGCCGTGGGGCCAGTTGTTGGTCACAAGGTTCATTTCCTCGGCGCTCACGGGGCCGGTGTAATTGCGGAAATAGGTGTTCAGCAGCTCTGCAATGGAACCGGCATCCGGCACCACGCAGGAGTAGCCGTCAAAGCTGCTGGTCTTGCCCACATTGGGCACGCCCATGAACACAGGGGTCTGGGCCAGCATGATGTTCCCACTGTCGATGCGGGTAAAGGACACCAGCATCTTGGCAATGGTGGTCAGATCCATATCCGTGTGGATATAGTTGTTGAAGATCAGGGGCAGCTGCGCAATGACATCGGTCACGCCCATGCTGCGTACCCGCTTGAACAGGCCGGCATAGAAGTAGCGCTGCATGTTCAGGCGGTCGATATCCGAGTTGGCGTAGCCCTCGCCGTGGCGGCAGCGGACAAAGAACTCTGCCGATGCGCCGTCCAGGTTGCGGTAGCCCTGCTTCAGGACACTGCCCGCAAAGGACATATCGTGGGGGATATACACCTCGATGCCGCCGAAGTTGTCCACCATTTCCACCAGTGCCTGCATATCAATGGTCACATAGTAGTCGATGGGCAGCTTGTACTGATCATAGATGACCTCCGCCAGCGCGGCAATGTCGCCGCCGTTGGAGAGGGCCACCGAGTTGATCTGATAGTTGGTAGCCGCGTAGGTCTTGCCGTTGGAAAGGGTGATCTTGCGGTTCTGGGTCGCAACAAGACTGTTGCGGGGGATCTGCAGCATCCGCAGGGCACCGCCCTTGATATCGAACTGGCAGTACAGGATCATATCCGTCATGCCGTCGTTGCTACCGTCCGAGGAATAGGCGCGGCCCTCCTCATAGTCGATGCCGCAGACAAGGATGTTCACCACATCGCCCTTATACTCCTCCAGCGTCTGGATCTCCTCCACCAGCGAGGTCGCGTTCTCCTCGGGCTTCAGATTATCCTCCACCTTGTTCACCATGTTCACGGCGTAGACCACCACGCCCGAGATCACGGCCAGCACCGCCAGCGTCACAGCCATCGGCAGCCACACGGGGGTCTTTTTCTTCTTTTTGCGGCGGCGGTGGGCATCAGCGGGGGCCGCGTGCCGGGGCGGCTGACTGCCGCCGTTGCCGCCGCGTCCGCCGCCCGCGCTCTGGCGGGGCGGTTCCGGCCGCTGGGGTGCGGGCTGTTCGTTCTGGAAGAAATCCGGCTGCCCGGACAGCGACACCTGATGCAGGGCTGAGGCCTCCGTGGGGCGCTGCTCCGTGGGACGGTTCAGCGAGCGGTCTGTATTGATATGACGCGGACCTTGACTCATTCGTTCGGTTCCTCCAGCTTTTTTATTCCGACAGAGACTGTCGTCATGTTCCATAGTATAACATTCTTACCCACAATCTGCAATCGGTATTCTTTTCCGGAGCAGGGTGTGTGCAGAAAAACAGGCTCACCCGGCCTTTGCAGCCCGGGCATCCACCTCTGCTTTGATCTCATCGTAGGCCGCCTTGGACATGGGGTCCAGGGGCTTCCCCTGCGAGAGCACAAAGTCATTCGTCTGCCTGAGGGCTGCCAGCATGGCCAGATCCAGATCCTTCAGCTCCAGCTTGCGCAGCTTGTTCACCCCGGGCCAGTCCCGCTCCTTGCTGGACATATCCGCCAGATAGACGATCTTATCCAGCCTGCTCATGCCGGGCTTGCCCGCGGTGTGGCAGGCAATGGCCGAAAGCACAGCCTCATCCTCCACGCCCCACTCGGTGCGGGCCAGGATGGCGGCGCAGATGCCGTGCCACACCGGGGTGGGGCGCTCTTCCCCGCCCTCGGCCAGTTCCGGGTGGGCCCGCATGATGGCGCGCATCTCGTCCTTGCTGATCTCCTTGGCCGAGTCGTGCAGCAGGGCGGCCAGCGCGGCCTTGTCCTCATCCACGCCATACCGCTTTGCCAGCTTGACGGCCATTTTTCTCACGTTCAGGGTATGCTCGTAACGCTTGTCACTCAACCGGCCGCGCACAAGCTCCTTTGCCTGTTTCAGATTCATGGTTTCCGCTTTCCCCTCTGTCTGCCCGGTAAAGCCCCTCCCGCCGGATGACCCGGCGCACGAGGGCGGGCAGTTCATTTTCACACGCTTCCCCTGCTGCAAGGCGGGCACGCAGGTTGCTGCTGGCCATGGGCAGAGCCTCGACCTGTGCAAACAGGATGCGGGCCCCGGTGGGGTCCATCTGCTTTGCCTTGGCGTGAAGCTCCGGCGCGTCGCCGACATTCCGGCTCGTGACCACCAGCCGGGCCAGCCGCAGGATCTCCTGCCAGCGGTGCCAGCTGTCAAAGCTCAGCAGCATATCGCTGCCCATGGCCATGTACAGCTCGGCCTCCGGGTAAGTCCGGGCCAGCATTTCCAGCGTGAGCACCGTATAGTTGCGCCTGCCCAGCGCGGCCTGCTCCACCTCCCAGCCGCTGACACACAGCGCCGGGACAGCCCCCTCCGCTTCCAGTGCACGGAAGCACGCGCACATCTCCACCCGGGCGCTGCCGGGGGCGGCGGTGGACTGCTTGAAGGGGGAAAGCCCCGCAGGCATCACCACCACCCTGTCCGGGCGCACCCGGGCAGCGGCGGCGCGCAGATTGTTCAGGTGGCCGTTGTGGGGCGGGTCAAAGGTGCCGCCGTACAGCAGGAGCCTCATTTCAGCAGGTCAGCGTAGGCGCTGTCCTTCTTCTTCTGCAGATAGAGCACGAATTTGGAGCCGATGACCTGCACGCAGTCGGCACCGGTGGCCTCTGCCAGCTTGACAGAAGCCTCACGGGCGTTGTACATGCTGCTCTCCAGCACCTTGAGCTTGATCAGCTCCCGGGCATCCAGGCAGTCCTTCACGCCCTGGATCATGGTCTCGTCGATCTCACCCTTGCCCACGATGAAAACGGGGTCCATGGTGTTTGCCTTGCCGCGCAGAATGGCGCGCTGTTTGCTCGTCAACATAGTTTTTTCTCCTTTTATTTCAGAAATTCAGGTAATTCTTTTTCCAGCTTTGCCAGCGCCACACCGCGGTGGCTGATGGCATCCTTTTCGTCCGGGGTAAGCTGGGCATAGCTGCGTCCCTCGGTATTGGGGCGCTTTTCCGCCTTGCCCACGCCGCATTCATCGGGGATGAACAGCGGATCGTAGCCAAAACCGTAATCGCCTGCCAGGCGCGCAAAGGCCACCTTGCCCGGGCACTCGCCCCGGCAGGTCAGGTGCCGGCCGGTGGGCAGGATAAAGCAGACAGCGGCCACAAATTTTGCACCGCGCTGTTCCGCCGGGACATCCTGCATATTCTCCAGCAGCTTGTCGTTGTTGGCCTCATCGTCGCCGTGGCGGCCGCAGTAGCGGGCGCTGTACACGCCGGGGGCACCCTCCAGCGCATCCACACAGAGGCCCGAGTCATCGGCGATGGTAGGCAGGCCGCTGGCTTTGCAGATGGTCTCGGCCTTGATGAGGGCGTTTTCCTCAAAGGTGGTGCCGGTCTCATCGGGTTCAATGGTGATGCCCAGCTCCTTCTGGCTGACCACCTCGTGGCCCTGCGCTTCCAGAATGCGCCGCAGCTCACGGAGCTTCCCGGCGTTGCCGGTCGCTGCACAAATTTTCATGTGGCATTTCTCCTTTTATGTTAGCTCTTACTTCCCTTGGCCGCAGGGCGAAGCTGTTTCCCCAAAACACAGAACCCCCACCGGCCTGCCAAAGGCTCCCCCTTCGGGGGAGCTGGCGAGCGGCAGCGAGACTGAGAGGGTTGTTAATGCTTCCACTGCCGGGGCAGCAGCTCTTCCACATAGCCCTCCGGGGTGAAGGGGATCAGGTCATCGATGCCCTCACCCACGCCGATGAACCGCACGGGCAGGCCCAGCCGCTGCTTGACCGCCACGACACAGCCGCCCTTGGCGGTGCCGTCCAGCTTGGTCAGGATGATGCCGGTGGCGTTTGCCGCCTTGCAGAACTCCCGGGCCTGGCTGATGGCGTTCTGGCCCGTGATGGCATCCAGCACCAGCAGGGTCTCCAGACTGGCCTCGGGGCTGGCCTTTTTGACACTGCGGCTGATCTTGGAAAGCTCTGCCATCAGGTTTGCCTTGTTGTGCAGGCGGCCTGCGGTATCCGCAATGACCAGATCATAGCCGCGTGCGGTGGCCGACTTGACCGTATCAAAAATGACAGCGGCGGGGTCTGCGCCCTCGCCCGCCTTGACAAGGGGCACACCCGCCCGGTCGGCCCAGATCTCCAGCTGCTCGCTGGCGGCGGCACGGAAGGTATCGCCTGCGGCCAGCATGACCTTTTTGCCCTGACGGGTATAGAAATCGGCCAGCTTGGCAATGCTGGTGGTCTTGCCCACGCCGTTCACGCCGATGATCAGAATGACGGCGGGCATGCCGCTCAGGTCCATCTCAGCTTCGGGGCGCATCTCATCGGCAATGAGGTCGCGCAGTTCATCGCTGGCCTGCTCACCGGTTTTCAGACCCTTCTCGTTCACCCGGTCCCGCAGCTTGTCCACCAGTTTGATGGCCACTTCACCGCCCACATCGGCCAGAATGAGCTGCTCTTCCAGCTCATCGTAAAGATCATCATCGATCTTGCTGCCGGTGAGGGTATTCATAATGTTGCCCCAGAAGCCCGTGCGGGTCTTTTCGAGGCCGTCTTTCATCTTATCTTTTTCTTTTTTGCCAAATCCAAAGAGGCCCATTGGTTCTCTCCTTTGTTTTGCTGTTTCTATCCGTGATGGCAAAACCCGCCATTTCACGATTTGCGCTCAGTGCTGCCCGGTATGCCAAGGGCTCCCCTACTAGGGGAGCTGGCGAGCGAAGCGAGACTGAGAGGTTTAATCTATTATACCTACGAAACCAGCGTCGCGTCAACCTGTTCCAGATCCAGCTTGAGCAATTTCGACACGCCGTCCTCCTGCATGGTCACACCGTACAGGACATTGGCGGCCTCCATGGTGCCGCGGCGGTGGGTGATGACGATGAACTGGGTCTTGTCGCTCACCCGGCGCAGATACTGTGCAAAGCGGCTGACATTGGCATCATCCAGGGCGGCTTCGATCTCGTCCAGGATACAGAACGGTGCCGGGTTGACGGCCAGGATCGCAAAATAGATGCTGATGGCCACCAGCGCCTGCTCGCCGCCGGAAAGGGCTTCCAGGTTCTTGATGACTTTGCCCGGCGGTGCCACCTGAATGCCAATGCCGCAGGAAAGCACATCGCTTTCATCCTCCAGCACAAGGCTGGCTTCGCCGCCGCCAAACAGCTCGGCAAAGATGCGGCCAAAATTTTCGTTGATGGCCCGGAAGCTGTCGGTGAAGATCTCCTTCATCTGGCCGGACAGGCTGGCGATCATCCGCGTCAGCTCGTTCCTGCTGCCCTCCACATCGGCCACCTGAGCGCTCAGAGCATCGTACCGCTCCCTGACCTCCTGATATTCCTCAATGGCGCTGACGTTCACATTGCCCAGCGCCCGGATCTGATTGCGCAGGTCGGCCACCTGCGCCCGCAGGGCAGGCAGGCTGTCGAACTCCACGCAGAGTTCCTCGGCCTGGCTCACCGTCAGCTGGTATTCATCCCAGAGCTTGGCGGCGGTGGCATCGTATTCGCTCTCAGCGGCTGCTTTCCGCTCGGCCAGACGGGCCATCTCCCGGCCCATCTCCTCGCGGCTGTCGGCAGCAGTGCGGGCCCGGGCCAGTGCCTCGGTCTCGGCCTGCTGGCAGGAAAGCCGCTGTTCGGTGGCCTTCCGGATCTCGGCTTCTTTCGCTTCGATTTCCGCCCGACTGTCGGTCTTGGCCTTGCGGATGGCCTCGATCTCGGCCCGGCAGGCATCACTGCGGGCGGCAAGGGCGGCAAGGCTCTCTTCCAGAGCGGCCCGGCGGCTCTCGGCATCCCGGGTGCGCTGTTCCAGCGCTTCGATCTGTGCCTGCGCCAGCTCGGCATCCTTCTGGCGGCTCACCTGTTCCAGCCGCTTGGCGCTCACCTGCTCGGCCAGCGCCCGCTGCCGGGTCAGAAACGCATCGTCTCCCTCGGCAATGCGGTTCAGCTCGCCCGATTTTGCTTCGATCTCCCCGGCCAGCGCAGCTTCCTGTGCTTCGGCCTGCGCGGCCTTTTCCCGGCTGTCAGCCAGCTGGGCGTTCAGGGTGTCGATCTCCTTCTGCCGCGCGGCAAGGGCCGTCTCGGCCTGCTCCATGGCAGCTTCCAGCCGCTTGCGCTCTGCTTCGGCCCGCACACGGTCGTTGGCGGCAGTGATCTGCTCACTGCTGGCGGCGGTCAGCTCTGCGTTCAGGGCATCTGCCTGCTGTTTGCACTGGTCGGTCTTTTCCTGAGCGGCAAGGCACTCCTTCTGCAATTTCGCAGCCTTGACCCGCAGCTCCTCCAGCTCCTGCTTGCGGGTGAACAAACCCGCGCTGCGCTGGACACTGCCGCCGGTAAAGCTGCCGCCCGCATTGACCACCTGACCATCCAGCGTGACGACCTTGCTGCGGAAACCGTTGTCCCGGGCCACGCGGGAGGCCTCGTTGATATCATCCACCACGATGATGCGGCCCAGCAGATTGGACACGATGTCGCTGTACCGTGCATCGGCCTGGACCAGACTGCTTGCCAGCCTTGCCGAGCCGGACAGTTTTCCCCGGAACACGCCGGGCTGGACTGTATCCAGCGGCAGGAAGGTGGCGCGGCCCGCGTTCTCGCTCCGCAGCAGGGCGATGCCTGCCTTGGCAGCGGCTTCGTTCTCCACCACGATGTTCTGAAGGGCACCGCCAAGCGCGGTCTCAATGGCGACCTCCCGGCCCGGCTCCACCCGCAGGATGGAGGACACCGGCCCGATGATGCCCCGCAGCCGCCGGGCGGATGCCGCCCGCATCACGGTCTTGACGGAGTTCTGGTAGCCTTCCATGTTCTTTTCCAGCTCCCGCAGCACGGAAAGCCGCTGGCGGGCGGCATCCAGCTCCCGGTTCAGCTGCTGTTCGGCACGGTCGGCTTCCTCCAGCGCGGCGCGGCGGCTCTTCAGCTTGAGTTCCAGACCGGCCCGGATATTTTTGAGCTGCTGCTCATTCTCGGCCAACGTAGTGAGGTACCGCACGGTATCCTCCAGATCCTGCTTTGCGTCGTCCCGCTGGACCGCCAGCACCTCGGCAGCTTCTTCCAACGCAGGCAGACGGCTCAGGGCCGTCTCGGCAGCAGCCTCGGCGGCGGCCTGAGCCACCTGCGCTTCGGTGTGCCGGGCCGTCAGGGCCGCCACCTCGCCCCGCAGGGTATCCCGGCGGGCACCGCTCTGGTCGTTTTCCCGGGTCAGGCGCACCAGCTCATCGTTCAGGGCATCCAGCTCTGCGGCCAGTTTCCGGCCCGCCAGCTCCATGCTCTTTGCCACGGCGCGGTGGCGTTCCAGCGCGGCGGCAGCCTCGGTGCTGTCCTGCTGCCCGGCGGCGATCTCTGCCCGCAGGTCTGCGGCGCTTTCCTCGTTGCGGGCAATGTCGTTTTCCAGCACGGCGATCCGGCTCTCGCTGCCGCTGATCTGCTCGGTGATGCTGCGGATATCCCCATTCAGGCGCTCGACCGCAATGGTCAGCTGTTGTGCCTGCATCCGGATCTCCTCAGCCTCGCTCTCGGCGGCTTTGGTCTGGCGGTCGAACCGCTCATAATCGGCCTGAGCTGTCTCGTAATCCCGCACCTGACGGCGCACGGCTTCCTTGGCCCGGTGCACGCCGTCCGTCCACAGGGTCACCTCCAGCGTTTTGCGCCGGGCGCTCAGTTCCAGAAACTTCCGGGCCTTTTCGCTCTCTTTTTCCAGCGGGCCCACCCGGGCCTCCAGCTCGCCCAGGATATCCCGCAGGCGTTCCAGATTTTCAGCGGCGGCGGCAAGGCGGCGCTCGGCCTCGTTTTTGCGGTAGCGGTATTTGGCAATGCCGCAGGCTTCCTCAAAGATTTCCCGGCGCTCGCTGCTCTTGGCCGCCACGATCTCGGCAATGCGGCCCTGCCCGATGACCGAGTAGCCATCGCGGCCAATGCCGGTATCCAGCAGCAGTTCATACACATCTTTCAGGCGGCAGATCTGCCCGTTGATGCTGTACTCGCTCTCGCCGGAGCGGTAATACCTGCGGCCGATGGTCACCTCGTCCGCTTCCACATCCAGCGCGTGGCTGCTGTTGTCCAGCGTCAGGCGCACCTGAGCAAAGCCCATGGCCCCCCGCCGCCGGGTGCCGCCAAAGATGACATCCTCCATCTTTCCGGCGGCGCGCAGCTGGCGGGCGCTGGTCTCGCCCAGCACCCAGCGCACGGCATCGGACAGGTTCGACTTGCCCGAACCGTTGGGGCCCACAACACCGGTCACGCCTTCGTCAAAGGTGATCTTGACCTTATCGGGAAAGCTCTTGAAGCCCTGGATCTCCAGTTCCTTGAATACCATTTACTTTTCCTTTATCACGCCCAGGAGCTTGAGGGCTTCGCGGGCGGCGTGCTGTTCGGCCATCTTCTTGCTGCGGCCCTCACCCCGGGCAACCTTATCGGAGTTGAAGCGGACAGCCACCACGAAATGCTTGTCGTGGTCGGGGCCGGATTCCTGCTCCACCACATAGCTCAGCCGCTCCTCGGGGTTCTGCTGGACGATCTCCTGCAGGCGGGTCTTGTAATCGGCCTCAGCGTGCTTGCCCTCGGTGATGAAGGGCAGGATGAAGCTCTTTGCCACCTCCATACCGCCGTCCAGATACAGGGCGGCGATGACGGCCTCAAAGGCATCGGACACCACGCTGGGGCGGGTGCGGCCGCCGCAGCGCTCCTCGCCCCGGCCCAGGCGCAGATACTCGCCCAGATTGATCTCCTGCGCAAACTGGAACAATGCGCCCTCGCTGACCAGGCTGGAACGGATGCGGGTCAGGTCGCCCTCGGGCCGGTCGGCGTAGGCGTGGAACAGATAATCTGCCGAGACGATCTGCAGCACGCTGTCGCCCAGAAATTCCAGCCGCTCGTTGTGCTGCACCGGCGTGCGGCTCTCGTTGGCGTAGCTGGTGTGGGTCAGCGCCGTCTCCAGCAGCTTCGGATTCTTGAACTTGTAACCAATAATTGTTTCCAACTGATGGCTCATATTTCTTTGCTCCCTTGAATCTTTTTGGTATCCTCACCCTCTCAGGCCGCTTCGCGTCCAGCTCCCCCAAAGGGGGAGCCTGCACAGCACCCTGGAAAGCACCAGCTGACCGTCACCCGCCATTGCCTCTCCCTTTGGGAGAGGTGGCATCGCGTCAGCGATGACGGAGAGGGCAAGGCCGCTTTCCTTACTCTTTGTTCAGCTCATCCAGCGCGCTCTGCATGGTGCCGCACAGGTCGTTCTCCACGCAGATCTTGGCCTGCCGGATGGCGTTCTTGATGCCCTTGGCCTTGGAGGAGCCGTGGGCCTTGATGACCGGCTGCTTTGCGCCCAGGAAGGGTGCGCCGCCGTACTCCTCGCTGTCCATCTGGTGCTTGAGGCTTCCCACGCCGCTCTTGAGCAGCAGGTAGGCGATCTTGCCGCCGAGGTTTGCCAGGAACATCTCCTTGAGCATCCCCAGCAGCATCTTGGCCACGCCCTCGGTCAGCTTGAGGATGACATTGCCGGTAAAGCCGTCGCAGACCACCACATCCACATCACCGTTGGGCACGTCACGGGGCTCGATGTTGCCCACGAACCGGATGCCCGGTGTTGCCTTGAGCAGCTGGTGGGCTTCCCGGAGCATCGGGGTGCCCTTGCTCTCCTCGGCGCCGTTGTTTGCCAGCGCCACGGTGGGTGCGGTGCGGCCCTCCACCTTGTTGACATAGCAGCTGCCCATCACGGCAAAGGCTGCCAGCATCTCGGGGCGGCACTCCACGTTCGCGCCGCAGTCCAGCAGCAGATAGGCCTTGTTTTTGGCCGGCACCATGGTGGCCAGGGCCGGGCGCTTTACGCCCTTGAGGGTGCGCACGATGAGGCTTGCGCCCACATGGAGCGCGCCGGTGCTTCCGGCAGAGACAAAGGCATCGCCCTTTCCCTCCTTCAGCAGGTTCAGGCCCACCACGATGGAGGAATCCTTCTTGCTGCGGATGGCCCTTGCAGGCTCATCGCACATCTCAATGGTCTCGGTGCAGTTGACCAGCTCGATGCCGTCCAGCGGGATATTGTGCTCGGCAGCCGTCTTGCGCACCAGCTCCTCGCGGCCCACGCCGATGACCTGCACACCGTACTCTTTCACAGCCTGCGCGGTGCCTTCCAGCACAGCCAGCGGGGCGTTGTCGCCGCCCATCATATCAACGATAATTTTCATAGGGTTTCTCCCTTCTTAAAGAGCAGTTTCGTTCAGCCACTGTTGGAAGCTGGCCACGGCACGCTCGGCCACGGCCATGTAACGCAGGCGCTTGTCACGGGGGCGGCTCTCGGCCGGCAGCGGGGGCAGGATGCCCATATTCGCGCCCATGGGCTGGAAATGTTTGTTCTCGGTGGTCAGATACTGGATCAGCGCGCCGCACATGGTATCCACCGGCGGCGGGGGCAGCTGCCTGCCCTCCAGCCGGGCGTAGATGCTCCGGGCTGCCAGCAGGCCGCAGGCGGCGCTCTCCATATAGCCCTCAAAGCCGGTAATCTGGCCCGCAAAGAACACGTTGGGGTGCTCCTTCAGGAACAGGCCCGCGTCCAGCACACGGGGCGCATCCAGGAAGGTGTTGCGGTGCATGACACCGTACCGCACGAACTCGGCATTTTCCAGGCCCGGGATCATGCTGAACACCCGCTTCTGCTCGCCCCACTTGAGGTTGGTCTGGAAGCCCACGATATTATAGAGGGTGCGTTCCTTATTCTCGGCACGGAGCTGGACATTGGCCCAGGGGCGGTGGCCGGTGTTGGGGTCCACCAGACCCACCGGGCGCAGGGGGCCGAAGCGCATGGTATCAGCACCCCGGGCGGCCATGATCTCAATGGGCATACAGCCCTCGTAGACCGTGACGGTATCCGCCTTTTTGCCGTGGGCATCGGGGTCGGGCTGCGCGCCCTGTTCCGCACCGGCATCGAAGGCATGGAGCGGGGCACGCTCTGCCGAAGCCAGCGCGGCGTGGAAAGCCTCATACTCTGCCTTATTGAAGGGGCAGTTCAGGTAATCGGCCTCGCCCCGGTCGTACCGGGAAGCGGCAAACACCTTGTTGTAATCCAGGCTCTCGGCCGTGACGATGGGAGCTACGGCATCATAGAAATGGAGCCGCTCATCGCCGGTCAGGCGGCCGATCTCGTCGGCCAGCGCACCATCGGTCAGGGGGCCGGTGGCCACCAGAATGGGTGCACTCTCATCGATGTGCTCCACCTGCTCCCGCACCACAGTGATGTTGGGGCACTCCTCCACCCGCCGGGTCACGGCGGCGCTGAATGCATCCCGGTCCACGGCCAATGCGCCGCCCGCGGCCACACGGGCCTCCTCGGCGGCTTCCAGCAGCTGGCTGCCCATCCGGCGCATCTCCTCTTTCAGCAGGCCGGAAGCAGAATCCAGACGCTCGGCCTTCAGGCTGTTGGAGCAGATCAGCTCCGCAAAGCCCGCACTCTTGTGAGCCGGGGAAAAGTGGGTGGGCTTCTGCTCGCAGAGCGTTACCTGAACGCCCTTGCCCGCCAGCCACAGTGCTGCCTCGCAGCCTGCCAGACCGGCACCCAGTACAGTAACTTTATAGTTGCTCATGTTGTATCCCTTTATCTTATCTCGCACTTCCAGCAGTCAGGAAAAACTTTCCGCCCTGCCAAGGGCTCCCCTACTAGGGGAGCTGGCAATGCGAAGCATTGACTGAGAGGTTTGATCAATCCTTCTTCGGCACCGGCATCTCAAAGCCGCAGCCCTCTTTTGCGCAGTAGAGCTTGGAGCCCTTGCGGAACAGGGTGGAGCCGCACTTTTCGCACTTGGTGGGCACCGGGGTATCCCAGGTCATAAAGTCGCAGTCGGGGTAGCGCTCGCAGCCGTAGTAGATGCGGCCCTTGGCGCTCTTGCGCTCCAGCATCCGGCCCTTGCCGCACTTGGGGCAGACACCGCCGGTGTCCTTGACCAGACGCTTGGTGCCCCGGCACTCGGGAAAGCCGGAGCAGGCCAGGAACTTGCCGTACTTGCCCACCTTGATGACCATGGGGCGGCCGCAGAGGTCGCAGACCTCGCTGGAAGGCTCGTCCGGCACCTTGACCTTCTTGCCCTCCATGTTCTTTTCGGCCTGTTCCAGGCTGGCGGCAAAGCCCTGATAGAAATCATCCACGGTCTTGTGCCAATCGGCCTTGCCGCTCTCGATCTTATCCAGGTTCTTCTCCATCTCAGCCGAGAAGTCCACGTCCACGATATGGGGGAACTGCTCCAGCATCAGGCCGTCCACGGCGCGGCCCAGCAGGGTGGGCTTGAGCTTTTTCTGCTCCCGCTCCACATAGCCGCGGTCGATGATGGTGGTGATGATGGGCGCATAGGTCGAGGGACGGCCAATGCCATTTTCCTCCAGCGCCTTGATCAGGGTCGCTTCGGTGTAGCGGGCGGGGGGCTGGGTGAATTTCTGCTCACTCTTCAGCTCCTTGAGCTTGAGCAGCTGGCCCTGTTCCAGCGGGGGCAGGCTGGTCTCCTTCTTTTCCTTTTCATCGGTGGCTTCCTCGTACAGCACGGTAAAGCCATCAAAGGTCACGGTGTAGCCGCTGGCCTTGAAGCGGTAGTCCCCCGCATACACGGTCACGCTCACGGTATCCTGCTGGCAGTCCGCCATCTGGCTGGCCATAAAGCGGCTCCAGATCATCCGGTAGAGCTTGGCGGTATCGCCGCTGATGCTCTTGTCCACCTCGTCAGGGGTCAGCCCCGGCACCGAGGGACGGATGGCTTCGTGGGCATCCTGCGCAGCGGTCGCGCTCTTGGTCTTCCAGGTGCGCTTGTAGGGGCAGATATACTGTTCGCCGTAAGCGTCCGCAATATACTCCTTTGCAGCGGTGACCGCTTCATCGGAGATGCGCAGGCTGTCGGTACGCATATAGGTGATCAGACCCATGGTGCCGTGGCCCGCAATGTCTACGCCTTCGTACAGGGTCTGGGCGGCACGCATGGTGCGGGTAGCCGTAAAGCCCAGACGGCGGGAGGCCTCCTGCTGCAGGGTACTGGTGATAAAGGCCGGGGTGGGCTGCTTGGCCCGCTTGCCTTTTTTCAGTTCGCCCACGGTATACTCGGCACCCTCCAGACCCTTTTCGATGGCACGGGCCTCTGCCTCGTTTTTGGGCAGCAGCTTTTTGCCGGTGCTGTCGGAGGCCAGGCGGGCGGTAAAGCTCTTGTGGCCGGTGCCCAGCGTGGCATCCACGTTCCAGTATTCCTCGGGCTTGAAGTTCTCGATCTCCTTCTCGCGGTCATCGATCAGCCGCACCGCCACGCTCTGGACACGGCCCGCCGACAGGCCCCGGCGCACCTTCCGCCACAGAAAAGGGCTGAGCTTATAACCCACCAGACGGTCGAGGATGCGGCGGGCCTGCTGGGCGTTGAACAGATCCTCGTCGATGGCACGGGGATTGGCCATGCCCTTCTGCACGCCCTTTTTGGTGATCTCGTCAAAGGTCACGCGGTTGGGCTCGTGGGGGTCCAGCCCCAGGATATTGGCCAGATGCCAGCTGATGGCTTCGCCCTCACGGTCCGGGTCGGTTGCCAGCAGAACGCCGTCGGCCTGCTTGGCTTTTGCCTTGAGCTCCTTGATGAGCTTGGATTTATCTTTGATATTGATGTACTGGGGGGCGTAGTCATGTTCTACGTCGATGCCCAGCTGGGACTTAGGCAGGTCCCGGATGTGGCCCATGCTGGCCGTGACCTCGTAATCCTTGCCCAGATATTTGCCAATGGTCTTCGCCTTTGCCGGCGACTCCACGATTACCAGTTTTGCCATGGTTCTCTTCTCCTATATTATAAACTCCCAGCCTGACGGCGGTAGTAAAACCCAACGAAATGCCAAGGGCTCCCTTATTAGGGGAGCTGGCGAGCGTCAGCGAAACTGAGAGGTTTCATTCAACTTAAATTGCGCAGTTCAGCGCAGAATATACCGCTTGCCGGGCAGGCAGGTCACACGGCCCGCCAGCTCCAGCTTCATCAGGGTGCCCAGCAGCAGGCCGGTGGGCAGGCCGCTTGCCGCGCCCAGCTCCTCCACGCCCTTTGCCTTGGGGCCGATACAGGCCAGCACCCTGCGCTCGGTCTCGCTCATGGGGTCAGGCGCAGAGCGCACCACTGCCGGAGCCGCCGCACCCCGCAGGCCCAGCACCCCGAACAGGTCGCTGGGTTTGCAGACGGCTTTGGCCCGGCCCTCCTGCAGCAGGGCGTTGGTGCCTGCTGAGTTGGGCGAGTAGATGCTGCCCGGCACCACGAACACCGGCTTGCCATACCGCTCGGCATGGTTGACTGTGGACATGGTGCCGCTCTTTTCCTGCGCTTCCACCACCACCAGCGCCGAGGACAGCGCCGCAATGAGCCGGTTGCGCTGCAAAAAGCCATTGGGGCCAACGGGGCCGCTCTCGGGCGGGTACTCGCTGATCACGCAGCCCTTTTGCTCGATCTTTTTCCGCAGCTCCCGGTTGGAGGCCGGGTAGGTGCGGTCAATGGGCACGCCCAGCACCCCGATGGTGGGGCAGTTTTCCTTCACTGCGGCCCGGTGTCCGGCGCTGTCCAGCCCATCGGCCAGACCGCTGACGATGATGGCCCCGTTTTTGGCCAGACCGCTGCCCAGGTCTGCCGCCGCCTGCAGGCCGTACTCGGTGGGCCTGCGGCTGCCCACCATCCCCACAGCCCCCGGCTCATTGAGCCAGAGGGGGTCGCCGGTGCAGTAGAGCACCAGCGGCATATCGGGAATGCGGGAAAACGCCAGCGGGTAATCCGGGTCGTCATAGGGCAGGATGCGGATATTCCGCGCCGCACACCGCCGTGCAAAGGCCCAGTAATGCGCTGGGGTGTTGTCGGGCAGGTTGGCCCGGGCAAAGGCCGGGCTGCCCACCGCTTTGCGGAACGCATCGGAATCCCGGTTCTCCCAGGCCTCCTGCGCCCCGCCAAACACATCCAGCACCCGGCCTGCATGGCTGCTGCCCGCGCCCAGCGTGTTTGCCAGCCAGAGCCAGCAGAGCAGCGGGTCGGGGGCCGGTTCGGGCGGGAAAAGACTGGTCTGGCCGAAGCCGGGCCCGGTCACAGGCTCTCCTCCCGGAAATGCCACAGCAGGATGCTGCCCGCAATGCCGGCGTTCAGGCTTTCCACCCGGTCGGTCATGGGGATGCGCACGGTGCCGCTGCAGGCGGCAATGGTCTCTTCCGTCAGGCCCTGGCCCTCGCTGCCAATGACCACGCAGACACCGCCCGGGTAGCCGGGCCGGGCCGCGCTCAGGGGCTGGCTCTGGTAGAGTGCCGCCGCAAGGCAGGTGATGTTCTTTGCCCGCAGGGCGGCAATGGCGGCAGGCATTGCCCCCACCTCCATCACCGGCACCCGCACGGCGGCCCCCATGGAGGCCCGCAGGGTCTTGGGGGCAAACACGCTGGCACAGCCATCGCTCAGCAGCACGCCGTCAAAGCCAAACGCGGCGGCAGAGCGCAGCAGCGTGCCCACGTTGCCGGGGTCCTGCACCCGCTCAAGCGCCAGATACCGCCCGCCGGTCTTTGCCTCGTCCAGCGTGTGCACCGGGGTGCGGAAGATGCCGAACACGCCCTGATGGGTGCCCACATCGGCCAGCTTATCGGCCACATGGTCCTCCACCAGATAGTGCTCCCCGGGCAGCCCGGCCAGCTCCGGGCACTTTTCCAGCGCTGCCTCGGTGCAGAACAGGGTCTCCAGCGCCGCGCCGCGGCAGAGCTCCGGGCAGAGCTTGCGGCCCTCGGCCAGAAATTTCCCCTCACTGCGCCGGAACGCCCCGCTGGAAGCAAGGCGGCAGGCATATTTGATCTTTGCGTTTTCCCGGCTGGTGATCTTTTCCATGCGGTCCTCCAGAAGATACTAAAATATACAAAAAGGACGCCCGCGTATTTTACTACGCGCGGGCGTCTTTCAGGTCTTTATCAGGCGTTCTTCACGGTCTCGACCAGAGCAGCAAAGCTCTGAGGATCGTTGATGGCCATCTCGCTCAGCATCTTGCGGTTCAGCTCGATGCCTGCCTTCTTCAGGCCAGCCATGAAGGTGGAGTAGTTCATGCCCAGGGGACGAACTGCATTGTTGATGCGGCAAATCCACAGGTTGCGGAACTGACGCTTCTTCATGCGGCGGCCAGCCAGAGCGTAGTTGCCGCTCTTCATGACCTGCTGCTTGGCCATCTTAAAGTGCTTGCTCTTGCAGCCATAGAAGCCCTTAGCCAGCTTCAGCATCTTCTTACGACGTTTGTGAGTCATGGTTGCGCCCTTGATACGTGCCATTTTTTATATCTCCTTTAGTTATCTCTTAGAATGTCTTTGCCTGCGGCTCGCACTTAGGCGTAGGGCAGCATGCTCTTGATGGTAGCGGCGTTGGTCTTGTCAACGTAGTTGGGCTGACGGTAGCCACGGGTCAGCTTGGTGGTCTTCTTGGTCAGGATGTGGCTGCGGAATGCGTGACCGCGCTTGATCTTGCCGTTCTTGGTCAGCTTAAAGCGCTTCTTAGCGCCGGAATGCGTCTTCAGTTTCATCTTAGCCATTTTAGTTTCCTCCTAAAATTAGTCCTTATTGGGTTTCGGGATCAGCAGAATGGACATCGTGCGGCCCTCGAGCACCGGCGGCTTATCCATGCTTGCCTGGGGCAGAGCCTCGGCAAAGCGTTTCAGCACGTCAGCACCCAGAGCACTGTGTGCCATCTCACGGCCGCGGAAGCGGATCGAAGCCTTCACCTTGTGACCAGCGGCCAGGAACTTGGCGGTCTGGTTCAGCTTGGTGTTGAAGTCGTTGGTGTCAATATTGAGCGAAAGGCGGGTCTCCTTGACCTCGACCACTTTCTGGTTCTTCTTGGCTTCCTTCTCCTTCTTCTGCTGTTCAAAACGGTATTTGCCGTAATCCAGCACCTTGCACACAGGCGGGGTAGCCTGCGGTGCGATCTTGACCAGATCGAGCCCGGCTTCTTCTGCAGCGCGCATGGCCACCTGAATGGACACAACGCCCTTCTGCTCGCCATCGGCACCGATCAGGCGAACTTCACGATCACGGATCTGACCGTTGATCTCCAGTTCCTTCGACTTTCCAGCGGTAGCGATAATGAATGCACCTCCAAACAATAATCCATAGTGTTGCAATATTTGGCATAGAAAACGCGGCCGCCCATTTGCAGGACAGCCGCGCGAAATTTCACACAAAAGCGCAGTTCGTTCAAAGAATCGAACCGTGTTTGGGTATAGCCCGGGGATTCCGACCCCACAAGGCGAGCGCGGCACAGGCCGTAGCTGCTTTCTTTACCGGAATAGTTTACCACACCCACAAAGCCCTGTCAAGCACTTTTACGCGATTTCAGGGAAAAATATTCTGAGATGGATCAAATCTCTCAGTCGCGCTAACGCGCGCCAGCAATGACGGAGAGATCGGACAGAGCATCACTTGACCTCGATCAGCTTCCCCAGTTCCAGCGAGTAGATGCCCTTATAGGTCACCGGCTTCGGGGCAAAACGCTTGCTGATGGCAAGAGCATAGAGGTCAAGCTGGGCGCGATAGGCGGCAAGGAAGTCATCCTCGGATTTTCGGCGGTCCGTCTTGTAATCCAGCAGCTCCAGGTGATTCGGGAACACCAGCACCAGGTCAGCGATGCCCTGCACCAGCACCTTTGCCTGTGCCACGGCAGCGCTGTCGGCGGAGTCAGTGCCCTGGGCGGTCAGCACCTCGGCGGCAGGCAGGGCCGTGATGAAGTCCAGCTCCCGCAGCACCTCATCTGCGGCACAGATGCGCGCAAAGGCTTCGCTCTCCACAAAGCGGCGGATGCGCCCTGCATCCAGCTTCTCCGCAATTTCGGGCGCGGTGAGCTTTGCTTCCACCTGCCGGTCACGCTCGGCAGGGATCGCCGTTTCCAGCGTGCCTGCCTGTTTTGCCGCCGCAAGGGCCGCAAAATCGGCGTGCTCCAGGAAGGCGTGAAGGGCCGTGCCCATCTCGGCGGCGGTCAGGCCGTCCTTTGCCAGAAAGCCCGGGCGCTCCAGCGTGGTCTGCTCTGCCTTGTGAACGATGCCGGTCACGCTGACCTTGGCGGGCACTCTGGCCAGCTCCGCCGCAGGGTACTGCCAGGCAAAGCCCTGCCGCAGTGCCTCGGTCAGAGCCGGGTCTGCCTGTGCCAGCGGCCTTTCCTCAGGTTCCGGGTCGGGCGGCTCCACGCCCTCGGGCAGTGCCTGCTGCACCGTCAGGGTGATGGTGCTCCCGGTATCCGCAAAGGGCAGTTCCAGATCCTCGGCCAGTCGGCGCAGAGGGCCGCCGTTGGGGTGGACGAGCAGGGCCGCGCGGAGCCAGTCGGCAAAGCTGTTTGCCTGTCGGCAGAGCGTCTGCCCCGCCCCGGCTTCAAGGAAGGCCGCCGCTCTGGTAAAGGGATTGGAGGTCTTTCCGATGCCCAGCGGCACGGTCAGGATGAGCTTATCCTGCGCGCGGGTCAGCGCCACATAGAGCAGGCGCATCTGCTCACTGCGCATCTCGGCGGCGTGGACATTGGAGAGCGCCGTGTAAGCCGCCGTCTTGTACGCGCCCTCGCCCTCCTCGGGGCGCAGGCGCAGGCCCGCCCCATACATCCGATGCAGGAGCACCGGCTGGCGGGTATCGGCTGCATTGAAGCGACGGGCCGTATCGGCCACGAACACCACCGGGAACTGCAGCCCCTTGGAGCGGTGGATGGTCATCACAGTCACACAGCCGGGGCGGGAGCCGCCGGGCACGGTATCCTGCCCCGTGGAGCCTGCCAGCGCCGCAGCGTCAATGGCCCGCACCAGCGCAGAGATGCCGCCGGAGCCGGCCCCGGCACAGAAGGAAGCAAACCGCCGGGCATCCTCCCGGCGGCGGGCACCGTTTTCCATCACGCCCAGTGCGGCAAGGTAGCCGGTGGAAGCAAAGATTTCCTCCAGCAGCTGTTCTGCCGGGACACTGCGGGCCATCCGGCGCAGCTCGGTCAGCCGGGCATAGAACGCCCGGACTTTTCCGGTAAAAGGGGTGTCCTCCCCGCTGTTCACGGTGAGCAGCAGCGCGCCGTAGAGGCTGATGCGCTGGGGGGCGTTTTCCCCCTGCTGCTTCTGGATCTCTTCGGCTCTGGCCCGCAGGCGGACAAGGTCGTCATCGGTGAAACCGAACAGCGGGCCCAGCATGGCGGCGGCAAGATAGATATCCTGCGCCGGGTTGTCAATGACCTTCAGCAGGGCGATGAGGGGCCGGATGTGGGGGGCATCCAGCAGGTTTTCGCGGGCATCCGCATACACCGGGATCCCCCGGGCGGTCAACGCTTCCACATAGGCCGGAAAATCAATGCGCGCCGCCAGCAGGATGCAGCAGTCCTCGTACTGCACCGGGCGGGTGGCACTGCCGTCCCGCACCGGCTCGCCGCTCTGCACCAGTTCCTCGATGCGCCGGGCGATCCAGCCCGCGTCCGTTTCGGCGGTGTCATCGGGCAGGAAATGCGCCTCCACGCTGCCCGTGTATTCCCCGGGTGCCCCGCAGATCAGCCGCTGGCCGTCGCCGTAGGCCGTGTCACCGAGTTCCGGGGACATGAGCCGCTCGAAAAGGAAGTTGATCCCTTCCACCACCTGCGGAGCCGAGCGGAAGTTGGCATCCAGCGCCAGCATGGCATCGGTGCCGGGGGTCCCCTCTGCCGGGCGGGGCCGCGCTGCGCCGCCAGGCAGGGCGGGCCAGCTGTCCAGTTTTTCCCGGAAGATGCTGGGGTCTGCCTGCCGGAAGCGGTAGATGCTCTGCTTCAGATCTCCCACCAGGAAGAGGTCGTCCCCCGCCGGGGATGCAAGGCACCGGTACAAGGCATCCTGCAGGGCGTTGGTGTCCTGATATTCATCCACCATCACGGCGGCATAGTTCTGCCGGATGACCCCGCACAGCGCAGTGGGGGGGCCGTCCTGGTCACGAAGCAGGTGGAGGGCCTGATGCTCAAAGTCGCTGAACTCCAGCAGCTTCCGGTCCCGCTTTTTGGCCGAGAACCGGGCATCGAAATCCCGCACCGCCGCGAACAGCGCCCGCAGGCGGGGCTCTGCGGCCCTGCGGTCTGCCTCAGCCTCCTCCTCACTGCAGGGGATCAGCTCAAGGATCTGCGCAAACAGGGCCGCGCCCTCATCGGCGCGGGTGCGGATGACTTTTTTGTGTTCGCCGTTCAGCCGCTTTTTCATCCCTTTCAGGCCGGGCAGCTCCTCCATGCCCAGCACATAGGGGGTCAGCAGATCGTAAAGCGGGGTCCATTCCCCCGCCACAGCCAGCTGTTCCACCCTGCCCAGCAGGGCGGCAGCCTTGTCCAGCCGTTCCTGGGCATCGGTATATTTTTCCAGCACGGCATTCTTTGCCTTTTCCCGGGCAGAGGGCGTTTTCTTTTCCTCGGCATCGGCCAGCTCCTGCTCCCGGTCGCCCGGGCAGTCAGCCAGCGCGGCGCGGAACAGCTCCCCTGCCGCCCGGGCACTGCGGGCGGCTTCGGCCAGCAGCAGATCATGCCAGCAGGTGGCGGCAAAGCCGTTTTCCTCCTGCCACGGAGCCAGAAATTCGTCCAGCTTTTTGTCGTAATCGGGCAGGGCGCGCAGGAAATCGTAGACATGCAGGATCGTCTCGCCCGCCGCACGGTCGGTGCGGCCCTTGCCGTAGAGGTCGGCAAAGGCGCAGAAATCCGGGTCGCGGTAGGCATTTTCCAGCGTCTCGCTCAGGGCAGAGGCCCGCAGGAGCTCCACACTGCCGGGGTCTGCGGGGGAAAAGTCCGGCGGGATATCCAGCGCCTGAAAGTGCTTGCGCAGCAGGTCCAGACAGAAGGCATCGATGGTGCAGATGGGTGCGCGCTGCAGCAGCATCCGCTGGCGGCGCAGCGCGCCATTGCCGGGTTCCGCCTGGCTGCGCTTCAGAAGTGCCTGCCCGATGCGGGCCCGCAGCTCTGCCGCCGCCGCATTGGTAAAGGTGACGATGAGCAGACGGTCCGCATCCACGGGATGCTCCGGGTCGGTGATGAGCCGGACAGCCCGCTCCGTCAGAACAGCCGTTTTGCCGCTGCCCGCCGCCGCGCTCACCAGCAGCGCGCCGCCCCGGTCCTCGATAGCGGCCCGCTGGGCGGGGGTCCACTTGGGTTCACTCATGCCTGTTCCTCCTCTCCCTCTTCGGGCTGCCCGGGAGCCTCAAAGGGCTTTGCGGGGGCCTCCAGCGCCCGCTCCCCGATGCCGGTCTCGTGGCAGCAGACAAATCCGTAATCACACCACTGGCAGGGACTCCGGCCCGCGACCAGCGGCTCGGCGGCGATCTGCCCCTCATAGAGCTGCTGGCCCATCCGGGTCACAAGATCATCCAGATGCAGCTGGATGCGGTTCAGCTTGGCGATGTCTGCCCGCTTGTCCTTCTGGTAGGGGCTGGGCGCGCCTTTGTAATAGGAGAAGGGCAGGTATCTTCCGGTCTCGTCGGCATCCATGGCATCGAACAGCTTCTGCTCGTCCCGCACCAGACCGTCCAGTTTGTATTCCACACTGTGGGCCGCCTTTTCGCGGGTGGTGGTCTCAGGGGCCGGGTCGGCCAGCAGGTAGAGCACACCCGCCGGTTCCGCCCCCGTAAAGCGGCCGCTTTTATCCCGGGTCAGGCTGAACAGGTAGAGCAGCATCTGGCAGTCCAGACCGCAGTAGACCTCCTTCAGGTCCAGCTTTTTGGTGCCGGTCTTGTAGTCCACCACCCGCACCCAGCGGGTGCCGTCCTCCTCCACCCACTCGTCGGCACGGTCCACGGTGCCCACCAGCTGGACGGTGCGCCCGTCCGACAGGTGATACACCTGGGCAGGCACGGCATCCTCGCCCCGGCCGATCTTCAGCTCACAGGCCACGGGCTTGAAGCTGGACTGCCGCTGCTCATCCCGCAGGTAGAGCAGCAGGCTCGTCATGCTCTTTTTCAGGCGGGAGAGCAGATAGGCAAAGCGGGCGGTATCCTCGGGCAGATAGCGTTTGGCGTACTCGTCCACCAGCAGCGCGGCAAGGCTCGCCATAGCCTCATCGTCCAGCTCCATAAAGGGCTCCAGCGCCGCCATGGGGTTGTCCGGGCCGGGGTGAGGGTCCAGCGCCATCTGCAGCACCCAGTGCATCAGGGTACCGCTCTGGTCGGCGGAAAGCTCGGCCCGGCGGCGGGGCCTGAGCCCCAGCACATACTGCAAAAAGTAGCCGTAACGGCAGGTATAATATTTTTCCAGCTGGCTGGGCGAAATGCGCAGCTTCCGCCCCAGCAGCGCTTCCAGCGCAGGCAGGTCATGCACCTGCCGGGGGGCAGTGTCGGCCATCCGGCGCAGCAGGGCAAGGCCCTGCGGCTCGGTCTCGCCGGGGTTGTGCAGGGCCTCTGTCAGGCTGGCACGCTCGGTCTCCGTCAGGGGCCAGCCGCCGCCCAGACAGTCCAGTCCATCTGCAGGGGTGGCCGCAAGGTCCGTCAGTTCCAGCTCCGGGGCAGCGGGGGCCAGTGCTTCCACGAGGGGTTCCAGCGCAGCGCAGAGGGTCTGCCCCTGCCCCTTGGGCCAGCTGAGCCACAGCCCCTTTGCAGGAGCGGTCAGGGCCTTGTAGAAGCAGACCTGCTCACGCACCACACGGTTTTCAAAGCAGTCGGGCAGGTCGATCTCCTGCGCCATCAGGGCATCGCGGTCAGCGTGGGTCAGCAGACCCACCTCGCCGGGCGCGGCCGGGAATTCCCCCTCGGCCAGCCCCAGCACAAACACATAGTCCGGCGCGTCCAGACGCATCTTGCCTGCGCTGGCCAGCACCACCGCGTCCAGGGTCTGGGGAATGTGCCCCAGGTCGGACGAGCGGAGCAGCAGCCCGAACAGGTCCTCGTATTCGGCCACGGTCACGGTCTGCTCCCCCAGCAGATGGGCCATCTCGTTCAGCAGCCCCATGACCACGTTCCACTCCCGGGCGGCTTCCTCCGCCGCCGGGATGCCCCGGTCCGCGCGGATGGCTTTTACCTGAGCGGCCTGCTGTTCCTCAGCCCCCAGCGTTTTCAGGCAGAAATACGCCGCCCGGCTGATGGCCTCGGCGTTGACCCCGCGCACCTTGGCCCGGAATGCATCCACCGCCCCCACGAGCAGGGCACGGGCATGTTCTGCCCGCTCCCGGTTGCGGAGGTCCTCTTCGGTCAGCTCCTGTTCCCCAAAGCCCTTGGGGCTGCGCTCGAACTTCTCCCGCCAGGCCGCCGCCGTGGGGGCCCAGGTGTAGGCATAGTTTTCCAGCGCGCAGACCTGCTCCTCGCTCAGGGCACACAGGCCGGTCTTGGCAAGGGTGGTCAGGTTCTCGGTCAGGTCGGCTCCCCGGGCGATCTCCAGCAGGGCCCGCACCGCCGTGGCCGGGGCGCTGAATTCCGGGGTGGTGGGTTCATCGCAGTACAGGGGGATCTCCGCCATCCGGAATTCATACCGGACAGCGGCACGATACTTGGCGATATCGCGGCAGACCACAGCGATCTTTCCGCACCGCACGCCCTGCCGCATCAGCCGCCGGACGGCACCGGCAGCGGCACGGGCCTCCTCCTCCCGGCTGGGCGCGGCAAAGAGCCGCACCTCGCCCGCCGGGGCATCCGCGGTGCAGCTGCCGGTTTCCAGCAGCTCTGCCACTGCGGCAAGGCCCGGGGCGTTCCGGTGGCGCAGATCCTTGCGCAAAAGCTGCGGAACGGCCACCTCCGCCCCATTTTTCCGGGCCAGCTGGCGCAGCTGCGCCGCCACCTGCTTGGCCCCGGAGAACAGGCTCAGGTCACCGGGCAGCAGGGGGGCACCGTCATCGCAGAGGGCCACCGTTACGCTGGGCAGTGCCGCCAGCATGGCCCCCAGCAGCCGCTTTTTGGGCGCGTTGAAGGTATCGAACTCATCAATGAACACCGCCCGGTCCCGCAGAAACTCCGGCAGGCTGTGCCGGGCCAGTGCTTCCTCCAGCCGGGCTCCGGCCAGCTCCAGCCGGTCAGAGGGGTCCATGCCGCTGCGGGCCAGCAGGGTCTCGTAGCCCTGAAAGATGAGGGCCAGCTCACTGAGCTTACCGCTCTCGGCTCCGCAGGCACCGGCCAGCTGTGCCAGCTGCCGGCCGGAAAGGCCCGCACTCTTCAGCTCGTCGATGGTCTGAGCCGCCATCTGGCAAAAGGCCGCACTGCGCCGGTGGCGGTGATAATAGTGGACATTGTCCTGCAGCTCCTCCAGCGCCCGGCGCACCAGCACGGCACGGCCTGCGTCAGAGAGGGTCTGCACCGCCGCGCCGCCCTCGGTGGAAAGGATCTTTTCTGCCAGACTGGTAAAAGAAAAACTCTCCACCATGCCGGACAGGGCATCCCCCAGCTCACGGTAGATGCGGCCCTCGGTGCTGGAAGTGAATTGTTCCGGCACCAGCAGGATGCTTTTTTCCCCTTTTTCGGCCCGGGCGCGGATGCGCTGGTACAACAGCGTTGTTTTTCCGCTGCCGGAGCCGCCCAGAAGTAGCTGTAACATTGTTTTCTCACTTTCTATAACGAGCTCACCCTCTCAGTCAAAGCCTGCGGCTTTGCCAGCTCTCCCGAAGGGAGAGCCTTTGGCATATCGGGTCAGCCCTGCGCAATGGATAATAATTGAGTTTATTGTACCGCAAAATTGAAGAAAAATCTATTCTGTGGTAAACTGAGGAAAAACAGCAAAACAGGAGGGGCACTTCCCCATGAAGATTCTAGCAGTTGATTACGGTGCCAGCCGCACGGGGCTTGCGGTCTGCGACCCCACCGAGTTCCTGACCACGCCCATCACCCCGCAGATCACCCTGAAGGCCCGGCCCAAGGTGGCCGCCGAGGTCTGCCGCATTGCCCAGGAGCAGAAGGCAGAGCTCATTGTGGTGGGTCTGCCGCTCAACATGGACGGCACCGAGGGCGAGCGCGCCGAGAAGAGCCGCAAGCTGGGCAAGACCCTGCAGATCTGGAGCGGCCTGCCCGTGCGGATGTGGGACGAGCGGCAGTCCACCTGTGAAGCCGCCGATATCCTGGACGAGGTGGGGACTTTTGGTGCCCACCGCAAGGCCATTCTGGATTCCGTCAGCGCCACGGTCATTTTGGAAGATTACCTCGCCTGGCGCAAAGAGCACCCCGGCGAAATTTGAACCGGAAGCAAAAAGAGACGCTTTTCAGCGCCTCTTTTTCGTTTATATGGGTAATGTCACGGTAAAGCAGCTGCCCTGCCCGGGGGCACTGTTCACCTGGATACTGCCGCCGTGGAGCTCCAGCACCTTTTTCACCATGGCAAGGCCCAGACCGTTGCCCTGAGTGGTGTGGCTGGTGTCGCCCTGATAGAATTGTTCAAAGATGTGCGCCTGCGTGTCGGCGCTCATCCCCTCGCCCTGATCGGTCACCGAGACCATCAGGGCGCTTTTTGCTTTGCGCAGGTTCACGGCCACGGTGCCGCCCTCAGGGCTGAACTTGGCGGCGTTGTCCAGCAGGTTGAGCCAGACTTCTTTCAGCAGCCCCTCGCTGCCGGTGTACTCTGCCGGGACAAGGTCGGCATCAAAATCCAGCTCCTTCTGCCGCCACTTCTGCTGGGTCACAAGCACGCTCTGGCGCAGCTGCTCATCCAGGGAGAAGCACGCTTTGTCGGTCAGGATCGTCTGGCTCTCCACCCGGTTCAGGGTCAGGATATTCGTTGCCAAGTCGGCCAGCCGCCTGCTCTCGTCCCGGATGATGGTCAGGTATTCCTTCTGATCCTCGGGCGGCAGCTGCTCCTCCAGCAGCAGGTCGGCAAAGCCGCTGATGCTGACGATGGGCGTTTTGAATTCATGGGAGAAGTTGTTGATAAAATCCTTCCGCAGAATTTCAGTGCCGCCCAGCTCCTCCGCTGCCTTGTTGAAGCTCTGCTCAAACTCGACCATCTCCCGGGGCACATAGCCGTGTTCCGCGTGATTTACACGCACGGCAAAGTCCCCGTTTGCCAATTTTTTCATAGCCTCAATGTTCCGCTGCAATGGGTGGATAAAGACCATCCGTATCATCACCACCATGCTCACAGCGATCAGGATGCAGACGGTATAGACAAAGGCCAGTGCACCACCGAGCTCGACCTGTCCATCGTGATAGAAAAATCCCTCGTCCACACCGGCCAGGACCAGCACGGTGCAGACGGCCAGCAGCAGAAAGACCATGAAAAAGAGGTTCAGGATCAGAAGCATGGTCAGGTTCAGGGTCTCCATGCCGCTGCGCAGCCGGTTGAATGCGTTTTTCATTGGGTCACACTTTCTTCACGGCCCGGTAGCCAAGGCCCCGCACGGTCTGGATCTCAAACTCCGGCCAATCATAAAAACGGTTGCGCAGGCGGTTGATGTGGACATTCACGGTCTTGTCATCGCTCTCGCTGTCGATGCCCCAGATCTCGTCCAGCAATTCCATCCGGGTAAAGGTCCGTTCCGGGTAGGCCAGCAGCTTGTACAGCAGCTCAAACTCCTTGGGCGGCAGGGTCTGCACCTCCATCCCCCGCCGCACGGTGCGGCTGTCCATATCCACCACCACATCCCCCACCGTGATCTTATGCTCATCCACGATGCGGGCCCGGCGGAGCAGAGCCTTGATGCGGAGCAGCAGCTCGGTCTTATCCGGCGGCTTGGTCATATAGTCGTCCGTACCCACCAGAAAACCGGTGTGCTTGTCCTCGGGCAGGGCCTTGGCCGTCAGCATCAGGATGGGCATCATGCTGCCGCCGTCCCGGATGGCCTGGGTCAGGGCAAAGCCATCCATTTTAGGCATCATCACATCGCACAGCAGCAGGTCAATGTGCTGGTGGTCGATGATGTCCAGCGCCGCTTCGCCGTTGAAGGCCGGGATCGCTTCATAGCCGTTGATCTTTAAGATGGCGCAGAGCAGCTTGTTGGTGCTCACGTCATCTTCCGCAACCAGAATTTTCAGCATGGCGTTCTCCTCACTTTCTATGGTATGGCTCTATTATACACCCAAAGATAAACAAAAGATAAACAGAAATATTCACCTTGCGTTTACCTTGGTCGGGTATCCTTTAGCCATCGCAAGGGAGCACGGAGCTCCACAACAGAACAAACAACAAACATTCAAACATAAAACGGAGGACACTTACCATGATGAACCGCAAGAACATGACCGCTTCCACCCTGGACGAGACCGCGCTGGACGCTTACTACACCCTGACTGAGGGCGGTGCAAACTACGGCATCGGTCTGGCACTCGCTGCCACTCTGAACAGCTTCAAAAACCGGAACACCTCTTCTCCCGTCCGTATCGACGAGGACACGATGGATGCCTATCTGGCTGTCTCTGAGGGGTTCGACAGCATGGGTCTGGGTCTGGCCGCAATGCTGTAAACCGTATCGTACACTTTGAGAGAAAAGCGGGAGGAAATGAATATGAACATCAACACCACTTATCTGTTGACCGGCGCGGCCGGTTTCCTGGGCATCAACATCTGCACTCAGCTGATCGAACGGGGGGAGCACATCCGGGCCTTCGTCCTCAAGGGGGATCCTGCCCGCAAGTATCTGCCTGCTGAGGTCGAGGTTTTTGAGGGCGATCTGTGCAGCGCAGAGGACTGTGAAGCTTTCTTCAACATCCCCGAGGGCAGCCAGAGCGTCTGCATCCACTGTGCCAGCACGGTCACCATCGACCCGGGTTACAGCGAGAAGCTAATTGCCGTCAATGTGGGCGGCACCGAGAATATGCTTGCCGCCGCCAAGCACCACCCGGAATGCAGGAAGTTCGTGTACGTTTCCTCCACCGGTGCTATTCCTGAGCTGCCCGCCGGGCAGCCCATCCGGGAAGTGAATCAGTTCGTCCCCTATGAAGAGGAAAAGGTGGTAGGCTGGTACAGCCGCAGCAAGGCCATGGCCACCCAGAAGGTACTGGATGCCGCCCACGCTGGCCTGAACGTCTGCGTTGTCCACCCCAGCGGCATCATCGGCCCCAACGACCCGGCCATCGGCCAGACCACCCGCACCCTGACCCAGATCCTGAACGGTGAAATGCCCATCGGCATGGCGGGCAGCTTCAACATGGTGGATGTGCGTGACCTGGCCGCAGGCACCATTGCCGCCGCCGACAAGGGCCGCAAAGGTGAATGCTACATCCTGAGCAATGATGAAGTCACCCTGAAGGAAATGTGCCGGATGCTTAAAGAGGATACCGGCTGCAAGGGCTGCAAGTTCTACCTTCCCCTTTCCTTCGCCCACCTTGCCGCAAAGCAGATGGAAAAATCGGCCGCAAAAAAGGGCACAAAGCCGGTTCTGACGGAGTTCGCCGTCTACAATCTGGAACGGAACAACTGCTTTGACTGCTCCAAAGCACGGAACGAGCTGGGCTTTGCACCCCGTCCCTACGCCGAAACACTCCACGACACCGCTGCCTGGCTCAAAGCCACCGGCAAGATCCACTGAGGAGGTACACCATGAAACCTGTCTGTGTGATTACCGGCGGCGGCAGCGGCATGGGCCGCGCCACGGCCAAGCTGGTCTGTGAAGCCGGATATCATGTGATTTTGGTAGGCCGCACTGCCGCAAAACTGGAAAGCGCCGTGGCCGAGCTGACCGAAGCCGGACACGAAGCCGAAGCCTTTGCCTGCGACCTCTCTGACCGTTCCAGCTGCGAAAAGCTGGCACGGCACGCCGTGGAACGTGGGCAGGTGAAAGCTCTGCTCCACATTGCTGGCATGAGCCCCCACATGGGCAGCCCGGAAGCCATCCTGCGCGCCAACGCGCTGGGCACAGTCAACATCAATGATGCCTTTTACCCGGTCATGGCCCCGGGCGGCTGTGTCATCGATACTTCCAGCATGAGTGCTTATCTCTCGCCTTCCTTCATCATGCCAAAGCGGGTCTATCCCCTCGCCCGTACCGACCGGGAAAAATTTTTGAAAAAGATGATGGCTCGCATCAACCTGATGCCCAAAAACGCCCGCACCGGTGTGGCCTATTCCATCAGCAAGCATTTCGTCATCTGGTTTGCCAAAACCGATGCCGCCCGCTTTGGTGCCAAAGGGGTGCGCTGCCTCAGTGTGACCCCCGGCAACTTTGATACCCCCATGGGCCAACTGGAAAGCGCCGAAGCCCAGACCTTTACCGCCCATTCCGCTCTCAAGCGGAACGGCAAACCAGAAGAGATTGCCGCGCTGTATGCCCTGTTGCTGGACGAACGGCTCGGTTATCTCACCGGCACGGACATCGTCATGGACGGCGGTGTCATTGCCAGTGGGGTCAGCGGCCTTTCCCGCTGACCGATATATCCCCCATTCTCTCCATTCAGCACAAAACCGGCTTTCCTACTGCCACAGGAAAGCCGGTTTTGTCATTTTCAGTTGTTACTGCGCCTGATATGTCTCAATGCTGACGCTGTTGATGGTGATCGTTTCCGTGGGCTTCTGGTTCTCATCCACGGCGGCCTGAGCGATGGTGTCCACCACGTCCATCCCCTCGTACACCTGGCCCAGCACGGTATCGGTGTAGTCGAGGTAAGGCGCGCCGCCGGCGGTCTGGTAGGCCGAGACGACCTCAGCGCGATAGCCTGCACTGTTCATCTGGTCGGTGAGTTCCTGGGTGACGGAATCCCCGCCGGGCAGAGTGGACATGATATAAAAGACGCTGGCGCACTTGCCGGAGGAGTCCGCCGCCATGCAGAGGGCACCGGAATAATGGTGGAGCTTGTCGGTGGCCTCAGCCGGGTAGCGGCTGCCGTTCCAGATGGTGGTGCCCTTGCCGTCAGTTCCCTGACCGGCTTCCACCACAAAGTCCTGCTCCACACGGGTCACGGTCAGGCCGTTATAGTAGCCCGCCTGCACCAGACCCACAAAGTTATCATAGGCCTGCGGGGCCTGCTCCGGGAAGAGTACCGCCCGGAACACACCCGCCGTGGTATCGAACACCGCCACGGGTTCCCCCGCCGCCGGGTGGGTGAACTGCAGCTCGGCCGATTCCACCGCCGGGCGGGTGATGGTCTTTGTTCCGGCTCCGCTGCTGCCGCCGATGTTTTTCACAAGGCTGCAGCCGGACAGTGCAAAACTCACGGCCAGCAGCAGCGCCGCCAACCGGACACGGGTCTTATTCATAAACAGATCCCTCCGTTCATATTCTGATAGCAGTTCCCCCGCACGCGGGAGATACGCAGAATTCAGTATAGCATATTTCTGCCCGGGAAGCGAGAGGGAAATGCGTGAAAATTTGTCGCGCATTTTCTGTGCGAAAAACATCTTGACGAGCAGGCAAAAAAACGCTACACTATAAGCACAGCAAGGGACGGCGGGAACGCAGCAGATCCCGGGCTGTGTGCGTAATTTTATTTGAGTACCATCCCTTTGATTGGGTTTGGATAGACAGGAGAACGTATCTTATGGCAGAAGAGATCAAGAACCCGAACACCGAAGAGGAATATCAGCCCGATCTGATGACTCTTGAGGATGAGGACGGCAATGAGGTCACGTTTGAAGTGATCGATGCACTGGACCATAAGGGCGTGCATTACCTTGCAGTTGTCGAATACGCAGAGGATGAAGAGGATGTCAACGAGGACGCACAGCTGGTCATCCTGAGCGTGGGCGAGGACAGCGAGGGCGAATATCTGGACGTTGTGGAGGATGACGAGACTCTGATGGAAGTCAGCAAGCTGTTTGAGCAGCGCCTGAGCGACCAGTTCGAGATCGAGTAATTCC
Organism: Faecalibacterium duncaniae; assembly: GCF_010509575.1. NCBI lineage: Bacteria > Bacillati > Bacillota > Clostridia > Eubacteriales > Oscillospiraceae > Faecalibacterium > Faecalibacterium duncaniae. The sequence continues at coordinate 774,576 of NZ_CP048437.1, read as the reverse complement.
CCTGCACAGACAGATTCCCAGGCAAGACTTCCTGCCCGGCGCGATTTGTTGCGGTTTATATGATCCTACTAATCATTCAACGGGAGCCCGGAGTTCTCCGGCGGATTGCAGACCTCCCCGCCATGGGTCGACCATGGAGGTTCGATGAGGAAGCGTGAATCCGGCGACAGGGCACCCACCTGTCCGTAAGGGTAGGTTTGATTGCCGCAGACGACCGGGCGGGATCTTTTTATAGCATTGCATCCACCGCTGGCCTGCCACAAGGCCAGTGTGTGGATTTTTTTATAGGAAAACCTCTCAGGCGCGTCAGCAATGACGGAGAGGTTTTGGTGATGATGGAAAGGATGTGCATTGCGGTATGAAAAGCGAACATCTTGTGGGGACGAGCATCCCCCGTTTCACCTACGACACCCCCACGGTGCCGGGCAATGATTTTTACGCCCTGTGCGAGGGGGAGCATCCGCTGTGCATGATCTTCCTGCCCGGATTCGACCACCCTGTCAGCCGCGAATATATCACCCGCTACCTGAAAACGCTGCCCCAGCTCAAGGGGGCACGGCTTGTCTGTGTGGTGCGTTCCTCGGCGCAGGCGGTGGCAAAGGCCACCCACGGCTCAGATTTCCCCTTTCCTGTCATCTGCGACGGCCCCGGCGTGCTGTACGGCTACCTGGGCGTAGAGCAGACCCGCGGCCTGTTGAGCTGGAGCTTTGCGGCCCAGAAGATCTACAAGGCCGCCAGAGATGCCGGTTACCACTACGACACCAAAGCCCCTCAGCTGCTGCCGCTGACGCTGGTGGTGGGCCATCTGGGCAAGATCCTGTTCACCCACTCGGGCCGCAGCCAGACCGACCTGCCCGAGGACTGCGCCGCCATCAGCGAGATCGTGCGGGCTGTGGAAAAGGCCACTTCCCCCACCGACGGCCCCGCAGACCCCCACTGCTCGGACGAGACCCTTACCCTGCCCGATCTGGTGGGGTGGGATAACTGAATGATCCACAAAAACGGCTGCTGCACATTTTCCGTGCAGCAGCCGTTTTTCATTCTTCCGTTTCCTCTGCAAACAGCCCCGGGATGCCGCAGACAGCGGCCACGCCCACCACCGTAAACACGATGCGCGACCAGATGGAGCTGCTGCCGCCCAGCAGCCAGCCCACAAAGTCAAACTGGAACAGGCCCACAAGCCCCCAGTTGATGCCGCCAATAATCATCAGGATCAGGCACACTTTATAAAAGGTCTGCACAAAAAGACCTCCTTTCCTTTGGGCAGTTTTCCCCATTGGAAAGGAGGTTATGCATATTACAGCATCCACTTCGGGCTGATGACCCGCGCGCCGCCCCGATCGGGCCGGGCCACATACACCTGCGGCCACTGCGCCCTGACAGCCTCGGCGGCGCTTCGGGCAGCTTCTTCGCTCTCAAAGATGCCAAACACAGCCGCGCCGCTGCCGGTCATCAGGGCAGTGACAGCGCCGTTCTCTTTCAGCGCGGTCTTGATGGCCTCGTTGTCTCTGGCTCCGCTGCATTCCTCCAGCGCGTTGCCTGCGGCGGCACACACACCCGCCAGATCCTCGGCGCGGATCGCCTTTTCCTGGGCTTCGCAGTCGGGGTGGGTGCTGCTGCCCACTTTGTCATAAGCTGCAAAGGCTTCCGGGGTGGAAACGCCGTAATCGGGCATGACCACCGTGAACCAGCAGTCCGGGCAGGGCGGCAGGGCTTTCATCACATCGCCCACGCCCTGCACCCGGCAGGTGCCGCCCATCAGGGCAAAGGGCACGTCCGCGCCGATCTTTGCCCCCAGCGCGCAGAGCTCACTCATGGAGAGCTTTGCGCCGTAAAGGACGTTCAGGCCCACCAGCACACCAGCGGCATCGGCGCTGCCGCCTGCCATGCCGGCACGCACCGGCACATTCTTGTAAATGGTGATCTCTACACCCGCCAGCAGGCCGGTGTAGTGGAAGAAGGCCAGCGCCGCCTTGATGGCCGTGTTGGAATCGTTGGCGGCCACCGGGCTGCCCGGCAGGGTCAGGCTCAGGTTCTGGCTGCGGCGCAGCACCACCCGCTCATACAGGGTAATGGCCTGCATCGTCATATCCAGGTTATGGTAGCCGTTGGGCAGCAGGCCCACTACATCCAGCGCCAGATTCAGCTTGGCCGGGGCCAGAACGGTCACGCAGTTCAGTTTTGCCATCGGTCTTCCTCCTCACTGCTCTCCGCTGTTGATGCCGTTTTCTTTCAGGAACTCCCGGATGCGCTTCATGGCCTCGGTCAGGTGCTCCACGCTGTAAGCATAGGAAACACGGCAGTAGCCCTCGCCGGATGCGCCAAAGGCATCGCCGGGCACCAACGCAACATGCTTCTGCTCCAGCAGCTTTGTGCAGAACTCCTGGCTGGTCATACCGGTGCTCTTGATGCAGGGGAAGGCGTAGAACGCACCCCGCGGCTCAAAGCAGGTCAGGCCCATAGAGTTAAAGCCGTGCACCACCAGGCGGCGGCGCATGTTGTACTCGTCCCGCATCTTGTCGATCTCACCGTCGCACTCCCGCAGGGCGGTGATGGCCGCATACTGGCTGGTGGTGGGGGCGCTCATAATGGCGCTCTGGTGGATCTTGGTCATAATTTTGATGATGGGAGCCGGGCCGCAGGCATAGCCCAAGCGCCAGCCGGTCATGGCATAGGTCTTGGAAAAACCATTCACCACAATGGTCCGCTCGGCCATGCCGGGCAGGGTGGCAATGGAGACATGGGGCCGCAGGCCGTAGTTCAGCTCGGCGTAGATCTCATCCGAAAGCACCATGACGTTGGTATCCCGCAGGACCTCCGCAATGGCTTCCAGATCCTCCCGCTCCATCACCGCACCGGTGGGGTTGTTGGGGAACGGCATGATAAGGAGCTTGGTCTTGGGGGTGATGGCGGCTTTCAGGGCCTCGGGCCTGAGGCGGAACTCATCCTCCTGGCGGCAGGGCACATGCACCGGCACACCGCCGGACAGGGTGGTGATGGGCTCATAGCAGACAAAGCAGGGCTCCGGGATAATCACCTCATCCCCGGGCTGCACGATGGCGCGGATGCACATATCAATAGCTTCGCTGCCGCCCACGGTCACCAGCACCTCCCGCAGGGGGTCGTAGTGCAGGTGCATCCGGCGCTCCAGATATCTGCAAATCTCCGCCCGCAGCTCTTTCAGGCCTGCGTTGGCGGTGTAGCGGGTGCGGCCATGCTCCAGGCTCTCGATGCCTGCTTCCCGCACAGCCCACGGTGTTTTGAAATCCGGCTCGCCCACGCCCAGACTGATGCACTCGGGCATATCAGCGGCCAGATCGAAGAATTTGCGGATGCCGGAGGGGCGCATCTCCCGTGCGGCAGGCGCGATCAGTTTATCGTAATCCATCACAGAACCGTGCACTCTCTTTCATCGATCTCTTCGTCCTGATACAGGCGGCCCTCTTTTTTATAGGTGCGCAGGACAAAATGGGTGGCAGTGGACAGCACATCGTCCAGCGGGCTCAGGCGCTTTGCCACGAACAGGGCGATCTCCTGGAAGGTCTGGCCCTTGATGACCAGCTGCAGGTCATAGCCGCCGCTCATCAGCAGCACGCTCTCCACCTCGTCAAAGGCGGCAATGGTGGCTGCGATCTCATCAAAGCCGCGGCTCTTCTTGGGGCTGACATTCAGCTCGATGACGGCTTCCACCCGGTTCACCCCGGCCTTTTCCCAGTCCACAAGGGTCTTGTAGCCCTTGATGATGCCCTGCGCCCGGGCCAGGTCGATCATAGCCGCCACCTCGGCGGGGGATTTATTCAGCATGGTGGCAATGTCCTCAATGGGCAGCCGCGCATTGTCTTCCAGAATCTTCAAAAGCTGTTCCATGGTCGTTTCTCCTTTGTTTTGCGCGGGTGGGCGTACCCGCCCCGCTGTTATTTTTCAGTATAGCACAAGAATCGCCGCTTTGCATCTTGTTTTTTACATCAAAGCAGTATAGAATGTCTTTTCCGCCTGAAAACTGCTCTTTTTTCCAAAAAGAGTGTTCAAAAATCGGCAAATCTGCTATACTGAAATTAAACCCTTCCGTCAAAGCCTGACGGCTTTGCCACCTTCCCTAATAGGGGCGGCCTTGGCAGAATGATACAGTTTGTGCGGAACGGGGAACTTGCAAAACTCCACGCAACGCCAGAGGCCCCACTACTAGGGGGGCTGGCGCGAAGCGCCTGAGGGGTTTTTACCAGAAACAATGGGGGTAAGGAATATGAAAGCGTTTATCACTGTCATCGGACACGATACCGTGGGCGTTGTTGCCAAAGTGGCCGCCCTTTGCTGTGAGCTGAACATCAACATTGAGGATGTGACCCAGAGCGTTCTGCAGGGCATGTTTGCCATGATCATGCTGGTGGACATCTCCAAGTGCAGCGTCAGCCATGAGGAGCTGCACACCCGCACCGATGCTCTGGCCAAGGAGATGGGGATGCAGATCAATCTGACCCGTCAGGAAGTTTTTGACGCAATGCATACCATCTAACAGACAAGACCTCTCAGACGCTTTGCGCCAGCTCCCTTAATAGAGGTGGCATTGCGAAGCAATGACGGAGAGGTTTAGAAAGGATACTCTTATGAGCATGATGAATACCGGCGACATCCTCGAGACCATCGAGATGTTCACGCAGGACAATCTGGACGTGCGCACGGTCACCATGGGCATCAGCCTGCTGGACTGCATTGATCCGGACCCGAAGAAGGCCTGCGAAAAGATTTACAACAAGATCACCACCAAGGCAGCCGATCTGGTGCCCGCCGTGGAGCATATCAGCGCCGAGTACGGCATTCCCATCATCAACAAGCGGATCAGCGTCACCCCCATTGCCATGCTGCTGGGTGCCTGCCCCGATGCAGACCCCGTGGACTTTGCCAAGGCACTGGATGCCGCAGGCAAAAAGGTGGGCGTGAACTTTGTGGGCGGCTACACTGCCCTTGTGCACAAGGGCTTCTCGGCCGGTGACCGCCGCCTGATCGAGTCCATCCCCCGCGCACTGGCCGAGACCGACATCGTGTGCAGCTCGGTGAATATCGGTGCCACCAAGGCAGGCCTGAACATGGATGCCATCAAGCTGATGGGCGAAGCCGTGAAGAAGGCCAGCGAGCTGACCGCCGACCGCCAGTGCATCGGCGCGGCAAAGCTGGTGGTGTTCTGCAACGCACCTGAGGACAATCCCTTCATGGCCGGTGCATTCCACGGCCCCGGCGAGCCCGACTGTGAGATCCACGTCGGCGTTTCCGGCCCCGGCGCTGTGCGCGCCGCGCTGGCAAAGCTGCCCAAGGATGCTCCCATCGACGAGGTGGCGGAGCTGGTCAAGCGTACCGCCTTCAAGATCACCCGCGTGGGCCAGCTGGTGGCCAATCTGGCCTCCAAGGCTCTGGGCGTGCCCGCGGGCATCATCGACCTTTCGCTGGCCCCCACCCCTGCTGTGGGCGACAGCGTGGCCAACATTCTGGAAGAGATGGGCCTTGAGACCTGCGGCTGCTGCGGCACCACGGCCTGCCTGGCCCTGCTGAACGATGCCGTGAAGAAGGGCGGCGTGATGGCCTCCAACCATGTGGGCGGCCTCTCCGGTGCCTTTATCCCCGTCAGCGAGGACGACGGCATGATCCACGCCGCCGAGTGCGGCTGCCTGACCATCGAAAAGCTGGAAGCCATGACAGCTGTCTGCTCGGTGGGCATCGATATGGTCATCATCCCCGGCGATACCACCCCCGCTGTCATCAGCGCCCTGATCGCCGACGAAGCCGCCATTGGCATGGTGAACAGCAAGACCACCGCTGTCCGCGTCATTCCCGCCATCGGCCGCAAGGCAGGCGAGATCCTGGATTTCGGCGGTCTGCTGGGCTATGGTCCCATCATGCCGGTCAATCAGCGTGACCCCTCGGTGTTCATCAACCGCGGCGGCCGCCTGCCGGCTCCCATGCAGTCCCTGAAGAACTAAAAGGAACAACCCTCTCAGTCAATGCTTCGCATTGCCAGCTCCCCCTAGCAGGCAACAACGCCGACCGCCGCCAGTGGCGGATGAAGGAAGGAGTTGTTGGGGCCGCGGCCAGCAAGACACGAGCGCCAAACTTGATGCGAAGTGGACGCTGGGAGCCGCAACCCGATAGCCCTTGGCATTACAGTCAGGCTTCACTGCAAAAATCAAGTATCAGAATAAAATGTGTCAAACAGGCCCATTCTCTGGTTATCATTTCCAGAAAAGGGGCCTGTTTTTTATGCTGCCATTCTTTGCCCGCACGCTCACCCGCCGTGAGATGGCGCTGGGGTGCGCCGTGCTTTCCCTTGCGCTGCTCCTGAGCGCCCTGCCTGCTGCCCTGCGCTGGGGGCAGGCACAGCTGGACACCGGGGCCCTCCTCTGTGCCGACACCCTGCGCTTCCACATCCGGGCCGACAGCGATTCCCCTGCCGACCAGACCGCCAAGCTCGCCGTGCGGGATGCCGTTCTGGCCTACGCCGATGTCCACTGCACCGCACAGGACAAGCCTGCCGCCCTGCGCTGGGCGGCAGAGAACCTGCCCGCACTGGAGCTGACGGCCCGGGCCGTGCTGGCAAGGCGGGGGATCTTTTCCACCGTTACGGTACAGCTGGTGGAAATGTACTTCGATACCACCCGCTATTCCACCGGCATCCTGCCCGCCGGGCGGTATCTGGCTCTGCGCATCGACCTGGGCGGCAACGCCCGCCACGGCAAAAACTGGTGGTGCGTGCTCTACCCGGGCCTGTGCCGCTCTGCCTGCGGCACCTACGCCCTGCCGGAGGAAAACGATCTGGTGTGTGGGTCGTATGTGGTGCGGTTCAAATGCGTGGAGTGGTGGCAGCGGATGACAGCAAGCCGGGAGGACAAGGTGCTGGTCGAAACAGCCTCGCCCTCTCAGGCGCTTCGCGCCAGCTCTCCCAAAGGGAGAGCCAATTGAAGCTCACGGTCAGCAGCTTCTAAACCGGAGATATGCGTTGCCTCTCCCTTTGGGAGAGGTGGATTTGCGAAGCAAAGACGGAGAGGGCAAAAACGCTATGGCACACCTCCCCACAGCGCTGCATACGCTGTCGTGGAAGGAGTGTGACCACAATGGCGATCCCCGCTTATTATTCGTTGATCCAAAAGGGCTCCTACGGCCCGGACGAGGCCCTGGTGCAGACCTGGCTGAACGGCGTGCGTGACCAGTGCAGCTATTACCCCGCATTGACCACAGACGGCCGCTTTGGCACCAAGAGCGAAAACGCCGTGAAAGAATTCCAGCTCCGGAACAATATGAACATGGACGGCAAAGTCGGGGCCAATACCTGGAATGTCCTCTACGCAAAGTACACCGCAAAGCACGGGCTGGCGGTGCCCTATCCCGGCATCGTGATGCGCACCGGCATGTCCGGCGGCACCATCCGGCTCATCCAGCAGAAGCTCAACACGCTGGGGGAGAAGATCGGCACGGACGGAAAGTTCGGCTCCCGGACTGCCGCCGCTGTTCAGCGGTTCCAGCGCCGCAACGGCCTGAACGCTGACGGTGCCGTGGGTAAGGCCACCTGGGAGAAGCTGTTCCCCGCTAGTTAAAAATTTCAATCGGCTCCGGGCAAAAATGCGGTTAAGAGATCTTCACGCCGACAGGCGGGAATCTCCAGCATTTTTGTTCGGAGCCCTCTGCTTTGGGGTTACTAGGGGCGAGCAGCCCCTAGTTCGTGCCTCCCGCGCTTCGAAAGTAGCGGGTGCTTTTCTGGTTCTCTTTTGGCACGCAAAAGAGAACATTCCGTGGTATAATAGAGCCATCCTTTTAGAAAGGGGGCTTCCCCATGCGTTTTCTCCACCTCTCCGACCTGCACCTGGGCAAACGGGTCTGCGAGTTCTCCATGCTGGACGACCAGCGCTATATTTTAGAGCAGATCTTATCCCTGCTCGATTCCCACCCCGTGGATGCCGTGCTGCTGGCCGGTGACCTGTACGACAAACCCGTGCCGCCTGCCGAGGCGGTCCGTCTGCTGGACTGGTTCCTCACCGAGCTTTCCCACCGGGAACTGCCGGTGTTCGCCATCTCGGGCAACCACGATTCCGCCGACCGGGTGGCCTTTGGCTCTGCCCTGCTGGCTGAAAGCAGGGTCTACGTCTCGCCGGTGTTTTCCGGCCCGCCGGAGCCCATCACCCTCACCGACGCACACGGCCCGGTCGATCTGTACTTACTGCCCTTTTTGAAGCCCGCCATGGTGCGGCACATCTGGCCGGACGCGCCCATTGAAAGCTACAACGATGCCCTTGCCTGTGTGCTGGATCACTGTTCGCCTGACCCGGCCCGCCGCAGTGTGCTGGTGGCACACCAGTTCGTGGCAGGAGCTGCCTCCTGCGAGAGCGAGGAGCCCAGCGTGGGCGGCATCGACTGGGTGGATGCCGCCCTGTTCGACAAGTTCGACTATGTGGCGCTGGGGCATCTGCACAGCCCCCAGAAGGTGGGCCGGGATACCCTGCGCTACTGCGGAACGCCGCTGAAGTATTCCTTCTCGGAGGCCAACCAGCACAAGAGCGTAACCTTTGTGGAGCTGGGCGAAAAGGGCAGCGTGACCATTGCCGCCGAACCGCTGGTGCCCCGGCACGATCTTCGGGAGCTGCGCGGCAGCTACATGGAGCTGACCGACCGCCGCAATTACGAGGGCACTACCGTGGACGACTACCTGCACATCACCCTGACCGATGAGCAGGACATCCCCGAGGCACTGGCCCGCCTGCGGGTCATCTACCCCAACCTGATGCGGCTGGATTACGACAACCGCCGCACCCAGACCCGGCAGGAGCTGGATGCCCCCGCAAAGGCAGAACAGAAAACACCGCTGGAACACTTTGCGGATTTTTATCAGCTGCAGAACAACCAGCCCCTGACCCATGAGCAGGCGGCATTCTGCCAGCAGCTCATTGAAAGCATCTGGAAGGAGGAGGACGCATGAGACCGCTCAAGCTGACCCTCTCGGCCTTTGGCCCCTATGCAGGCACCACCACCCTGCCGCTGGAGCAATTGGGCAGAGGCGGACTCTACCTTGTCACCGGTGACACCGGCGCGGGCAAGACCACCCTGTTCGATGCCATCACCTACGCCCTGTACGATCATTCCAGCGGCGGCGTGCGGGATGGGGCCATGCTCCGCAGCAAATATGCAGACCCCGGCACCCCCACCTTTGTGGAGCTGGAATTTGAGGTGCGGGGGCAGCGGTACACCGTCCGGCGCAACCCGGAGTATCTGCGTCCCAAGGCCCGGGGCGAGGGATTCACCACCGAAAAGGCAGATGCCGCCCTGACCTATGCCGACGGCCGCCCGCCTGTGACCAAAGCCAAGGAGGTGACTGCCGCTGTCATTGATATCATCGGGCTGGACTACAACCAGTTCTCCCAGATCGCCATGATCGCGCAGGGGCAGTTCACCCGGCTGCTCAACGCCACCACTGAGGAGCGGAGCAAGATCTTCCGGAAGCTGTTCCGCACCCAGCGCTACCAGAAACTGCAGGAAGCGCTGGCCGAGGAAAACTCTGCCCTCACAGCCCGACGCGCCGCCCTGAATGCAAAGCTGGACGCAGTGCTTGCGGGCATCTCGTATGATGCCGCAGACCCGGAGGCAGAAGCACTGGGGGCACTTTCAGCGCAGATGCCGCCGGACGCAGTGACCACCCTGCTGGAGGGGCTGACCGCCCGGCAGGAAGCCGCCGCCGCACAGGCCGCAGATGCGCTGGCTGCGCTGGACAGGCAATTGAGCACGTTACAGACCACGCTGGGCGCGGCAGAGCAGGCAGAGCGCCAGCGGCAGGAGGTTGCCGGAGAGCTGACCAAGGCCCGAAGCACCGCCCAGCTGGAATCCGCCAAGGCCAGCACCCGGCGCAAAACGCTGGAAGCACTGGATGCGACACTCACGGCCTCTGAAGCAGAGCTTGCCGCTCTGGCCGATGCCGACACCCGCCGGGTGGAGCTGGAGGCAGAAGCAGCCCGTCTTGCCCAGCGGGAAACCGCACTGAACGATCTGGCCCGGAGCCTGACAGAGTGCCAGCACCGGAACACCGCCGCACGCGCCGCGCAGGAGGCCTACCGGCAGGCGGCGGGCAGACAGACCGAGGCCCATTCTGCCCGTGACACGCTGGAGCGTGCTTTTCTGGATGCGCAGGCGGGCCTGCTGGCTCAGACGCTGGAAGAGGGAGCCGCCTGCCCTGTCTGCGGCAGCACCCACCACCCGGCCAAAGCCCACCTGCCCCGCACCGCCCCCACCGAAGTGCAGGTGAACAAAGCCAAGCAGGCCGTTGCCCAGGCCGACAGCGCCGCACAGGAGGCCAGTGCCGCCGCGCGGGAAGCGCTGACGCGGGAGCAGGAGGGCCGTGCCCAGCTGCGGAAGGATGCCGAAGCGCTTCTGCCTGAGCGGTTCACTTCGCCCGAAGGGCCGGTGCCCCTGACCGTGAGCCTGCTCAAGACTGCGCTGGCCGAGGAGAACGATGCTCTGCACACTGTACAGGCTGACCTGAAGCAGCGCCAGACCAAAAACCATACAGACTGCCACCGCAAAAAAGAGCTGGAAGCCCAACGCAAAGCACAGGCAGAACAGCGCACCGCGCTGGAAGCGCAGGTGACGGCAGCCCAGCAGGCTTCTGCCGCCGCCCAGGCTGCGGTGCAGACACTGGAAGCCCGGCAGGCTGCGGAGCAGATCGCGCAGCCCCAGAAGATCGCGGCGCTCAAGGCAGAGCAGAACGAGCTGCTGGCCCGGCGCAAAGCCCTTGCCGCACAGGAGAAAGACCTGAACGCCCGGCTGCTGCCCAACCGGAGGGCGCTGGCCGATCACCGGAAGCTTGCCGACCAGCGGGACGCACTGGATGCCCGCTGGCAGTGGGTAAACGCACTGGCCTCCACGGCAGGCGGCACCCTGAGCAGCAAGCAGAAGATCCGGCTGGAGGCCTACATCCAGATGAATTACCTCGACCGCATCCTTGTCCACGCCAACACCCGCCTGATGCAGATGACGGCGGGCCAGTACGAGCTGGAACGCATCGGTGCTGAGAACCAGCGCAGCCAGTCAGGCCTTGACCTGGGAGTCATCGACCACTACAACGGCACCCGCCGCAGTGTCAAGACCCTGTCCGGCGGCGAGAGCTTCAAGGCCTCGCTGGCGCTGGCCCTGGGTCTTTCCGATGAAGTCCAGAGCACCGCAGGCGGCATCCGGCTGGACACCCTCTTCCTCGATGAGGGCTTCGGCTCGCTGGATGAGGAATCGCTGGAGCAGGCCATCCGGGTGCTCTCCGGCCTGACCGAAGGCGACCGACTGGTGGGCATCATCTCTCATGTCGCCGCCCTGAAGGACCGCATCGACCGGCAGGTGGTCGTGCATAAGGAGCGGAGCGGGGGCAGCTGGGTGGAGATTGTGACGTAACCAGAAGACTCCGGATTCAATGGGCAGTCCATCCTTCCATACAACCTCTCCGTCATCTGCGCTTCGCTTGATGCCACCTCCCCTAGTAGGGGAGGCCTTGGCATTCCGTCGCGTTTTCGAGTGTAAGCGCTTCGCTACTATTTGCCCTGCTGACGTTAACATTTTCACCTTGCGGCAGATACTGTTTTTGGAGCGCCAGCGAAAATAGCGAAAAATAAGCCTTTTGCCAAAGGCTCCCCTACTAGGGGAGCTGTCGCAGCGAAGCCTGCGACTGAGAGGTTGTACAGAGCAGGACCTTCCCGCATAAACGACCACACCTCCGCACACATTAAGTGCGGAGGTGTTTCTTATGTCCCACAAGCAAAAGCATGTCGGCCCCACATCCAGCCGGGTGAGCCCGCCGCTGGGGGCACTGCCCAGCCAGCCGGACAGCCCGGAGGTGCAGCTGCCGCCGCCGGAACCGGATCTGCCGCCGATCCAGGCGGTCCCTATGACAGACGGCACACCGGCAGCCTGTATGCAGAAAAACGCCAAGGAATTTCTGGCAGGAAATACACCCGGGGTAATGGCGCAGTATGCCCCCGGGCTGTTCAGCACGGAGCAGAAGCGAAACAGCCGCCAGCCCGCGCCGGATGACCCGGAGGCGGTAAAAGAACTGGTTCGCCTGCGGGAAGAGGAGCCTTATGGTTGACCCTCTCCGTCACGCTCCGCGCGTCAGCTCCCCTCGCAGGGGAGCCCTTGACTGAACGTGCCGTTCTGTGAATATCGCTTACTGCTCCTGCAAGTAAATTTAAAATTTTCAAATTATTTTCCAATTACCTGTTGAAATCTTCGCCGCGTTCTTATATTATGATAACAAACAAAGCAAAGGCAGGTAAGGAAACATGGCAGAAATCAAATACGAAGTGGTCCAGCGCATTGCAGTGCTGTCTCAGCGTCCCCGCGGCTGGGAACGCCAGCTCAATCTCATCAGCTGGAACGACGGCGAACCCAAGTATGACATCCGCGATTGGTCCCCGGACGGTACTCGCATGGGCAAGGGCATTTCCCTGAGCGGCGAAGAGCTGGCCATCCTCAAGGGCATTCTGGAAGATCTGGAGCTGTAAGATGGACTACCGCGAGGAGTTTTTGCAGATCTGGCACCAGCATGTCTCCCGCCCGGGCAGCGAAAAGCTGCTGGACTGGCTGGACAACAAGACAGATTTCTTCTCGGCTCCGGCCTCCACCCGGTTCCATGGGGCCTGTGACGGCGGCCTGTGCATGCACAGCCTGAACGTCTACCATGCCCTCCACGACGGCTTTTTCACCGAGGGCGAGAGTGAGGAGAGCTATGCCATCTGTGCTCTGCTGCACGATCTGTGCAAGGCCAACTACTACAAAAAGGGCACCCGCAATGTAAAGAACGATGCCACCGGCCAGTGGGAAAAGGTGCCCAGCTACAGCGTGGAGGATCTGTTCCCCTATGGCCACGGTGAAAAGAGCGTGTTCCTGATCGAGCGATTTATGAAGCTGAAGGTTGAGGAAGCGGTAGCCATCCGCTGGCACATGGGCGGCTTTGACGATGCGGCCAAGGGCGGCTGCTTCGCCATCTCGGAGGCCTACGACAAATACCCGCTTGCCGTCAAGCTCCACATTGCCGACCTGAAGGCCACCTACCTCATGGAGCACCGCACCAGCGCCGTGCGGTAACATCCCCAAGACGCAAAAAAGACGATGCACAGCGTTTGTGCATCGTCTTTTTGTTATACAGTCATTAAGCTTTCCAGCTGATGTACCAGATTCACCGCCTGATGGTCGAGTGCCGTGGTGGGCTTCCAGTCCGGCTGCGCAAAGGGGCAGCGTTCCTCCTCCGGTTCCGGCGGTGCGGCCTGCGGGGCAGGCTCCTGCTCCGGTACAGCATCCGGCTGGGGCTGCTCTGCCTTGGGGGCATCCGCCGCCGGGTGGAACACGATCACCGGCAGGCCGGGCTGTTCCAGCACCTTGGGCTGCGGGGGCACGGGCGGCAGCAGGCTGTTTGCCCGCGCCTGCTCACACAGAGCTTCCAGCTCAGCGTTCTCCTGCCGCAGTGCCACCATCTCCCGTTCACAGGCGTAAAGCCGGGTCTGGTAACGGCGGATCTCCGCATTGGCAGCGGCAAGACGGCGGTTCAACAGCTCCGCCTGAGCGGGCTGGCTCGGGAGCCGTCTCCCGGTTTCCGGTTCGACCTGCGCCATCGTTTCCTCCACTTCCTGCACCCTGCGCAGAGCGCGGCGGTATTCACGGGCAGCGGCGGCACAATAACGCTCCACACAGCGCAGCACACTGGTCCTGCGGCAGCTCAGCCATTCGGTGCGCAGCCAGATGTCGTTTGGTACCATCTCTGCTCCTCCCGCTCACGCGCGCAAGAGACCACGCCCCCTCCCGGGCGGTTCACACTGTAACTTACAAACTTACTTGCGCTTATTCAGGATCGCCAGCAGCTCATCGTAGTAACGGTTGTCGCTGCTCTCTTCCTCCACCGGCTTTGCAGCGCTGTTTGCGGCGGCAGCAGGCTGCTGCTTTGCGGCACCCGCGCCGGACACATCAGAGCTGAACACTGCGCTGGGGGTGGAAGCACCGGCACCGGCGGCGTTGTTCAGGCTGCTGCGCAGACCATCGGCGGCCTTGTTGTCAAAGCCGGTGGCCACAACGGTAACGCGCATTTCATCGGACAGGTTCTCATCGAACGCAGTACCCCAGATGATGTTTGCATCGGGATGAGCGCTCTGGGTGATGAGGCCGGCAGCAGTCTCGACATCCTCCAGGCCGATATCGGGGCTGGAGGTGATGTTGATGATCACGCCGTGTGCACCGGCAATGCTGGTCTCCAGCAGCGGAGAGGAGATCGCAGCCTTGGCGGCGTTCTCTGCCTTACCTGCGCCCTTGGCGCTGCCCACGCCCATGTGGGCGTAACCGGCATCCTTCATAATGGAGCGCACGTCTGCGAAGTCCAGGTTGATGAAGGCGGGCACATTGATCAGAGCGGAGATGGACTCCACGCCCTGACGCAGCACATTATCGGCGGCCTGGAAGGCGTTCATCAGGGTGATCTTTTCCTGGCTGATCATCTTCAGGCGCTCGTTCGGGATAACGATCAGGCTGTCAACGTGCATGAGCAGGTTTGCAATGCCCTGCTCTGCCAGGCCCATCTTGCGCTTGCCCTCAAAGGAGAAGGGCTTGGTGACGATGCCCACGGTCAGGATGCCCAGATCATGTGCCACCTCAGCCACAACAGGAGCCGCACCCGTGCCGGTGCCGCCGCCCATACCGGCGGTGATAAAGACCATCTGGGAGCCCTTCAGGGCATTTGCGATCTCGTCCTTGCTTTCCTCGGCAGCACGCTGGCCGATCTCGGGATCAGCGCCCGCGCCGCGGCCCTTGGTGAGCTTGGAGCCCAGCTGCACCTTGGTGGCAGCATGGTTCTTGGCCAGCGCCTGCTGGTCGGTGTTCATTGCAATAAATTCTACGCCCTGCAGACCGTCACTGACCATGCGGTTGACTGCGTTGCCGCCGCCGCCGCCCACACCAATGACCTTGATCGTCGTAACGTTTTCATCCATTTCTTCGTCGAGCATGAGTGCCATAACTTTTGTCCTCCATCGGATATGTTATCGTAAACCTGCGCTTTTCGCACAAGAAGAGTTCGATACTATACTTATATAACTGTATCGTATCATCTTTTTGCCCCGATTGCAAGACAAATTTGTTTTTTGCAGAGGTTTTTTTCACCGACCCATTTCCCGGGGCCGATTCCCGCCGAATTTGCGCCCCCAAACCAGCCAAAATCTCTGTAAATCCGGCATAGCCCCGGTCGATATGCGCCGGGTGGGTGATGACCGTGGTTCCCCGGGCCGCAAGCCCCGCCAGCACCAGTGCCGCCCCGCCCCGCAGGTCGGGGGCCTCCACCACGGTGCCGCACAAATGGCCGCCCGGTGCAATGGTCAGCACCCTGCCCGCCGTTTCGGCCTGTGCACCCAGGCGGCAAAAACCCTCGGCACAGCCGAACCGGCGCTCAAAGATCACGTCCTCGATGCTGCTCTCGCTGTCGGCACAGAGCATTGCCGCCGCCAGCAGCGGGGCAGCATCGGTGGCAAGGGCCGGATAGGCTCCGGTGAACACCCGGCCTGCCCCGTGCAGCCGCCCAAAGCGGGAAATTCGCACCGTATCCCCTGCCGGTTCCACCCGGCACCCCATTTGTCCCAGAATTTCCAGCACCGGCGCATAGAGCGCAGGGGCGCAGCCGGTCAGTTCCACCCGGCCGCCCGCCGCCGCACAGCCGCAGGCCAGCGTGGAAGCAAAAATGCGGTCGGGCAGGGGCGAAAAACAGCACCCGGAAAGGCCCCGCCGCCCTTCGATGCGGATCGTGGAGCTGCCTGCCCCCTCGATGCAGCCGCCGCACCGGTTCAGAAAAGCGGCAAGGTCGGCGATCTCCGGTTCCCGGGCCGCCCCCCGCAGGATGGTCCTGCCCTTGGCACAGGCAGCGGCCAGCAGAAGCGTCTCGGTGGCCCCTACGCTGGGGAAACGCAGGGTGATCTCGGCCCCGTGCAGGCCGGAGGGAGCCGTCAGCACCAGCCGCCCCTCCCCAGCTTCCAGCTCCACCGCCCCCATTTTTACCAGCCCCGCCAGATGCAGGTCGATGGGCCGGGCCCCGATGCGGCAGCCGCCGGGCAGGCTGGTCTCGGCGCGGCCCAGCCTTGCCAGCAGGGGTGCGCAGAACAGAATGGAGGCCCGCATTTGTCCCGCTGTTTGCCCCGGCAGGGTGCTGTTGGCAGGCGGACCGGAGAGCACTGCATCACTGCCTTCCCACCGGGCGGAACAGCCCACGCCCCGCAAAAGCGCCATGCAGTGTTCCACGTCCGCAAGGCGGGGCACAGCCTGGAGCCGCACCTCTCCCGTGCAGAGCAGCGATGCCGCAAAAAGCGGCAGAACGCTGTTTTTCGCAGCCGGAATTTTTACGCTTCCGTTCAGCGGGCGGCCCCCTGTCACCACGATCCGTTCCTCCATGTCCGTGCCCCCATTCCGCAAAAGATACCTCACCGTATGCAAAACAGGGCCGGAGTGTGAGGCGGACAAGTTTGTTTTGTAATTTATAGCATCCTCGCCCTCTCAGGCGCTTCGCGCCAGCACCGGGTTGCGGCTCCCAGCATCCGCTTCGCGCAAACCCTTGCGCTTGCGTCCTGCTGGCCGCGGCCCCAACAACTCCTCCCTCATTCCGCCGCAGGCGGTGGTCGTCGTCGTTGCTCCCAAAGGGAGAGCCTTTGGCAATTCAACTTTATGTTTTCTATTCCGTCAGGTCTCCCCTCTCGAGACCGAGAGCACGATCCCCATCTCTCCCAACAACATCATCAAGCTCGTTCCTCCGGAGGAGAAAAAGGGCAGGCTGATGCCGGTGTTGGGGATGGTATTGGTGACCACGGCCACATTGAGGACAGCCTGCAGGGCCACCTGCACGGTAAAGCCCACCACCAGCAGCGCCCCAAAACGGTCGGGAGCATGGGCGGCAATGGTAATGCCCCGCCAGAGCAGCAGCACGAACAGCAGCACCACGGCGCAGGCCCCCACAAAGCCCAGTTCCTCGCAGACGATGGAGAAGATGAAGTCGTTCTGAGGTTCGGGCACAAACAGATGCTTCTGGCGGCTGTTCCCCAGCCCCAGCCCAGTGGCCCCGCCTGAGCCGATGGCGTACAGGCTCTGGATGGTCTGGTGGCCATCCCCCAGCGGGTCGGCAAAGGGGTCCTGCCAGGAGCGCAGGCGGTCGGCAGCGTAGGGCACAAGGTCCGGCATAACGACCACCGCCGCCCCGATGGCGGCCGCCCCGCCCAGGCCTGCCAGCACGAACCACCGCAGACCTGTGCCGCCCACGAACATCAGCACTGCCCCGATGCCCAGGATCAGCAAAGTGCCCGAAAGATGGGGTTCCAGCAGCATCAGCGCCGCCACCACCCCCAGCACCAGCACAAAGGGCAGCACCCCCACCGCAAAGCTGCGCATCCTGTCATGGTTCAGCGAGATGATGTGCGAAAACACCAGCACCACGGCAAATTTTGCGATCTCGCTTGGCTGCAGGGTGCCCACCCCCGGCAGCACCAGCCACCGTTTGCAGCCGTTGTATTCCGGCATAAAAAGCACCACCGCAAGCAGCACCAGCGAGACCCCCAGCAGCGGCCAGGCCAATTTGTGGAAGATGTGATAGTCCACCCGGCTGGCCAGCCACAGCCCCGCAATGCCCATGGCGGCGTAGAGCAGCTGGGGGCGCAGGTAGGCAAAGGCATCGCCCCGACGGTAAAGGGCCACCGCCCCCGACGCACTGCCCAGCATCACCAGCCCGAACCCCACCAGCGTGAGTACCAGCACCAGAAACGGCAGGTCCATGGCCGGCAGCGGCCGCAGCGGTGCCTTGTGCCGCCCGCCCCGCGGCAGTGCCGCAGCTTCTTTCATCTCGTCACCCCCAGTTTCACTATTGTATGTCAAAACCGGGGCTGCTAGTCTATTTTCTTGAGGTTCTGCGTAAGGATAAGCAGATACTGGTTTTGGAGCGTCAGCGACCAGATTGAAAAGTAAATCTTATGCCAAGGGCTCCCCTACTAGGGGAGCTGTCGCGGCGAAGCCTGCGACTGAGAGGTTGGACAGAGCAGGGCTTATTCAAGAAGGGAGAGTTTCTATGCCCAAAGTTCTCCGCACCCTGCCCGAGCGGGGATTCCGCCGCCGGGCACGGGCCGTGGCGGTGCTGTTCTGTGCCGTCTGCCTGGGGCTGGCCGTGCGGCTCTTTTTCCTGCAGGTGCGCACCGACGGCTTCTATGCCGACCGCGCACAGGGCCAGCAGCTGCGGGACACCGTGGTCCCCGCAGACCGGGGGCGCATTTACAGCGCCGACGGCCTTTTGCTGGCCGCCAACAGCAGCTGCTGGACCCTGCGGGCCTCGCCCCGGGAGATGCCGGAAGAGAAAATCACCCTTGCCGCCCACGGCCTTGCGGAGATCTTAGCGCTGGACGAAGCGGCCCTGCTGGAAAAATTCAGCGACCGCCGCTCCAACGACTGCCTGCTCCGCTACCGGGTGGACCGCGCCGCAGCCGATGCCGTGCGGGACTTTTGCGAAGAAAACAGCATCACCGGCATCCGCATCAATCAGGACAGCAAGCGCTGGTATCCGCAGGGCGCGTTTCTGGCTTCGGTGCTGGGGTTCACCAATGTGGACAACGCAGGGGTGGCCGGGCTGGAACTGAAATATGACGATCTGCTCACCGGAGAAAACGGCGTGGTGCTCACAGCTGTCAACGCCTGGGGCTACACACTGGAGCAGAGCTACGAGACCGAGCGTTTTCCCACCGAGGGGGACGGCCTGCGGCTCACCATCGACAGCTGTATCCAGCACTACCTTGAAAACGCGCTGTCCTACGCTGTGCAGGAGCACCATGTGGCGGCGCGGGCCGTGGGGATCGTCATGGATGTGAACACCGGGGCCGTGCTGGCCATGTCCACCACGCCCTCCTACGACCCCAACGAACCCCGCGTCATTGCCGACACCGCCGCCCGGAACGCCGTGGAGGCCCTGACCGGTGATGCACGCAAGGCCGCTTTGCAGCTGGCCCAGCAGACCCAGTGGCGGAACAAGGCCGTCAGCGACCTGTACGAGCCGGGCAGCGTGTTCAAGCTCATCACCTGCGCGGCGGCGCTGGATGCCGGAGCCATCACAAAGCATTCCAGCTTTTACTGCGGGGAATCCATCTCGGTGGCAGGCACCCGCTTCCACTGTGCCAACCACAAGCGCCATGGGGCCCAGAGCGTGACCCAGGCGCTGGAAAATTCCTGCAACCAGAGCTTCATCCAGATCGGGGGCCGACTGGGCAGGGAGGCCTTCTGCGATTATTTTGCCGCCTTCGGCCTGCGGGAGCCCACCGGCATCGACCTGCCCGCCGAGCCGAAAAAGAGCCTGTACTATACCGCCGACCGGATGGGCCCGGTGGAGCTGGCCTCCTGTGCCTTTGGGCAGAGCAGCAAAATCTCCTATCTGGAAATGGCGGCGGCAGTCTGCGCCGTGGTCAACGGGGGAAAGCTGATGCATCCCTACGTCGTCTCGGAGATCCTGGCCCCGGACGGCAGTACCATTGAGCAGTTCTCCCCTGTCTGCAAACGGCAGGTGCTCAAGGCAGAGACCAGTCAGACCATGCGGGAGATGATGGAGGCCGTGGTGCTCCACGGCGGCGGACGGAACGCTCAGATCCCGGGCTACCGGGTAGGCGGAAAAAGCGGCACCAGCCAGAAGCTGGACAGCGCCGACGAAAAAGCCCGCATTGCCAGCTTTGTGGCGGTGGCTCCCATCGACGACCCGCAGTTTCTCTGTCTGGTCTGCCTGGACGAACCCCACAGCTGGACGACCGCGGGCGGCAGCCTGTCGGCCCCGGTCTGTGCCGAAGTGCTGGAGCAGACGCTGGTGTACAGGGGCGTGCTCCGCACCACGGAAGCCCCGGCTGCCTCCACAGCAGAGACCGCCGCCGACCTCCCCGCTGACGGCGACAGTTTTGACGGGGCCTGAAAATGGGCAGCAAAAAAGACCGCCGAAGCGGTCTTGAATTGCTTGTTTTCAATTCTGGTGCGGCTGCTCGCGGAACTTGATCTCGCCGGTCTCGCTGTTCATGGATTCCACAATGGCAAGGCTCTCCAGCTGGATGCCCTTGCTGCGGATGAGCTCGCCGCCCTGCTGGAAGCCCTTCTCCACGGCAATGCCAATGCCCTCAACCGTAGCTCCGGCCTCCTTGGCCAGATCCAGCAGGCCCATCAGGGCACAGCCGTTTGCCAGGAAGTCATCGATGATCAGGACATGGTCCTCTGCGGTGAGGAACTTTTTGGAGACAATGACGTTGTAGATCTTCTTGTGGGTGAAGGACTGGATCTTGGTCTCATAGTTGTCGTAATCCAGGTTGATGCTCATGGACTTTTTGGCAAACACCACAGGAACATTGAACTCGCTGGCAACCACAGCGGCAATGCCGATGCCGCTGGCCTCAATGGTCAGCACCTTGTTGACGGGCTTGCCTGCAAACAGGCGCTTCCACTCCTTTGCCATCTCGCGGAACAGGGGGATGTCCATCTGGTGGTTGATGAAGCTATCCACCTTCAGCACATTGCCCTCGCGCACGATCCCGTCTCTCTGAATGCGTTCTTCCAGCAGTTTCATATCCGTCTCTTCCTCCAAGCTTTGGTACTGCATTTTGATTTTACCTAGTATACCGGATTTGCCCCCCTGTTTTCAAGGTCTTTTGGCATTTTCTCTCTTGTTTTTCAGCAAAATTTGAGTATACTGGAAGCAACGGCTCCGGGTGGATTTCCGGGGCGCTCCGGGCACAGGGAAAGGTGCCCGTTTTCTGCATCCTGCCGCCTGTTCGGGCGGGATGCATTGTGAGGAGAAGGAGTATCACGCGTATGAAGACCGGATTGATCCTGGAAGGCGGTGCCATGCGGGGCATGTTCACTGCCGGTGTTCTGGATGTTCTGATGGAGCAGGGCATCACGGTAGACGGCATGGTAGGTGTTTCGGCGGGAGCAGTGTTCGGCTGCAACTACAAATCCCACCAGATCGGGCGGACCATCCGCTACAACACCACCTATTGCAACGACAAACGCTATGCCAGCTTCCGCAACCTGCTGCGCACCGGCAACCTGTACAGCGAGGATTTCTGCTACCACGAGGTGCCCGAAAAGCTCGACCCGTTCGATGACAAGGCTTTCCGGGAATCCCCCATGGATTACTTTGTGGTCTGCACCGATGTCCGCACCGGCGACCCTATCTATCATAAGTGCCGCACCGGTGATGCGGAGGATGTGCGCTGGATGGAAGCCTCGGCTTCCATGCCACTGGCCGCAAAGATCGTCAAGATCGGCCATTACGGCCTGCTGGACGGCGGCGTTGCCGATTCCATCCCCATCCGCTTCTTTGAGTCCATCGGCTACAAGCGGAACCTCATCATCCTGACCCAGCCCAAGGGGTTTGTGAAAAAGAAGAATCCCATGCTGCCCGCCATCCGGGCACGGTATCTGCGCTATCCTGCCTTTGTGGAGGCTGTGGCCGACCGCCACGAGCGCTACAACGAAACCCTGAGCTACATCTCCATGCTGGAGCAGTCCGGCAAGGATTACGTTATCCGCCCGCCCATCCCGCTGGAGATCGGTGCCATGGAGCGTGACCCCGACCAGCTGCGCCGCGTCTACGAAACCGGCCGGGCCGTGGCACAGATCCAGGTGGATAAGATCCGGGCCTTCCTTGAAACTGCAAAGGCCGAAGCCGAGGAATGATCACTGTGCTATACTGGGGCAAATCAAAACAGGAGGCACTGATCTATGAACACTCTGGATGCCATTCTCACCCGGCGCAGCTGCCGGGAATTCACCGACAAGCCCATCAAAAGCGAAACACTGCACCAGCTGCTGGAAGCGGCCATGAGCGGACCCAGCTGCGTCAATGCGCGGGATTGGTCCTTCGTGGTGGTGACCGACCCGGAAAAGCTGGCACAGATGGCCGATGCCAACGGCCGCCCTGCCGAGCCGCTGCGGAAAGCTGCCGCCGGTATCCTCGTCTGCGGCGACCTTGACCGTGCGTTCCGCTTTGCAAAGGACTACTGGGTGATCGACGGAGCCATTGCCGCCCAGAACATCTGCCTCGCCGCACAGGAGCTGGGGCTTGGCGCAGTCTGGCTGGGCACCTGGCCCCAGATGGACCGGGTAGAGGCCCAGCAAAAGCTCTTCGCTCTGCCGGAGACCATTGTGCCCCACTCCATCATCGCCCTTGGCTACCCGGAAGCAGACCTTACTGCCCCGCGTGAGAGCCGCTATGAGGATGACCGGATACATTTTAACCAGTGGTAAATTTTCCAGACGAAACCACGAGCGTTCCTGCTTGATACTTTACCATATTGCTCCTCTTTCATCCAAGTGGAACAGACTGTGCAAAACAGACTTTCCAGCGCGTTTTCGTTCTTTTCTATTATAACACAAACCACTCCATGGCTTCAAAGGTGATTTTCCACAAAGTTTGCATCGTGCAATATGCGCAGAATGACCCGCAGATTTCTTGTGCAAAAGTACCTTTGCAAATTGGGCAGAGAATCGGTATAATGATTTCGTACAACGAGTGGCACTCATGCGTAAGACCGGTTGCATGAGTGCCACTCGTTTTTTTGTTTGTCCTAAAATGGAAAGGTAAGGTGAATCCCATGGAAAGTTCCAATCAATTTCTCGGCACGGAACGCATCGGAAAGCTGATGCAAAAGTATGCGATTCCGTGCATTATTTCTCTGCTGGTCGGCGCACTGTACAACATCGTGGACCAGATCTTTATTGCAAATGCCAGCTACCTCGGCTCCTACGGCAACGCCGCCAATACGGTCGTGTTCCCGCTTACGGTGGTGGCGCTGGCCATTGCCGTGATGATCGGTGACGGCTGCTGCGCCTTTGTCAGCATCAGCCTTGGCCAGAACGAAGTCCCCAAGGCAAGGCGGAGCGTTGGCAACGCGGTGGTGATGTGTCTGGTCAGCAGCATCGTTCTGACCGCTGTGTATCTGATCTTTGCAAATACCATTCTCGCCATGTTCGGCGGAACGGTCAACGCCGAGACCTATCATCATTCCCAAGAATATTTCTTCTACATCACGCTGGGTATCCCCTTTTATATGTTCGGGCAGGCCATGAACCCCATCATCCGTGCCGACGGCAGCCCCCGGTTTGCCATGGTGTCCACCCTTGCGGGTGCGGTGCTGAACATCATTCTGGATCCCATCTTTATCTTCGGCTTCCGCTGGGGCATGATGGGCGCGGCGGTGGCTACTGTGATCGGTCAGGTGGTCACCGCAGCGCTGGCAGTGTGGTATCTGCTGCACATGAAGATCATTCGCCCGGCGTGGGCTGACCTTCGGCTGAAGGGTTCCATCTGCGGCCGCACCCTGACCCTTGGCATGACCAGCTTTCTTTCTCAGATCAGCCTTGTTGCAGCCATGGCAGCCATCAACAACATGATCCGCAAATACGGCGCACTGGATGCGGTATTCGGGCAGGAACAGTACGCCCAGATCCCCATGGCGGTGGTGGGCATCGTGATGAAGTTCTTCCAGATCGTCATCTCCATCGTGGTGGGCATGGCAGCCGGCTGCATCCCCGTGGTGGGCTTCAACATGGGTGCAAAAAAGCCCGCCCGTGTGAAGGAGTTGTTCACGAAACTGCTGCTGGCAGAAGCCGCTGTCGGTGTGGTCGCACTGGTGCTGGTGGAGCTGCTTCCCCGGCAGCTCATCGCCCTGTTCGGTGCCGCCAATGAGAGCGTGTACTACACCGATTTTGCCGTGAAGTCCTTCCGCATCTACCTGTGCATGATCATTCTGGCCTGTGTCAACAAAGCCTGCTTCATCTTCCTGCAGGCCATGGGCAAGGCAGCAGAATCCACTGCCCTTTCCATGGTGCGTGAGGTGGTGTTCGGCGTGGGCTTTGCCCTGCTGCTGCCCCGGTTTTTCGGGCTGGATGGTGTGCTGTACTCCATGCCGCTGTCGGATATCCTGACCTTCCTGATCGCAGGCTATCTGATTCACAAGACCTACCATGAATTCAATTATCATATTGCATTGGATAGCGGTGTCATCGGCATTGAAAAGTGCGCGGAGATCATGGAAAGCCTGGTTTGAATGAATCGGAGTCTGCCGCCATCCGGCTGCCACTGATCCAGAAGTCAAAACCACCGGCTGAGCCGGTGGCTTGAGTAAGCCCTAGAAGGGCTCCTTACTAGCAAAGCCCCTGCAAGGGGCCACGAGCAAGCATCTTTCATCTGCATTACTTGCCCTACTGCTCTAACGAGCAGTATCATAAAGTGCATCTTCTAAGATGACAATTTCTTTGTCATCTCGCTTCGCTTGAATCTTATAGCTAAAGCATTTTCTTTTCCACCAGCGGAGCTGGTGGTTGTCGCTCGCTCAAGCTACTCAAAACAATGAGGCCGTTCCCTCTCTTTCTCAGAGAAGCGGAACGGCCTCATTTTGTTTATTTTTTCCGGTACTCCCGCGGAGTCATGCCAAAATGCGCCTTGAATGCCCGGTTAAAATAGGAGAGGTTTTCAAACCCGCACCGGGAAGCGATCGTCAGCACCGTCTCGTCCGTAGCATGCAGCGCTTCGGCGGCGGCATTCAGCCGGTATTCGTTCAGAAAGGCAACAAAGCTCTGCCCTGTCATCTGCCGGAACCAGCGCATGAAGTGGCTGGAACTGAAGGAGCAGACCCCGGCGGCATCGGCGACCCGAAGCCCCTCGGCATAATGGACAGAGATCCATTGCAGAACGGCTTTCAGCCGCCGGGTATCGGCAGTTTCCGCGGGGAGCTGCTGTTTCCCCTGCGCAATGAGCAGGGAGAGAAAGCGCAGCAGCGCTCCTTTGACCAGCAGCTCATAGCCGGGAAGCTTGGCACGGTTGGCTTCCTCCACCTCCCGCAGGCAGGCGGCGGCCTGGAGATAACACAGGTCGTTGGGAGTCAGCCGCGCAGGCAGCAGCAGCCGCCCGCTCTGGAGCGGAAGCAGGTATTTTTCGGCGCAAAGGTCCTCCGCACCGCCCAGAAGCTCCAGCTCAAAGATGATGTTCTCGTATTCCATGCGCTGCCCCTCTGCCTGCCGCAGGGCGTGGAGGGTGCCGGGCGTAAAAATAAAGATATCCCCCTGATAGGCCGGGCAGGACGCAGCGCCCACCTGCACCAGCCCCGCGCCCCGCTTGACAAAGACCAGCTCCATGCTCTCCTGCCAGTGCAGTGCCACCTGCGGAAAATCTCCCGGAATGGTGCAGGGATACAGATTGAAGGGGAACCGCACGGCACCGTGCTGCTTGGTTTCCTGCAAAGAAGCCTGATTATGCATCATCTCACCTCCAGATGATAGGATTGTACCATAATTTGCTCCTTTAAGGCAAGATTTCGATTGTTTTATCTGGTATATCTTGCATTATAAATGTCAAACCTGTTTTCCGTAAGGTGTGTATCTGAAAACAAAGGAGGATCCATTATGAGCTTTACCGAAACATTACAGAGCCTCACCGGAAAGCTGCTGGCGGACTGCACCGATCAGGAGCTGTATCTGGCACTGCTGGAGCTGGTGCGGCAGAAGAGTGCCGACCGCGTGCAGCCCGTTACCGGCCGCAAGCTGTACTATATCAGCGCCGAATTTCTTATCGGCAAGCTGCTGTCTAACAACCTCATCAATCTGGGACTGTACGAAGAAGCCCGGGATGCACTGGCCGCTGCCGGAAAGCGCCTTTCCGATATTGAAGAGGTGGAACCGGAGCCCTCTCTCGGCAACGGTGGTCTGGGCCGTCTGGCAGCCTGCTTCCTGGATTCGCTGGCAACGCTGAACCTGCCCGGCGACGGCGTGGGCCTGCGGTATCACTTTGGCCTGTTCCACCAGTCCTTTGAGGATGGTGTGCAGAACGAAAAGCCCGACCCCTGGCTCACCGCCCACAGCTGGGCCGAAAAGACCGATGTGACCTACCCGGTGGAGCTGGCAGGCAAGGAATATACTGCCCGGCTGTACAAGCTGGCTGTCACCGGTTACGAGGGCCGCACCAACACCCTGAATCTGTTCGATCTGGATACCATCGACGAGAGCATCGTCCATGACGGCATTGCCTTTGACAAGACCGCCATCGACAAGAACCTGACCCTGTTCCTCTACCCGGACGACTCCGATGAGGCAGGCCGCCGTCTGCGGGTGTATCAGCAGTACCTCATGGTTTCTGCCGGTGCCCAGCTCATTCTGGCAGAGTGCGCCGCCCGGGGCTGCAATTACCACGATCTGGCCGACTACGCCGCCATCCAGATCAACGACACCCACCCCAGCATGGTCATCCCGGAGCTGATCCGGCTGCTGGGGCAGCGGGGCATTGAGTTTGAGGAAGCTGTGGAGATCGTCACCAAGACCTGTGCCTACACCAACCACACCATTCTGGCCGAGGCACTGGAAAAGTGGCCCCGCGCCTATCTGGATGCAGTGGTGCCCCAGCTGATGCCCATCATTGAAAAGCTGGACGCATTGGCCCGCACCCGCACCGAGGACGAGAGCCTTGCCATCATCGACAAGGACGACCGGGTGCACATGGCCCACATGGACATCCACTTCACCCATTCCACCAACGGCGTGGCAGCGCTGCACACCGAGATCCTGAAAAATTCCGAGCTGCACGGCTTCTATGAGCTGTACCCGGAAAAGTTCAACAACAAGACCAACGGCATCACCTTCCGCCGCTGGCTGCTGGAATGTGACCCGCGCCTGACCGCCACGCTGGAAAAGCACATCGGTTCCGGCTTCCGTAAGGACGCTGCCGAGCTGGAGAAGCTGCTGGCCTTCGCCAACGACGAAGCCGTGCTGGACGAGTTGACCGCCGTGAAAAAGGCCAACAAGGCAGCGCTGGCAGACTGGCTGCTGCGCACCCAGAAGGTGGCAGTGAATCCCGATGCCATGTTCGATATCCAGTCCAAGCGGCTGCACGAGTATAAGCGTCAGCAGCTGAACCTGCTGTACCTCATCCATCAGTATTACGAGATCAAGGCCGGGCATCTGCCTGCCATGCCGCTGGTGAGCATCTTTGGTGCCAAGGCTGCTCCTGCCTACACCATTGCCAAGGACATCATCCATGCCTTGCTGACCCTCTCCAAGGTCATCGCCGCAGACCCGGAGGTGTCCAAGTGGCTGCAGGTGGTATTTGTGGAAAATTACAACGTCACCGCTGCCGAAAAGCTCATCCCTGCCTGTGACCTGTCCGAACAGATCAGCCTTGCCTCCAAGGAGGCCTCCGGCACCGGCAACATGAAGTTCATGCTAAACGGTGCGCTGACGCTGGGCACCATGGACGGTGCCAATGTGGAGATCAGCCAGCAGGTGGGCGAAGAGAACATTTATATCTTCGGCCAGACCTCCGATCAGGTCATCCACCGCTACGCCGTGGGCGATTACGACCCGGCCCAGTGGGTGGAGGGCGATGCCAACATCCGCCGCGCCATCAGCTTCCTCACCGGCCCGGAGATGCTGGCTGCCGGCCATGCCGAAAACCTGACCCGCCTGCACCATGAGCTGATCCACAAGGACTGGTTCCAGACCCTGCCGGACTTCAACGCCTATGTCGTCCGCAAAGGGCAGGCCCTCAGTGATTACGCCTGCGACCCCATGGGCTGGCGGCGCAAGTGCCTTGTGAACATTGCCAAAGCCGGGATGTTCTCCTCCGACCGCACCATTGCCGAGTACGACCGCGACATCTGGCATCTGGGGAAGTAATCGTTTTTACTTTGCGTCATCCCAGCATCCAGCAGTTTCTTGTAGAAGATACACTGCTTTCTGTGGGAAGAGCTATCATTTCGGTACGCCGGAGCATCTGCGGACGCTCCGGCGTGCCATTTTTACAGGGAAGGCTTCTGCTCCAACAGGTCTGTCATGCTGCGCAGGCTGATGCCAAGGGTGGAAAGGTTATGCAGCATGGCACTGGTGGCAGGGGGCAGGATGCCCAGAGCCCCCAGAAGGATGAGGGCCGAGTTGAAGCTGAGCACAAAGCGGTAATTGCTGCCCACCCGCTTTTGCAGGGCGTTGGCAATGGCTTTTAAGGTCACCAGCTCTTCCAGACTATCCGCGCGGATGGTCACATCGGCAATCTCCCGGGCGATGGCGGCACCGGAATGGATGGCGATGCCGATATCTGCCGCCGACAAAGCGGGCGAATCGTTGATGCCGTCGCCGATCATCACAACTGTATGTCCCTCGGCTTTGGCATCGCGGACAAAGGCGGCCTTATCCTCCGGCAGCACCTCCGCAAAGCAGCGGTCTACCCCCACCTGCGCCGCAATGGCGCGGGCGGTGCGGTCACTGTCGCCGGTCATCATAACGGTCTGAGTGATGCCCAGCTTTTGAAGCTGGCGCAGCACCTGTGCCGCCTCCGGGCGCAGGGGATCTGCGATGCAGATAACCCCCGCCAGCACCCCGGATGCTGCCAGATACAGGTGGGAATACTGCGGATCCAGCGCATCAAACTTTGCCTGTTCCCCTGCCGGGATGGTGCAGCCCTCGTCCTCGAAAATAAAGTGGGCGCTGCCGATGACCACCCGCTTGCCCCCTACCCGGCTGGCAATGCCATGGGCCACGATGTACTCCACCTCGGAGTGCATCTCTTCGTGAGAGATTCCCCGCTCCTTGGCAGCACGGACGACGGCGTTTGCCATGGAATGGGGGAAATGCTCTTCCAGACAGGCGGCAAGCTGCAATACCTCCTGCTCCCCGCAGCCGGAGAAAGGCACCACCTGCACCACCTGTGGGGTGGCACGGGTGAGGGTGCCGGTCTTATCGAACACGATGGTGTCCGCCTTTGCCAACGCTTCCAGATACTTGCCGCCTTTTACGGTGATGTGATATTCCCCGCACTCCCGCATGGCAGAGAGCACTGCCAGCGGCATGGAAAGCTTCAGCGCACAGGAGAAGTCCACCATCAAGATGGAGATGGCCCGGGTGACGTTGCGGGTAAAGGCATAGGTAGCCACCGTACCGGCAAGGCACCACGGCACCAGACGGTCGGCCAGCTGCAAAGCCCGGTTTTCGGTGCCGGACTTGAGCTTTTCCGATTCCTCGATCATCGCCACGATCTTATCATAGCGGTTGGCACCGCCCTCTGCCTTGGCCACAAGGACGCATTCGCCCTCTTCCACCACTGTTCCGGCGTAAACGGTGGCACCGGTGGTCTTGCGTACCGGCATAGACTCGCCGGTCAGGGCAGCCTGATTGACCATGGCTTCGCCTTCCAGCACCATGCCGTCCAGCGGGATCATGTTGCCGGAGCGCACCACCACTTCGTCCCCGGCGTGAACGCGGGTCAACGGCACCAGTACCTCGCCCTGCGGGGTGCGCACCCAGACCTTATCCACGTTCAGCGCCATGCTGCGAGCAAGGTCGTCCAAGCTCTTTTTCCGCGTCCACTCCTCCAGCAGGCTGCCTACCGTCAGCAGGAACATCACCGACCCTGCGGTGCTGTAATCCCCCCGCAGGAGGGAGGCGGTGATGCTGAGCGCATCCAGCACCTCTACCTCCAGCTTGCGGTGCAGCAGGCAGCGGATGCCCTTCCAGACAAAGGCGATGGAGCGCCATACCGTATATGCCGCCGCGATGGGCGCGGGCAGGAACACCTTGCGGAACACCCGGCCCGCCACAAGGTTGACCATCTTCTCCTGATATTCCTGATTGATTTTCCTGCTATCGTGGGAAGTGACCAGCACCTCTAACTCTTCGTTGTCAAAGCGGTAGGCCGCCAGCAGGGCGACGGCATCCTTCCGGCTGCCCCGGTAGGTCAACACCACATCTCCGGTGCGCTCGTAGACGGTAGCTTTTTGAATGTTGTCCTGCCCGTTCAGGTAGGCTTCCAGCACATCTGCCCGGTGCAGGGTCATCTGCACGGCGCAGACGTGCACCCGCATCCGTCCCCTGCCTTCATGTAAGATCGTACATTTCATTGCTTTTCTTACCCCTCTGCGTAAAAAAGAGCCGCCCAAGGGCGGCTCCGCTGCGTTGTATCACTGTGCAGTCTGCTCTGCGGGCTGTTCAGCCGTATCCTCGATGACCTCCTGTGCAGCCTCGGCGGCGCGGCTCTCGTTGATGGCCTTTGCATCGGCAAGGATGTCACCGGCCTCTTCCTGCACCTTGTTCACAGTCTGCATGGTGCAGTCCTTCATCCGCAGCACCGCAGCAGTGGTCTGGGTGTAGACCTTTTTTGCGTCCTTGCTGGACAGTACCTTGAAGCCGGCAGAGCCGAACACCACACCGCCCAAAAACAGTGCAAGCTTTTTTGTATCAAACATATTTATCCCTCATTTCTGTGTTTCCTATCTGAGCGCCCACACCCTTGAGCGGGGGGCAGGCTCTTTATCTCTGTATTGTAGCACGCTTTCGGACTTTTTCAATGGTTTTTACCGATGTTAGGACGCATTAACATTGTTAGCAGCAGTTTGATATGGAGGATCATTTTGGTCATGCTCACTTGCAGAGATCAGCAGGCCGCAGCCTATAAAGGCAGCAGAAAGATTAACCGCCCCTCAACACACCCGATTCATTTTGTCGCCGATTCACCCGACAAAATCATCGCTGCGCTGCGCTTCGCAAACGCGGTCCACCCCCAAACCCTGCTCATGGTTCGCACCTGACGGTGCAAACAGCAACGGCGTGTCGTGTTTTACATAACTTCACCGAGGAGTTATCGAACAGACAGGAGGTACAATGACCAAAACGAATGTTCAATCGACCCCTAGCAATTCCCAGCACCACGACACGCCGAACAACAAAACAAGAATAGAGCAGACCGTTCTTCTTTCACACATCCCTCAAATAATTTTTCTGAATCCGCTTGACGAATATTACGGTTAGTGATATATTTATTACAGTAACCGTAATAAGGAGGTCAAACCATGCGAGATAATACAAAAGGTGGTGCGCTTACAGAAGTCACCTTTTATATTTTGCTCTCTCTTTATACGCCAAAACACGGATACGCTGTCATGCAATTTATTGAAGAAAAAACAGGCGGACGGCTTTCATTAGGTGCAGGTACTTTATATGGAGCATTAAACTCTTTGCAGGACAAGAAGTGGATTGAACCTTATGGAGATCGTGAGGGAAGAAAAAAAGAATACCACATTACAGCACAGGGAAAAAAAATTGCAGAAAAAGAGCTTGCAAGACTAAACGAACTTGTACGCGTCGCAAGTGAAATTATTGGAGAGGTACAGTATGAGTAAAAAATGCTATCGCTTCTTTGGTGGATTGCTAAATGCACAGGCAAAATGGTTAAACAAAATGTCCGAAAAAGGCTATCGACTTGTCCGGACAGGAAGAATGCTCTATGAATTCGAAAAATGTAATCCCAACGAAGTGACCTATTGTGTAGAGTTTATCGGAGAAAAATCAAAAGAGAACGCAACAGACTATGCTAACTTTTTGGAAGATATGGGCTACAAGGTATTTTTCAAGAATATCAATCTAAACTATTCTGTCGGAAAAGTTCGATTGCGTCCATGGGCGGAAATGGGCGGTTATATTGCAACAAACGCAACAACTTTTAACCGAGAACTATTGATTGTAGAAAAAGCAAACGACGGAAAGCCTTTTGAACTCCACACCTCCTATGCCGATAAAGAAAAATACTACCGCAACTTGCGTAACCCATGGCTATTCCTACTACTCCTGTTTGCACTGTTTGCCCTTATCAAACATTCTCTCGCCTTGGGTATTTTTTCATTGGTTTCTGCAATTCCCAGCATTCTGTACCAGATCCAAATTATAGTTGTCCGACAAAAAACCAAAACGTGGGAATAAATAACAATCAAGAGGGTGACAACAAAAGCTGTCACCCTCTTGATTGTTATTTATAGAAATACAAAAAGATTACTCAACAGCCTTTGAGGAGCAGCATCGTGCAGAGCTGACAGCGTACCGGGCGGCAGCAGCCTATTTCAAGGCAAACGACATCACCAAGCTGCCCAGCCCGAAAAAGCTGGAAGCCGAGTATGCGCAGCTGGCATCCGAACAAAGTCGAAAAAGCTGCGCATGGCGGTGACCGCAAGAGCACCGATGCAAAATCAAGTTCGCTAAAAGCGAACTTGATGGTCATGCCGAACATATTGCCCCGCTTGTACCACTCCGGGTCAGCAGAACGCGCCTTGTCCAGTGCTTTCAGCTCGGCACTGCGGGCGTTATAGGCTTCTGCCATCTCCCGCTCCAGAACCTCCAACCCTTCCCGGTTGTGGTACAGTTCCATGAACAGCCATTCCAGTTCGTCCTTGTGCTTGGCAAATCGGACTGCAAAATTATCTTGACTTGTCATCTTTCTTTATCCTTTTCGTGTAAGATGGAGCTGCACGCTGGGGTAATCGCCAAACAGCTGCGGCAGGACAAGCCCCGCATACAGCAGGGTGCTGCCGCTGAACCGCATCCCCTTGTGAATGCCGTCCTCTACGTC
Source organism: Faecalibacterium duncaniae (assembly GCF_010509575.1). Lineage (NCBI taxonomy): Bacteria > Bacillati > Bacillota > Clostridia > Eubacteriales > Oscillospiraceae > Faecalibacterium > Faecalibacterium duncaniae. The sequence goes on along the minus strand of NZ_CP048437.1, from coordinate 742,160 downwards.
GTGGGCATACTGAGAGCCGAAATAGTCGATGCCATCCAGTTCATACACAGCATCTTCTTCCAGCCCACGGAAGCACAGGTGGATGGGTAAGGGATTCGCCTGCGGATGGGTCACCACCAGATTCAGCAGTGCTTCGCTGCCGTCCTCTGCGGCAAACTGCCATGCCGTGAAATATGCGTTTTCTGCCGGGTCGGTCAGCCGATAATAATCGCCGGTACGGATCAGGTCGTTCAGCCGTTTGAACCGCTTGATCTGGTTTTTCACTGCAGTGCACTCGGCGCGCTTCAATTTGCCCAGATCCAGCTCGTAGCCAAAGGTGCCGCTCATCGCCACCACAGCACGGGTGTCGATGGGCGTAGTACGGCCGGTCTGGTGGTTGGGGCAGGCAGAAACATGAGCACCCCTGGTGCAGACCGGATAGCCGAAGGAGGTGCCGTGCTGGATCGTCAACCGTTCAATGGCATCGGTATCATCGCTGCACCAGATTTGAGAATAGTAGCACAGCATTCCGGCATCAAAGCGTCCGCCGCCGCCTGCGCAGCCTTCGAACAGCACCTCCGGGAAGCCCTGCGTCAGCCGCTCTGCCAGCGCATAAACGCCCAGCATATAGCGGTGCATGATCTCGCCCTGCTGCTCGGCAGGGAAAGCACGGCTGTACACATCGCTCATGCTGCGGTTCATATCCCACTTGATATACTCAATGTGATGCTCCCGCAGCAGCTTGCCGATAACCCCTGCCAGATAGTCCACCACCTCCGGGCGGGAAAGATCCAGCACCAGCTGGTTGCGCCCCATGGCAGGCTTGCGTCCGGGCAGGGTCAGCGCCCAGTCCGGGTGGGTGCGGTACAGATCGGAGTTCTCGTTGACCATTTCCGGCTCGATCCACAAGCCGAATTTCATGCCCAGCGCATTGATCTGCTCAATCAGTGGGTCCAGTCCGCCGGGCAGCTTTTCGCAGTTCACGGTCCAGTCGCCCAGACCCTGATTGTCGTCATTCCGGGTGCCGAACCAGCCATCGTCCAGCACCATCATCTCCACGCCGAGAGAGGCTGCTTTTTCAGCGATCTTTACGATCTTTTCGGTGTTGAAATCAAAATAGGTGGCCTCCCAGTTGTTGATCAGCACCGGGCGGCGTTTGTCCTTCCACGGGCCGCGGCAGATGTTGCGCCGCAAAAAGCGGTGGTACTGCTGGGAAAGCGGGGTCAGACCCTCTGCCGCAAAGGAGAGGATCACCTCCGGGGTGTCAAAGGTCTCGCCCGGCTTCAGGTTCCACGCAAAGCGCTCCTCCTGAATGCCGCTCACTACCCGGACAAGCCCGGTTTGAGAGCGCTCCACGTCCATCTGGTAGCTTCCGGAATAGACCATCATCACCCCGTAACAGGAGCCGCTGGTCTCCGTTGCATCCTGCTGGCAGAGGATCAGGAAGGGATTATTGTGGTGGCTGGAGCTGCCCCGCACCGAAGAAATGGTCTGGATATTGGTGCCCACAGCTTCCCGCTCCAGCTGCCGTTCCATAGCGTGTCTGCCGTGGAAATGCAGCAGATCCCATCTGCCAAAGGGCAGATCCAGACAGGCAGATGCCGCCTTGTCCAGCCGCAGCGGGTTATCTCCGTGGTTTGTCAGCCGCGCCGCACGGGTGATGACATCCTGCTGTGCAAACACGCCGTACAGCAGCTCCAGCGTCAGACCGGTGGCCTCGTCCTGCATTCGGACAATCAGGGTCTCGGCATCGTTTTCCTCTGCGTGGGCACAGGGCAGACCGGTCAGCTGATATTTGCCCGCCTCCACCGTGTGGCTCACATAGGTAAAGTCTGCGCCAAAGGTGCCACGGCTGTCGGCCACCGTCAGGCAGGAGAGACGGAAATCGCCCACGTTGCAGCCGGTATACTCCTGCGGGAGCAGATCCGGGGAAACGCCCCGGTGGGTGCGGTAAGCGTAGTAATCCGGCGAAAATCCCCGGTCTGTGCGGGGATACAGCTGCATCAGGTCCCCGGTGCCGATGGTTTTGCCGTAGTACAGATGCAGCAGGTGCCCCAGCGCATCCACCTTCATGTGGTAGCTGGTATGGGCAGTCTCCAATACAAAAATGCGTGCCTCGGAATCAAATCGAATACTCATGGATCCTATACCTCAACGAGATTATTTTTAATAGAAATGCCGACAGACAGGCGGTCGTGTCGGAACGGCCGGGTCGATTTTTCTTACTTTTGTCAGCTCTTACAAAAGCAGCGAGAAAATTTTGTGCATCATCACATTGCACAGTTTCTTTTTTCTTGTTGTGCCATTATTATACTATCTGCCAGTAGTTTCGTAAATGCAAAAATGCGACTTGTTATATCTCAATCTGTCTTTCATAGAGCAGCATTACAGCGAAGATATTTCCATCGAGGATATCTCCTCCTTCTGCGGACTGAACCGCAGCTATTTCAGTAAGGTGTTCCGAGATACCATGGGCGAAAGCCCACAGGGGTTCCTGCTGCACTACCGCATGGCACGGGCGGCACAGCTGCTGACTGAAAGCCGCCTGCCCATCAGCACCATCAGCACCATGGTCAGCTATCCCAATCAGCTTCACTTTTCCCGCGCTTTCAAAAATGTATATGGCATCAGCCCACGGGACTATCGTGCAAAGCATCTTGCACTATAAAAATTGGTCTCCTTCTCCACTGTACATCTTTCGTTTTTCTGACATATAACAACACCCCATTTGTCTGACCGAATACTGTCGGACAAATGGGGTGTTGTTCATTCAGGGGCGCACCCTGTTTTTTTACTATGATTCATCATTTTCCACGCGCAGCATCCGGTATCCTACACCAACATGAGTCTGGATCAGATGCGGCGCATCCGGGCATCGTTCCAATTTTTTGCGCAGGGATGCCATGTAAACTCGCAAGGATGCAATGTCATTTTCCTGCGTACTGCCCCATACTTTCTGCGTGATGGAGGTATGCGTCAGCACTTTGCCCACATTATGCGCCAGCACACACAGCAGTTTGTACTCGATGGGAGTCAAATGCAATTCATTCTCGCTCAGCCAGACGCAGCCTGCCGAGAAGTCGATCTTCAAAGGACCATTGACAAAAACCGGACTATTTATGCCGTCAGAAGCCAGCAGATTCAATCGGCGCTGCGTTACACGCAGTCTTGCCAGCAGCTCATCCACGGAAAACGGCTTTGTCAGATAATCGTCTGCGCCATTGTCCAGTGCCTCGATCTTATCAGAATCCTCGCTCCGGGCACTCAGGACGATGATGGGCAGGTTCGACCATGTGCGGACGCTGCGGATGACCTCGATGCCGTCTATATCGGGCAGTCCAAGATCCAGCAGCATGATGTCCGGATTGTGGCTGGTAGTCATCATGATTGCCGTTTCCCCATTGGAAGCAGTCAGATATTTATAGCCGTGGGTCTTCAGGGTCGTTGTGATCAGACACCGTACAGGAACATCATCCTCTACGACCAGAATGGTCGGCTTATTCATGAATGTTCACCTCGCTTTGCGGCAATGCAAAGGAAAAGACACTGCCATTGGGAATGTTGTCACGCAGGGTCAATGTTCCGCCGTGAGCCGTCAAGATTGCACGGCAGAGGGGCAAGCCCAGTCCAAGGCTGCGGTGGCTGTCTGCGATGCGGCTCTGCCCGGTATAAAACATCTCGAACACCTGTGCTTTTGCGCGATCCGGAATGCCGGGACCGTTATCTGCAACTTCCACTACGACCTGATGGTCTTTCCGGTAAGCCGAGATCTGAATGACCGAGCCCACGGGGGTGTATTTGATGGCGTTATCCACCAGATTGACAACGACCTGCATGATCAGCCGTGCATCCACATTGACCAGGAGGATCTCGTCCCCATACTGTGTTGTGATGGTGTGTTCACAGCTTTTCCGGTTGACATGATGCAGTGCTTCTTCGATCATCTCATCCATCAGCTGCGGTGAGATCTGCAGATTCATCCGCCCATCCTCAATGCGGGTGATGGAAAGCAGATTTTCCACCAGACCGATCAGCCATTGTGCATCGTCAAAAATATCGGTGCAGATCTTGTTCCGGGTCTCTGTATCCAGCGTTTCTCCGTTGGAAAGCAGATTGCTGGCATTGCCGGAAATGGAGGTCAGCGGGGTGCGCAGATCATGGGAGATCGTGCGCAGCAGGTTTGCCCGCAGCTCTTCATTCCTTGCCTGCAATGCAGCTTGCTCTTTTTCCAGCGCATTTCTGCGGTTTTCGATGGCCAGCGCACCTTCACCCAGAATGGAAAGCATCACGCTGTTTTCAAAGGCATCCAGCGGTTTTTCGGACAGATCGATCCCAACCACTCCAAACACGCCGCCTCCGGTCCGAAGTGCAAGATAAAGCCCCTTTGCGTCCGGGTAGCTATCCGTGCCTGCACCGGAACGCTTTTTGTTTGCAAATGTCCAATTTGCTGCATCACGTTCTTCCGGTGCAGAAAAGATGTTGCGCGGCACTTCCCCACCAATCCCAAAAACCTGTTCTGACCCAAGATCTCCGTTTTGTTCCGGGTAAACGATCAGGCTCCGGTTCAGCAGCTTCATCAACTGGGACGCTGTCTGAGAGAGGATTTCTTCCTCGCTTTTTGCTCTCTGTAAAAGCTGATTTGTGTCAAACAGTATTTTTGTACGGAACGCTGCCTGCGCAGACATTTTTGCATGGTCTTTCAGCCGTGTCGTCAACGTACAGGTAATGATTGCAGAGGTCAGCATCAGGGCAAATGTAACCTGATAACCGGGATCATACGCATGGAATGTCAGGCGCGGTTCCGTCAAGAAAAAATTGTATAGCGCAACACTGGCAATGGAGCCCAGCACACCGCAGGTGTAACCGCTGGTACACAATGCGGTGAACAACACCCCCAGCATATAGAACGTAATAATATTATAGCGCGCAAAGTCCAGTTGTAAAAAAAGGAAGCCGATGAGCGTGATGCAGCTCAAAATGCCTGCGGTGACCAGTAAATCGCGGACAGAAGGCAGAAACGGACGGATGAACAGCTTTCTTCCTGAACCGTAGCCGTTCTCTGCAGAAGCATCCGGGATGATGTAAATATCCAGATTAGGCGCAGTCATCGTCAATTTTTCAGTCAGTGACGGTCCACTCCAGAAATGGCGGCGATGTACGCTGGAGCGCCCCAGCACGATTTTTGTAATGCCGGAGATGCGGGCAAACTCTGCGATCTGCTGCGGAATGTCATCCCCGTAGATCGTAGAAATGTCGGCACCTGCCTGCTCTGCCATACGAATGTGCTGCTGCAAACGCCGACAATCTTCTTTTCCCATCTGATCCGAATCCGGAGTCCGGACATACAGAGCTGTAAAGGTTCCACCAAACGCCTTTGCCATCGTTGCTGCCGTCCGCACGATCTTTGCATTGGAGGGAGAGGACGACAGACACGCCAGAATATGTTCAGTGGGTGGGTCGTTCTGATTCATAAAGATCACCTGCCTTGCCCACAGTATAGCACAATTTGATGGTCACGACCACCAGCCACGTCTTTTTCCTTCTTGTCGAAGGATCTCCTTCCGCATGTGATCCAGCGCACCTGCTGCCCGGAAACCACTCAACATGACTCCAAGAACCATCAATAACAAAGCGACATCCATACGATCCGTCCTATCTTTTTAGAGCCGGAAACACTTCTGGATCGATGCGTATTTTCCCAAAACCAGCATACTTTCATCCCGGCACAGCTGCGTATCCGGCGTGATGTTCATATCGAGCTTTCCGTCTTTTTTCAGCGCAAGAATATTGATGTTATACTTTTTTCGGATATTGATCTCACCGATCGTACGATCCATCCATTCCGGCGGAATGGTCACTTCCATGATGGCGTGGTCGTCCTGCAGCTCGATATAATCCAGAATGTGTTCGGAGCTATATCGGATCGCTGCCCACTTTGCCAGCTGCTTTTCCGGATAGACCACTTCATCCGCACCGTTGCGCAGCAGAAACTTGGCTTGTACATCCCGCTCTGCACGCGAGACCACTAGCTTTGCGCCCAGCTCCTTGAGCAGTGATGTTGTTTCCAGTGAGCTTTGAAAATTGCCGCCGATGGTTACGATACACACATCAAAATTGCCGATGCCAAGGGAGCGCAGAAAGTATTCGCTGGTGCTGTCACCGATCTGTGCATTCGTCACATAGGAAAGCACGGCATTCACACGGTCTTCGTTGCTGTCGATCGCCATGACCTGATGACCCAGCTCATTCAGTTCCTGCGCAATATGGCGGCCAAAACGGCCAAGCCCGATCAAAAGAATCGATTTCATACCTGTCTCCTTTATCCGATTGCGATCTTCTCCTGCGGCAGACGAGAGTGAGCAGGGCTGCTGCCAAATGCCGCATAGATCAGCGTCAATCCGCCAACACGTCCCAAAAACATCAGTGCGATCAGCACCCCCTGCGAAAGGACCCCCAACTGCGGCGTGATGCCCAATGTCAGACCTACCGTTGCCACAGCCGAAGCAGTCTCATACAGACAGACCGACATCGGCAGCTGCTCTGCCGTAGCAATGACAAAGGCTCCGAGGAAGAACAGCGTCAAATACATTCCTGCGATCGTAGCAGCATTCTTGACCGCGGAACCATCTATGCGCCGCCCGAAAAATTCGGCATCTTCTCTGCGGCGGAAGGTCGCCCACATATTGGCCAGCAGAACGGCAAATGTTGTGGTTTTCATGCCGCCTGCCGTAGAGCCGGGCGAACCGCCCAACAGCATCAGAACCACCATCAATGCCTGTGAAGTGCTGCCCATCGCAGCAAGATCAGCGGTGTTAAAACCAGCAGTACGGGGTGTGACGGATTGGAACATCGACAATAAAATGCGCTGCCGGGCAGAGCCTGCCGTGAACTCGAAACAATAAAAGTACAGTGCCGGCAGTACCAGAAGAAATGCCGTTGTGACAAGGATCACCTTGCTCTGCATCCGATAACGGTGAAAATCAAGGCGATATGTACAAATGTCCTCCCATGTCAGAAAGCCAAGGCCGCCAAAGACGATCAGGGCCGCGATCACTGTGGTAAGCAATGGATTACCTGCATACCGTGTCAGCGAAACAAATTTTGCCCCCTCTGTTCCCAGCAGGTCAAAGCCGGCATTGCAGAACGCCGAAATGGAATGAAACAGTGCATACCAGATCCCGCGCAGTCCATAATCAGCGCAGAACGTCGGCAGCAGCAGTGCAGCACCGACCAATTCAAACAGGGCGGTGATCCGCAGAATAAAGCCTGTCAGCCGCACGATGCCGCCCATCTGCGGGGCAGCCGTAGCTTCCTGCATCGTGCTGCGCTGCTTGAGGGAGATCTTTCGCCCGGAAAGCAGCGCAAAGGAAGCACCCACCGTAATGACGCCCAATCCTCCGATCTGGATCAGAAGAAGGATCACGCTCTGCCCGAATGCCGACCAGTAGCTGCCGGTATCCTGTACCACAAGTCCGGTCACACAAAGGGCAGAGGTGGAAGTAAACAGCGCCTCATGGAACGGTGTAACGCACCGCTGCTGTGCAGCGATCGGGAGCATCAGAAGCAATGCGCCCACCAGATCAACTGCCGCAAAACCTGCAATAATGACCTGAAAAGAAGAAAAACGGTGCTGCCTGTAACGAGGATATTGAATCATAAAAGCTCCTTTACCTATCCGTGTGCATAAAGATTAGCATGGAATAAATAAAAGAGCCGTAAAGAAAATTGTAGAAGTATAAAGATTCCATTAAAATTGGTCGATCAACACCAAATAACAAATGCTGGACATCACCAGCGCAAAAAAAGCGGTAATGTCCAGCATTCATTCAGATTTCTAACCCATGGCTCCCAGCTACATTTTTCAAATATTCCTCCGGGTCACCATTCAGAATCAAGTCCGCATAGCCCAGCTTAAGCCACCTTGGTCTTTCGCAGATACCCCCATGCTGCCAATCCAACGAGCAGAACGATCTTGATCGGTGCCGATGCCAGCAGTACATCTGCCTGAAAGAAGGCATGCCCGCCTGCATAGAGAAAATCAAAGCTGATCATTTTATACAGCAATGCATTGGAAAGCCCAATGCCCCCTGCCGGAATCAGGGTGGACAGCCATTCTCCAAAGGAGCCCGGCACGACCATATAAACAATCAGCGGTGCCACCACACTGATCAGCGCCACAGACAAAGCGGTCAGGTTGTTCTTGGCCCATACGGATGCCATCAGCACAAAGGCCACCTCCGCAAAGAAGATCAGGAAGTTTGCCACCAGCATGACCCACTCCATCTGGCCAACGGTATACGGCAGCAGGCTGGTCACAGAAAACAGCCATTGCACGGAAGTTTGGGTACTTTCCCAGCCAAATAGAGCATTCGTGACCAAGATCCACACCACGCCGCAGAGCAGATACGCCGCCCCTGTGATACTAAACGCCGCCGCTAGCTTTGCCGCTGCTAACCGCAGACCGCCGTTTTTTGTGCACAGTTGGATGTCCTGCGCCCCGGTCTGTGCATCCGATGCAAACACCGGGGCCGCAATCACCGCGCACAGCAGGGTGAGCAGCAAACTCAACAGGGTCTGGTAATCCATTGCATCTGAACTGACCCCAAATGAATAGGTGAACGGTTTTTGTACAGCATCGAACTTTTTCTGTGCAATGGCCTGCGCCTGCTCATAGCCGGGCTTTCCGCTTTGTTCCAGCCAGATCACCGATTCCAGCCGTTTGGGGAGCTGGCTGTAAAAGTTCTGCATATCCTCTGCGGTCAGCCCCATCACGCCCGGTGCCATGCCGGTTTTCGGGTCGGCAAAGGCTTCCTTTGCGTTGTTCACAAGAGGCTGATACCGGGCAAGTTCTTTATAAAATACCTCGACCGGAATATCGTTGATGGAGCTTGCATCATACTGCCGGTACACCCGCTGATAGGCTTCCAGTGCTTCCTGCATGACATCCGGCGTGATGGTACCGGATACCTGCTGCTCCTGCCGTTTCCGGATTGCTTTCAGACCCGTGTAACGCACTTTGTTTCCGTTGGCATCCAGTTCCGTCCAGCCGATAAAGGTCACCGGCAGATATGCCATGACCACAGCCAGCACCAACGCAATGGCCAGCAGAATAGCTGTCATACGGGTTTTGCACACACGTTTCAATTCCAAACGATACAGGTTCATTTTGCTTCCTCCATTTCCTCCGGGAACAGCCACAGATACAGATCTTCCAGCCGGGGCTGTGCCGGGACGCTGTCCGGCAGCTGCGGTGCATCCGCCAGATACCGCAATGTTACCGTTCCGTCCGGCTCGTTGCGCAGGTTCACTACCCGCAGCCGGTATTCCCACCGGGCAAGCTGTTCCATCGGGATGTTCCCCTGCCAGACCTTGGCTTCAATCTGCTTTACCAGCCCTTCGGTGGTGTCCTGTGCAATGATTTTGCCAGCTTTCATCACGGCATTTTCAGCTGCAATGTATTCCACATCCGAAACGATATGCGTTGAAATGAGAACGATCCGTTCCTGCGCAAACTCCGACAGCAGATTGCGGAAGCGCACCCGTTCTCCGGGGTCCAGCCCTGCCGTGGGCTCATCTAGAATTAAAATTTCCGGGTCGTTGAGCAGTGCCTGTGCGATACCAACTCGGCGCTTCATACCGCCGGAAAGCTTTATGATCTTTTTGCGGCGCACCTCAGTGAGGCTTACCCGCTCCAGCAGTGCGTCGATCTGCCGGGCAGCCTCTGTGCGCGGCAGACCCTTGAGCGCCGCCATATATTCCAGATAGTCCTGCACCGTGAATTCCGGGTAAAACCCGAATTCCTGCGGCAGATACCCCAGCTTTTCCCGGTAGGCCGCACCAAGCGTTCCAACCTCCACCCCATCGCACAAAATCCGGCCACTGCTGGGCCGCAGAATGCCCGCCAGCATCCGCATTAAGGTTGTTTTGCCTGCACCATTCGCCCCCAGCAGTCCCCACACACCCGGCGTGAGAGTGATGGACACATCATCCACCGCCGTTTTATCCCGGTATCGCTTTGTAATATTCTGAATTTTCAGTTCCATGACTTATTCCTTTCAAGCTTCTGCAATATATTCTGACCGGGCGGCAAGCTGGATGCACTGCAACACCATGCAGAGCACCAGCACACCCGCCGCCAGCGGCAGACCTTTCGGCAGTTCCGATAATTGCACGAACCGCAGCAAACACAGCTGCCCTGCAAACAGTGGTACAGCCCCGGTCATCATCCATTCCGGGTGCACCCAGCGCAGCAGCAGAAGCAGCTCATTGTTTGCGGTCAGAAATGGCACGGTCAGCACCGCCAGCAGTTGCCCGATGCTCCATGGCGCGGCTGCCCGCACATTGAGTACCAGCACTCCCAGCAGGATTGTTTCCCCCGCCAGCAGCAGCAAAAACCGCATCACCAGCGGATGACCGACTCCTGCATATGTGGCATGTTCCAGTTCAAGCATCTTATATTGACTTGCCCGGTATAAAAACGGCAGACCGAGCAGGGCTGTCAGCATGGCAAGTGTGCTCAGACCAAACAGTGCATTGCGTAATGTCCATGCCTTCTCCCACAGGGCAAGTTCCCGACCCACACTGTACAACGCCAGTGCCGCCATTGCTTCCAGCGCCCAGACCTTCCAGCCCAGCAATTTGAACTGGCAGTGCAGCAAATCACACCAATCACTCCGTTGTTTTACGACATGTTCCGCCCGGCAGCGGCGCAGCAGCGTTTCCGGGACAGCTGTGTCCGGCTCTGCCGCAAGTGCTCTGGACAGTTCTTTTTCAAAGGCTCGGTTCATCTCCAGTCCTCCTTTTCCAATTGCATTTTCAAGGTTTTCAATGCGGCACGCAGGCGGGACTGTACCGTGCGCAGGGGCAGACCTGTGATCTCCGCGATCTCCCGCAATTTAAGCTGTTGTGCGAACCGCAGCAATACCAGTTCCCGCTGTTCCGGCTCCAGCTGGGCCGTCAGCGCTCGCAGGTTTGCTTTCTCCTCTGCCGCAGCAAAGCCGCTTTCCTGATAGGCGGGTTCGCCCGGCAAGCTCTCCAGCGATACCTCCGTCCGCTCCATCGTACGGTTCAGATCGATGCAAATGTTTTTTGCGATTTTGTACAGAAAGGGACGGAATGCCCCCTGAAATCCACCACAGGAATCCAGCCAGCGCACCGCTTTCAAAAAGGTTTCCTGTGCTGCATCCTGCGCCTGCTGCTCGTCCGCTGTATGCCAACGGCAATAGTTCAGAATTTGTGGATAGTACGCTGTAATCAGAGTGTCCAGCGCACCCGTATCTCCGCTCTGCGCTTTCCGCAGCAATAATTCTGTCTGGATACGGTTCACCCCCCTTCCTGTCTATTAAAACGTCCCATATCATCAAAATGATTTCTGTTTTTTCAAAAATTTCAAATAATTGCCTTTATTATGTTCTTATAGCTTTATTATAATAAAGAGCCTTGTGCTTTTCCTTGTCAAGAGGGCTGGCACCGTCCAGCCCTCTCTCTCTTTTTGCCAAAGTTTTCATTGTTTTTTCTTGCACACTGCCGAAAGTGGCGTGTTCCCAAAAGTTCGCGTTTGCGCAGCGCAGCAGTGCAATTCTCAACAACTTGTTTGCGATATGCAATTCACGGTTGTTGCCAACAAATCAAATTGTGAATTGCGATGGCAGGGTGCGTCCTATTCAGGGGCGCACCCTGTTTTTGTTTTTATGGAAACTCATGCTGTTCCGTATGCAACGAGCGGGTCATTTCTGCGAACGCCCAATGCAGTGGTCTCATACAAAACCCGCCCTGCAAATCTTGCACGGACCTCGCAGTTCTGCGTCCCATCGGAGCTTTTCCACCTGCCCAGCAGTGCATCCTTTAATACTTCCTGCCCAGCACAGACTTGCGGAAACCAGTATCCATCTGCCGGTGCTTCTTCGTAGACGGCTTTTGCAATCTCTGTTTGCGGAACGGCATCGAACTCTCCTTTTCTTATTCCAAGATGGTTCATCAGACGGAGTACATCCTCGCAATCTGCTTCCACCTCTTCGGGAGTCCAGCGGCCATTTCCGCCCCGCTCCAACAGCAAAGCAGGGATTCCTTTTTGTGCTGCCCAGCTGTACAATCCATTTCGGGCCGTTGAACAGACCCGCATGGAAACAGAAAGAGCCTGTGCCGCCCTGCGGGTCTCCTGCTCCACTTTTTGCCCGGCTCCACAGGGAAAGAATACCAACGGGGCCAGTTCTTCATTCCAGTCTCCGCCGTGAAGGTCCAGAAGAAAATCCGCTTCCGGGTAAAGGAGTTTTTCGATCGTCCATGCCATCCGCTGTGTTTCCGTTCCATCCTCCTTGCCGGGAAATTCCCGGTTCAGATTCCTGCCATCTGCCGGATTCAGTTGTTTTACCCCTGCAAAAAATCCTTTGGAATTGACCAGCGGCAGCAAAATGACCTGTCCAAAAAGAGTAGCACAGTCCAGCATTTCCACTAATTTTTGCAGAGCCAGAATGCCGACGTACTCACAGCCATGCACCCCAGCTGTGACCACCAGCGTCTTTCCGGGGTGCGCCCCGCACAGCAGCCATGCTTCCAGCGGTACACCGCCAGGAACAGGCAGTTTCACCTGTCGTTTTTCACCGGGGGCGATCTCAAAGCCGCACAGTGTCATGCCGATTCCTCCGTATCAAAGACGACAATAGATTCCAGCAGTTTACGGGCATACTCGTCCTTCGTTTCACTGATGCGCTCTACCGGCAGGTTCTCTGTTACCCGGCCCTGATACAGGAACAACACATCATCACAAAGATAGGTAATGGAAGTCAGGTCATGGGTGATAAAGATGTACGTCAAGCCAAGGCGATCTTTCAGTTCCCGCAGCAAGTCCATGACCTGTACCTGCGTGTGTGCATCCAGCGAGGAAATCGCTTCGTCAAACAGAATGATTTCCGGCTTGCAGGCCACTGCGCGGGCGATGCAGACACGCTGCAGCTGTCCGCCGGAAAGCTCATGGGGAAACCGGTCTGCAAAATCGGCAGGCAGGCCGACCAACTCCAGCAATCGGCTCGTTTCGGCTTTCCGATCCAGTTTTTTGCCCTCTCTGCGTTCCTGTACGGTCAGCCCTTCCCCAATAATATCCCGGATGCGGAACCGGGGATTTGCGGAGGTTGTGTAATCCTGAAACACGATACTGAGTTTGTTTTGCAGATTTCGTCGTCCGGCACGGGAAGCGTAGACCGAAACGCCATCCAGAACGGCTTCACCGCTGTCTGGTTTGAGCAGTCCGCAGAGCACACGGCCCATCGTGGATTTGCCGGAGCCGCTTTCCCCCAGAATACCGAGACAGGTGCCCTCTTTTACGGTAAGTGACACATCAAACAACACCTGCTGCCGGGTATGACCAAAAATTTTATCCTGCCGCTCACTGCGGAAGCTTACATTAATATTTTTGAGTTCAAGCATGGGCAGTCTCCTTTTTGCCATTCAAAACAGCGGTGTACCTGCGCATAACATCCGCGCGCTTCTCCACCAGCAGTTTCGTATAGGGGTCTTGTGCATGATGCAGGATATGCTGGAAATCGCCGCGGTCCACCACTGCTCCGTGATTCAGCACCACGATACGGTCTGCCACGCGAGAAATGGCATTCAGGTCATGTGAAATAAAGATTATGGCCGTGTTATGATTTTCTTTGATATGCAGAAGTTCGTTCAGAATCTCATACTGGGTGATGGCATCGATCGCCGTGGTAGGTTCGTCTGCAATCAGAAGAGCTGGTTTCATGGCCGTTGCAATGCCGATCATGATGCGCTGGAGCATACCGCCGGAAAGCTGATGCGGATATTTTTCCAGCACTTCCTCCGGGTTTCGGATGCGCATTTTTTCCAGCAGTTCCAGTGAGCGGATATGGATTTCCTCTGCTGTCCAGTTATTATGCGCCGAAAACGTCTCAGCGATCTGCTGTCCAATGCGGTACAGCGGATCAAAGCAGGTCATCGGGTTCTGAAGAATGATGCCCACCTTTCCGCCGCGCAGACGGCGCAGTTCCTCAGCACTCTTACCCAAAAGTTCTTCCCCCTGAAACTGTGCGCTGCCCTTGACATGGAAGCTGTGGTCTAGCAGGCCCATCGCCGCTTTCATCGACATTGACTTGCCGGAACCACTTTCCCCCAGAATGCCGAGGCACTCGCCGGGAGCAACTGCGAAGGACACCCCGCGCACCAATTCGATTTCCTTATGGTGGCTCTGCAAAGAAACGTGCAGATCGTTCAATTCAAAAACAGGGTTCATTTCTGCACCTCCTTGGGGTCCAGCACATCGCGCAGGGCGTCGCCCATCAGGTTGAACACACAGACCAGCACCACAATGGCGATACCGGGAGCGATCATCTGCACTGGGTTCGACGTCATCACATTTTTTGCCTCATTGAGCATTGCGCCCCATTCCGGCGTGGGGGCCTGTACGCCCAGTCCCAAGAACGACAGCGTGGAAATATTGATGATTGCCCAGCCCACATCCAGCGAAGCCAGAACCACCAGGTCGGAAGTGATGGAGGGCAGCAGATGACGGAACAGGATGAACCGCTCCGGCATTCCTACGCAGCGGGAAAACTGGACAAAGTTGCGGTCGCGGTACTGCATTACGCCCGTGCGGATCATGCGGGCATACCACGCCCACTTGATGAAAACATTTGCAATGATGACGTTCTGGACGCTGACACCCAGCAGTGCCACCACAGCGAACACCATGATCTGGCTGGGAAAAGAGAGCATCACATCCACCACACGCATGATAACTTCTTCTACAATGCCCCGGAAATAACCCGCCATGATGCCAAGGATTGCACCCAGACTGATGGTGCCGAACATGGTCAGCAGGGCAAGGCCGAGGGTAGGACGGATGCCATAGATCATGCGGGAAAGGACACAGCGGCCAAGCTGGTCGGTGCCCAGCGGATATTGCAGGCTGTAGGATGCAAATTTGTTCAGGATATTGGTCTCATAGGGGTCGTTGGGCGCAATGACAGGAGCCAGAATGCCTACAAGACCCACCAGCAATACAAATACAACGGTAAACACTGCCGTGCGGTTGCGGAAGAATCGTTCTTTCATGGTCAGTCCTCCTTGCGCAGACGGGGATCGGAGACGGTCTGCAAAATATCAAACAGCAGATTGAACAGGACAAACAGTACCCCGATCAGCAAAACATAGGTCTGGATGACCGGGTAATCCCGATTGAAGATGGAACTGATGCAGAGCGTACCAAGTCCCGGCCACGAAAAAACATTTTCGACCACGATGGTGCCGGAGATCAGCTGCGGGATGCTCATGCCCATCGCCACGATGCAGGTGTGCATGGAGTTTTTCAGAATGTGCTTGACCAGAATCGACTTCTGTGGCAGCCCGCGCACATTGGCGTAAAGCACATAGTCCTGTTTCATGTTTTCCAGCATATTGTTGCGGATCAGACGGATATACGTCGAAATATAGCTCAATGCCACCGTGAAGGACGGCAAGATCAGATGCCGCCATGTTCCGTTACCGTTGGTGGGAAGCCAGTTCAATTGAACGCCAATGCCCCACATCAGCAGCAGACCCACCCAGTAGGCAGGCATGGCAGTCGTTACAAAGACCAGTCCGCGCATAATTTTGTCAAACCAGCCGCCCTTATAAACTGCACAGAGGAAGCCGATGGGGATACTGAGCACCGCCACGATGACAAAAGAAGTTCCTGCCAGCTGGAGGGTCGCAGGCAGGCAGCGCAGCAGCTCGCCCGCCACGGTGCGTTTCGGGTTGACATAGCTGATACCAAAGTCACCGTGGAGACAGCCCAGCACCCAGTCAAAATAACGGACAAAGAAGGGTTTATTCAGACCAAGCTGCTCTTCCATCGCAGCAATGATCTCCTCCGTGATCACGGGGGTCTGCTGGATGCGCAGTGCGACCTCCGCCGGGTTGGAGGGAATCAGATTGATAAAGCAGAAGCAGACGAACGAAATGGCCAGCAGCAGCGGAATCGCCATCAACAGCCTGCGTACAACATAGCGTTTCATGGGCAGTCCTTTCTTCAAGAAAAGCCGCTCCATACCCGAAGCGGCTTTTCCTGTCAATTCTTATTCAAAATACATATCCGCAAAGGGCACATCATACTGGTCGGTGCCAAAGTGGACACCGTGCAGAGCAGAGGTGTACAGAGCCTTGTTGCACTCATAGGTCAGCGGCAGATACATTGCGTCCTCGTGCAGGTTGGTCAGAACCGACTTATACAGCTCCTGACGCTCGGCATCGTCCGTAGAGGTCAGGATCTTGGTAATGGCTTCGTCAATTTCCGCCTTGTCCTCAAGACCCTGCTGAGCGGCATAGTCGCCATAGACCGGGGCACGCATTGCAGCCAGCGAAGACTGCGGGTCATACGGCATACCCCAGCAGATATTGAACACCATATCGAAGTTGCCAGCCTTCATGTTATCGCGGTAGGACTGCTCTTCCTCACCGTGAATGGTCATGGAAATGCCAAGCTTGAGGTACTCGCTCTGGAGATACTCGGCGATGGTCTTTTCCGTCACGCTGTCACTGTTGTAGAGCAGGTCGAGTGCAAGCTGCTTGCCATTCTTGGCGCGCATCTTGTCGCTGCCAAGGACCCATCCAGCTTCGTCAAGGAGCTGCGCCGCAGTCTCCGTGCTGTACTCATACGGCTTCAGGCCGACATTGCAGTAGGGAACCGTGGTGGCGTAAAGCGTATCCGCAGGCTGCTCCAGACCGTAGAAGATGCCATCAGAGATGGTCTGACGGTCGGTAGCGTGCTGCAATGCCTTACGAACCGCCGGGTCGCCCAGAATCTCATGGGTGGTGTTCATAACGATATGGCGGGTAGAGGTGGGGTCAGACAGACCGACCGTGAATCTGTCGCTGTCCAGATACTGGCTGATCGCATCGGCATCGATCATGTTCTTGCCGAAAATCAGGTCGATCTCGCCGGATTCCAGAGCCATAATACGGGTCTGGTTGTCGGGAATGACCTTGACCGTGATCTTGCGGATGGCCGGCGCTTCGCCCCAGTAATTCTCGTTCCGCTCAAACACGGCGTATTCATCGGTCACGAAATCCGTCAGCACATAGGGGCCGGTGCCAATGTGGCCATTGACGCCATCCTTCGTGCTGCCGTTGATCATGCAGTTGGGGGAGATCATGGCAAAGGGACGGATGCAGCCCAGCTCCGTCAGCATGGGGTAGTAAGGCTCACTCATCTCAATGACGAAAGTGTTTTCATCGGGAGCCGACACGCCCACCAGCAGGTTCATCATCTCCAGCCAAGTGTGGCGTTCGCGGTTTTCCAGAATGGCGTTGAAGTTGGCAAGAATGGCATTGGCATCGCACTTTTCGCCATCCGAGAACAGAACATTGGGACGAATGTGGAAGGTGTAGGTACAGCCATCCTCGCTGATGTCCCAGCTTTCCGCCAGACAGCCTTCATAGCCATCTGCCGTAATGCTGACCAATGTATCGTAGAGGATGCTCTGGGCATACATTTCGCCTGCATACAGATGCGGGTTCAGATCACGAATATCACGATAGTTGACAAAGATCAGCTCATCGCGGACCTCCCCGGATGCCGCAGCGGAAGCAGATGCAGCGCTGGACGAAGCAGTAGACGAAGAGCTGGAGCCGCAGGCAGCCAGCACGCCGGTGCAGCAGACACCTGCCATCAGCAGGCAGAAGTTTCTGCGAGAGATTTTCATAGTGTGTTTCCTCCTGTGGTATCAAAAAACATCAGTTATAACGAAAAAGGAGCCCCACGCTTGCTGCGCGGCGCTCCCATAGGATACCACAGTTTGTCCTGCCTGACCAGTGATGAAATCGGCATGGTTTTCCATAACAAATCGTTATGGAAAATCAAGCCTTTTCTCAGAGCAACTTTTTGAAATTTTCGATAAACCATTGTGCTGCTTCACTTAGTTCATCACCTTCTGGTCGAACGATTCCAATCAGCAAAAATGGCTCACATCCGTTGATTTTCAGATTCTTAATGTCATAGTGTTTATACGGCTGGTGCATAAAATTGATGCCAAGGCTGCACAGGTCGGTCTGCATCAGCGCATTGATGGTCATGTGGTCGCTATTCGAGTAAATGGAATAATTCAAATCTTTGGTGCTGATAGCACCCAATGAGACCCGGTCCAGATGATGCTCCATAGAAAAGTAGTCCCGTACCGCCCCGATGAAGCGCAAGCTGGACAGCTCCGAGAAATCCACGCAGTCTCTCTCGTAATATGGGTGATTGGGTCCCACATAGACACAAGCCTCTTTTACATCGAGCGGTTCAAATTCCAAATTCTTATGTCCAAGGATATGCCGAAACGCCGCCAGTTGACGCTGTGCAATATAGACGATGCCGATTTCCGTCTGCCCGCTGGCCACCCAGTTGCTGACCTCTTCGACACTGCCCTCCTGATGCTCGACAATGTACTCTCTGCCCCAGTGCCGATAAAAATCCACCAGAAGATTCGTGATCATATTGCTGGGGTAAGTTGCCAACGTAAATTTTTTGCCATTGTGGTGCGTCGCCATCGAGCTGATCAGAGAAGCGTGTTTCAGAATGACTTTTGCATAATCGCGCACCGTTTCCCCATAGGGCGTGATTCGCAGCCCTCGGCTGCTCCGCTCCACCAGTTTTCGCCCCAGCTCTTTTTCCAGCGAGGAGATCACCTTGCTGACATTGGGCTGCGATGTATAAAGGCATTCTGCCGCTTGGCTGAAGCTGCCTTTTTCACATACAACGGTAAAATACTCTAGCTGTTTAAGTTCCATCTTCTTTCGCGATCTCCTGAATCCGGTCAAATATACCGCAGTTAGTTTTAGCTTACCTAGTATAGCATTCTTTCCAGTGCAGTGCAAGATTAAAATCACCGTTACGCAACCTAAAAAACGGAGCACCTTATAAAAGGTCTCCGTTTTGGGTGTTTATTGATTTATCTTATGATTTTAGTCCATGACCTCCAGCTACATTTTTCGATGGAAGCAAGGGATTCATTTTGTTTTCCAAAGAAAACAAAAAATCCGAACCCTTCTCCTATCGGAAAAAAGTTCGGATTTTGTTGTTGTGGTGCACCTCGCGCACTCATATCCGAACTTTTCTCCGCTTTCACGGCTTCCCCAAAAGCGACCGTTTCCGTACCTTCCTTATAATTAAAGGTAATGAGAACCTTATCATCGTAGAGATAGATGGCATTGATGAAGGTATCCACCAGTGCCTGCCGCTGCTCCGGCTGGGTCATATCCAGCTTGCGGAAGCGAAGCAGCCAAAACCGGACGAACTCTTCTTTCATCTTCGGCTTGGCCAGCCGTTCCTCTGCAATGCGGGCTTGCAGTTCCTTCCTCTGCTCTTCCAGCGCTTCCAGCCGCTCCTTGGTGGAGCTGGTCAGAATGCCCATCTGGATAGCGTTCAGCATATTGGTGATGCCGACTCCCGTTTCCTTCAACTGCTTTTCATAGATGGGCAAATCCGTGCTTTCCTGATTTTGCAATTCCATGACTTTGGCAATGATGGCATTCATGGAAGCGTCATCTTCCACCAGCTTCATGGTCTCGTTGACCACCAGATCTTCCAGCCACTGTTTCCGCACGGCCTTTTTATCGCAGGTCTTTTTCTTCTTGGCGGCGGCACACTTGTAATAGGTATACATTTTCCCGGTGTGGCTGACACCGCTTTCTCCGAACATCAGCGCTCCGCACTTGCCGCAGTACAGCTTAGTGGTGAGCAGATAGCTTTCCTCTGCCTTATGACGGGCAGGGGCCTTTTTATTTTTCGCCAGCTTTTCCTGCACCTTATTGAACAGGTTCGCGTTTGCGCAGCGAAACGGAGCAATGAAAGCCCCAGTGGGGCTTTTAAGCGACAGAACGGTCTTGCGTAGCAAGATGGAGGGGCCTTGCCCCGACAAGTTCACCTGATACCAATGCCGGGATTGCATTGGGCTGTACCACATCCCGCAAACGCAATTCGCCGATGTACCGGCGATTACTCAGCATCCGCTGAATCGTATTGTAGGACATCTCTCCGCCCATTGAATTTTTGATGTTGTGTGCCTTTAACCAATCCCGCAGGTCAGTCATGGTCGCACCGTCCGCATACTTCTGGAACGTCTGCTCCACATACGGAGCCAGCAGCGGGTCGGGCTGGTAATGCCGGGTCTCATCGATCATGTATCCGAACGGAATCGTGCCACCATTATAAATGCCCTTGAGAGCGTTCTCGGTCATGCCGCGCACGACCTTTTCAGACAGGTCAGCGGAGTAGTATTCGGCGTAGCCCTCCAGCACCGACTCCAGAATAATACCCTCCGGGCCAGCCGAAATGACTTCCGTTGCCGATACCAGTTTCACGCCGTTTCGCTTCAGCTGAGTCTTGTACCGGGCACTGTCGTAGCGGTTTCGGGCAAAGCGGTCAAGCTTCCAGACCAGCACAATGTCAAACAGCTTCTTGTCGCTGTCCTTAATCATCTGCTGGAACTCCGGGCGGTTATCCGTCTTGGCAGAGATGGCACGGTCAATGTAGTGCTTGACGATGGTGATGCCGTTCTTTTCGGCATAAGCCGTACATTCCCGGATTTGACCTTCGATGGATTCTTCGCGCTGGTTATCCGATGAATAGCGGGCATAGATCACGGCGGTCATGGCAGGCACCTCCCATTTATACATCATTGAACGATGGAGCGTTCTTTCAAAATAGTGTTTCGTATAATGTATATACCACAGTTTTTAACTGAATGCAAGACTTTTTCCCAAATAAAAGCCGCCCTCATTCTCAGATCGTCCAGTTCTGGCTTGCCGACTGCAGATCCACCATGTGGGTGTACAGTCCCTTCCGGGCGTACAGCTCTGCCGGGCTGCCCTGCTCGGCCACGATGCCACCCGACAGCACCACCACCTGATCCGCACCGGCTACGGTGCGCATCCGGTGGGCGATGATGAGGACGGTCTTGTTTTTTATGAGCCGGGATAGTGCCTCCTGAATGGCAGTTTCGTTTTCCACATCCAAGCTGGCGGTGGCCTCGTCCAGCAGGATGATAGGCGCATCCTTCAGAAAAGCACGGGCGATGGAAATGCGCTGACGCTCGCCGCCGGAAAGAGCGCAGCCATTCTCGCCGATGTTGGTGTTCCACTTGTCCGGCAGCTTTTCGGCAAATTCCTCGCAGTTTGCCAGCTTTGCCGCCGCCAGAACCTCCTCGTCGGTGGCCCCCTTGCGCCCCAGACGGATGTTTTCGAGGATCGTGTTGTCAAACAGGGTCACATCCTGAAAGACGATGGAATACAGGCTCATGAGCTTTTCCGGGTCGATTTGGGAAACCTCCATGCCGCCCACGGTGATGCTGCCCTTCTGGTAATCCCAGAACCGTGCTGCCAGCCGGGAAACAGTGGTCTTGCCGCCGCCGGAGGGGCCCACCAGTGCCGTGACCTCGCCCTGCTTTGCGGTAAAGGAAACATCCCGCAGAACCGTCTCGCCAGAGTTATAGGCAAAGCCCACATGGTCGAACACGATATCGCAGCCCTGATTGGTCAGCTGCTCGCTGCCGGTCTGCAGGGAAGCGTCCAGAATCTCATTCATCCGCCCCACATTGGTACGCATGGCGATGACCGCCGCCAGATTCTGCAAAGCCCCCTGCATGGGGTCGTACATCCGGGATGCCGCCATCAGGAACAGAAACAGGGTCAGTACGTCGATACTGCCCTGCACCAGCAGCACCGAACCGGTGAGCGCCACCGACGCAATACCCAGCTTGAGCACCATGCCGGCGGAGGACACAAACAGCGCTGTTTCCAGCTCTGCCACAATAGACTGCTTTTCCACTGCCCGAATTTTGTCGGAAAGGCCGGACAGATACCGCTGCTCCGCATTGCTGGCTTTCAGGTCCCGGAGGGTCTCGATGTACTCCTGAATGCCGTCCGCACAGGCCATTTTCGCCGCCATGGTCCTGGCCTGCACCTTATCCTGTACCCGATAGCTGCCCACCACGATGGCAACCGATACTGGAATGACCCACAGAGCCGCCAGTGCCATCCGCCACTCAAAGGCAAATAGGCTCAGGGCAATGAGTACCGTGGAGATGAGGGAGCCGAACAGACCTGGGATGAAGTGGGAGCAGTCCTTTTCCAGTACCTCGCAGTCTGCCATGATGGTGCTGGTCAGGTCGGCAAGGTCTCGCTTGCCGAAAAAGGACAGAGGCAGCTTCCGCAGCCGCTCCGCAAGGGTCAGGCGGCGGGTGCCGCTCTCTTTATAAGTGGTAAAATAGGTGCCGTTGTACTGGAACCATGTGGTCAGCAAAATCAGCACAAAGCAGGCAACGCATCCCAGCAGATAAAAGGTGTTTCTCCCGCTCGTAGAGCCTGCCAGCAGGTCCTTTACCAGAAGATACAACAGCCCGGTGGGCAGCATGAACGCCATGTTCTGGAACGCACAGGCCAGAACGCCCTTTACAAGCCCCTTTGCGCCCTCCGGGGAGCTGGCTGTGGCGTGTTGAATTTTTTCGATCATTCCTTACCCCTCCTTTGCGACCTTCCACTGCACCGACGCCTGATACTCCTGCCACATCCGGGCAAACAGGCCGTTCTGCGCACACAGTTCGTCCTTTGTGCCGGATTCCACAATCTGCCCATCCTGCACCACATAGATGCAGTCGGCGTTGGCGACGGTGGACAGGCGGTGTGCGATCATCAGCACCGTTTTGCCCTTGGCAAGCTGGGCAAAAGCCGCCTGTACTTTTGCTTCATTGTCCGGGTCGGCAAAGGCGGTGGCCTCGTCCAGAATCAGGATGGACGCATTTTTCAGCATGGCACGGGCAATGGCAATGCGCTGCTGCTCGCCGCCGGAAAGATACACGCCCTTGGTGCCAATGACGGTATGGATGCCCGCCGGAAATTTCTCCACAATATCCATGCACTGCGCCGCATTCAGTGCTGCCAGCACCTCGGCTTCGGTGGCCTGCGGCCTACCCAGACGGACGTTGTCCAGAATGCTGCCCTTGAGCAGGCGGCTGTTCTGGAACACAAAGGAGATGGTATCCATCAGTTCTTCCTTGGGGATATCCCGCACATCCGCTCCGCCCACCCGGACGCTGCCACTCTGCACATCAAAGAACCGGCAGACAAGGTTTGCCAGCGTGGATTTGCCACCGCCGGAGGGGCCAACGAAAGCCACCGTCTGCCCCGGCTGAATGTCCAGCGAAACACCCTTGATGACCTCGGTTTTTCCGTCGTAGCTGAAATGCACATCCCGCAGCGTGACAGAGGCATCCTGCGGGTGTTGCGGAACAGCCTGCACCTGCATGGGCGCCGTCTCCAGCACCGAGTCGATGCGTGCCAGCGCATCCGCTACCACCATCTTGTTCTCACTCATGTACATTATACGGGTCAGGGTCAGGGAGATCACCGGCGTGATGATGATATAGAACAGCAGGTTCAGCAGAAACTCCGGGGTGACGCCGTGGGTCGTGAACAGCAGCCCGCCCGCGATCAAAAAGGCGAACACACCGTTGACGGCAGCGGTGTAGAACATCATGGGCAGGCGCAGGTCTTTGGTGTAGGAGATGAC
The DNA here is from genome assembly GCF_010509575.1 of Faecalibacterium duncaniae. NCBI lineage: Bacteria > Bacillati > Bacillota > Clostridia > Eubacteriales > Oscillospiraceae > Faecalibacterium > Faecalibacterium duncaniae. Next base: position 718,639 of record NZ_CP048437.1, on the reverse strand, counting down.
CCACTTTTCATACTCATCAATGGTGGCCTTGAACTTTTTGAAGGAAAATACCGATTGCCCGAAGGTCTTGACCACCGGGATACCCCGGACGTACTCCACGGCCTCATTGGACATCGCCTCCAAGGCGTTGCCGTACTGCCGCATTTTTTCAGCCATCCGCTTGCCAGTCATGGTCGCCATGATGAGGAAAGCCAACACCACCGGCGCAAGGCTCAGCAGACCCAGCCGCCAGTCGAACGCCAGCAGCAGCACAAGCAGCCCCACCGGGGTGGCGATGGCGTTGTACTGGTCGGGCAGCTGGTGGGCAAGATAGGTCTCGGCGGCTCCGGTGCTCTCGTGGATGATCTTACGCAGCTTGCCGCTGCCGAAGTTCTCGGCAAAGCCCAGCGGCAGCACCGCCAGATGCTCCGACACCGCCAGCCGCAGATTGGTCGCCACCCGGAACGCCGACAGATGGGAGCACATCAGCGCCGCAATGTAAATGAGGTAAGACAGCACCGCGAATAACACTGCCATCCAGCCGTAACGAGGGATGTTCACCGCCTGCGCATAGTTTGGCGCTGCGTTCAGCACATCCCGCAGGATCATCCAGATATAGAGGAACGGGATCAGCGCCATCAGTGCGCTGACAGCGGAGAGCACCAGTGAAGCATAGGTGAATACCCGATGTCCGCCTGCATAGCCCATCAGCCGGGAAAAGTCCGATCGTTTTTTCAATCAAATCACATCCTTACCGTAATATTGCCATGCGTACCGCCTGACATGATCGGGTGCGCATGTGCCGTTTATTCTGCCTCAGACAAATTTTCCGTGACGAAAAGTTCAATGACATTTTCCATAGTTGCCTGATCATAGTCCTCTGCGATGGCGGCAGCATTCCAATAAGCATAATTTCCTTCATACCAGCTCTGCAGGTCGTCGAGATCCTCTGCATAGCGGAATTCCAGATGATACGTCGTTTCCATCGTATCGGGCGCAAAGGCAAAGTAGGTAAACTCCCCGGAATCCGCATCCTCGCTCTGGTAGAAGAGGAAGCTGTTTTCATTGTCCACATCCAGTTTCTGGTAGGTGTGTGCAAACACTTCCTGTCCTTGCGCATCCAGACCGGTGATGGTGTCGCCATTCATCACGAATTTTTCCACGCCACCCAGAAAATAGCAGTTGAACGCCGTGCTGTCCGGATCTGCTGCATATTTTTCAACAGCCTCCTCGCCATACGGCTCTGCCATGCACATTCCCAGCAGCATATCCGTAGCCGATTCCGCATTGTCCTCGCCTACCAGCGGAGTCGCAGCGTCGATCCACAAATTCCGGTATTCACTCTTTGCCATCTCCGGGAACAGTTCCACATAAGTCCCGCTGATACCAGACAGATAATCCTCCGCATCCATTACCTGACTTGCGGAAGCCGAAGAAGCCACCGAGGAGGAAACGCTGGATGCCGAAGACGCTGTGCTTGCGCTCTGCTGGCCGCAGCCGACAGCAGACAGCAGGCAGACCGCAGACAAGGCCACTGCAACAAATTTCTTTTTCATCATCATATGAAAGTACCTCCGGTTTTAAAGTAAGTTTGTTCTAACCGCTCTGTACTTTAGCATATTTTTCGGCCGTGGACTACTCCATTCTGATTTCCCTGCTCCGTTTTGCGAGTCCATTTGCGTGGGTGCGGTACTGCGACGGGGTCGTTCCATATCGTTTCCGGAAAGCCTCCGAAAACTTGCTGGCGTTGTCATATCCTGCATTCTGTGCGATCTGCGTAATGGGCTTTGCGCTCCGGACAAGCTCTACGGCAGCCTGTTCCAGACGGTATTCCTTGATATAGTGGTATACTGGCACACCGTAGACCTGTTTGAACATTTTTTGCAGGTGCGAAACCGAGATCCCGTGTTCTTCTGCCAGCTGCGCAAGGGAGACATACCCCTCCCGGTTTGTCAGAAGGTGATCCCGGAGATGGTGTGCCAGTTCGGTCTGTTCGGTAGAACAGTACAAGTCCGTTCCTTCCTCCTGCGGAATGCGGCTCAGCAGCATCAACAGCTCCACCACCTTGAGCCGTAGGAACCGGAGATCCATGTAGGGCGCATTTTCGTACAATTCCCGGAAAACGTGCTCACAGCGGGGTCCTGCCGTACCGAACATGAACCATCGGTTTCCCAGAAGATTCTGCTTCAGTACCGCAAAATCCACCGAAAAGCCCGGTGCGTTCTTCTCAAGCCAGTTCTGAGCGGCTGCTGGATCAACTTCCAGACACAGCCCTTCGTAACAGCCCAGCGGGAACCGTGACTCTGAACGTGTTCCATGCCGTCCGTCGTAGCAGCTGACGGCCATATCCCCCGGCTTTAGCAGAACGCTATCACGCATGGAAAAGCTGGTTTCAAAACGGCCATTGATGCAGAAATTGATCTCTATCATACCGATCTGCGTGCGGATTTCCGTATAGGTCTCCATCTCCAGCCGCAGCAGCATGATCCCCACGCCATCAAACAGCCGGTAATAGTGAATTTCTCCACTTCCGGCCGCATTTTCAAAGCCGCCTGTTTGTCCGGGATTATAGGGAGTGACCCCCGTTTTGTCATGAAAAATGATATCAATCATACTGTTTATTCAATCCGATCTCCACAATCCGTCTTTTGCAGGGCTTGGAATGGCAGCTGTGGTCAACTGGCAGATCTCTGTCTTTCATGTTTTTCCTTTCTTCGCCCCTTGCATCGCAATTTTCTCAACCATGCGCTATCCCAGTGCCACATCCAGTACCATCATCACGCTGAAGCCTACCGCAAAAAACACCGTGCCGACGTTAGAGTGCTGCCCCTGCGACATTTCCGGGATCAGCTCCTCCACCACCACATACAGCATGGCTCCGGCGGCAAAGCTGAGCAGATAGGACAAAGCGGGCACCACAATGCCTGCCGCCAGGATCGTCAGTACTGCTCCGATCGCACCGAGAATGTACCATCGAATCAGCTTTTTCGGTTTCTCCGTCTTCATCTTTTTTGACTCCGATTGCAGTTCATGATTCTGCTTTTCATTTGGGCAATTTCCAACTTCTTAGAAAATCAAATGGACAATGCCGCCGACAATTGCCGCTCCTGCAACCCAGATTAGCGCCAGTATGCTTCGCTTTTTCAGCACCTGCCTCCATGTCTGCACGAACGGCGCATCTTCAAGCCCTGGCAGCACCCAAAACTGGCTGTGCCCGACCCATAGCTTGTCGATTACAACGCCGTCATAGATATTCATAACCTCAAGAAACAGCAGCGCCTGCCAATAGGCCTCACCAAAGGAGGAAGCCCCGTTCCACAAACCGATGATCAGCACAAGAGCAGCAAGCATCACGATAAAGAACGGTATCATAAAGCATTTTCGTTTCCGGTTCATCGTATTGCGGTCGATCAGTCCCAGTTCGATGGCGCGATCCTGCACCTCCTTGGGATAAAAGTACAGTCCATTGACAGCACCGCCGATCACAGCGATTTTTACCATTGCGGTAAACAGCAGACAATAAAGCAGCAGTTGCAGTACGATCATTGTTTTTCTCCTCTCAGTCTGCGTGCGAATCGGGCATCTGGCATCATCGCGGTGTAGCGGATTCCTTGTTTTCCCTTATGCTGAAGCTGCTGGATATGGGCTTCTGTTGTTTTTCTTTTTTCATGCAGGACTTTTTTTATCACACGCATAGAAAATCTCTGCCTCCCAAAACGATTGCTTCTGTCACACGTCCTCAAAGCAGTGCGCAAAGCCACGCTGCCACAGCGGAGGCGGGAATGTAGATTACAAAGTGCCGGATATGTGTTCGCTTGTTATAGCCGAACATATGCGGACCGACCACGCCCTTCAGCTCCGGATAGAAATGCGGAAAGAAATTGGAGTGACACAGCAGCACCCAGTCAAAGAAAATGATGTCGTAGATCTCCATGGCGTAGAGCACGGTAAGAAACCGCACAAAGAAGTCCAGGAAGCCGAAGCCGTTTCTGACGCCGTCCCATACGCTTAGTGCCGCCGCAGCGAGAAAAAGCAGGATGGCAATGATCTCAATCACCCAGCCGATACTATGTGCGCCGGGAAATCGTTCCTTTGTATCGGGGATTGCGTCCAGATTTTCCTTTGGTGCGGATGAGAAAAAACGCTTGTCCTGAATGAAACCCACCCCGCCGTATAAAACAAGAAAGTATGCCAGAAATACCATGAGCGTTACAAGAACCGTGATTTTCATTTCGACTTTACCTTCTCTCCTTCACGTCCGCAAATATGGCAGATCATTGCATTCCCGCGTCGGGGTATTTGATGAGGCCATACAGCGAGGAGCATCTCCCATGTATTGTTTCAAAGCACGGTAACGATCAAGGCTGCCAGTGCGGCAGCTGCGGCAAACAACGGGATACCGCGCCAAAACGATTCGATATGCTTTTTCGGATTTTGATAGTATTTCTTCTCCGGCAAAAACGAGAAACGGATGCGTTTTGTACTGCGCCACCAGAGCAGATCGATCACAAGGAGATCGAACAGGCCCAATCCCTCGCCGAATGCAAGGAAGTACCAAAATGCTGACAGGTAATTGTTTAGGCCCAGCACACTTTTCAACGCAAGCCCCAAAACGGAAAACACCACTGTAAACAAAAGAAGATTACTGAGCAAAATGGCAGCGGTGGATTTTCCCTTCGGAACAGCCTTTCCAAGCTGATGGTCGCTTCGCACACGGTTTTGAACTTCTTCGGGATAAGAACGCAGCCCCATGAGATTTTTCTTGTCCGTGCCTGTTCCAAGAAAACATACGCCCCAATACAGAAAATAAAAAGCAATTGCAACGATGATTTTCATAAGCCTATATCTCCGTTGAATCCAAAAAGCTGCGGATAGAGCATTCTGATTCTTCCTTTTCTTCAGCCTCTTTCGTTTTGAGCTGCCTGTGCCTGTGTCAGGAACGCCATGATTCTCCGGTAAAATTCCTGCGGATACATCATCACAAGCTCCGCGTGATCCATCTTCGGAATTTCATGCAGTTGCGCCCGTGGAAAATATTGCTTTATAAAGCAGATATTGCTGTGTCGCGCCTGCTTTTCCTCTTCGCCGTACCAATATGTGATTTGGCAGCCCATTTCAGCCGGCTTCGTCGGCAGAGTATAATTGTTCGCCGACCAGAAAATGTTGCGGACGGTGCGTTTTGAATAGGTTTTCAGATACGCCGCCAGCGCATCATACTCCTTCACTGGATCGCGCCCCGGCATCGTCCAGCGCTCTGGCGGATAGACCGTCTCAAGGACCTTGCGGCTCTTCGCTATGAGCCTGAAACCAAGATTGTCACGCAGGCAGGCGAGACGGCGCAAAATCAGCGGCATCCGATACGGCGTAATGCCTGCATCAATAACGGCGCGCTCGACCGGGATTTTTCCCAAGGCGAGAAAGCGTGTCAGACACGCACCGCCCAGAGAACAGCCATATGCCGCGTTCAAGTGGGTAATGCCGCGCGCTTGCAGCCAATCTGTTACCTCGTCTACTGTCGTCTCCACAGAGATAAAGTCTTCTCCCGTTTCGCCGTGACCGTCATAGACGATCTGAATCACATGGTAATCCTGCGAAAGCAGGCCAACCGAGTCGGCGAACGCCCACTCCGGCTCCGCCGTGCACGGCAGAAACAGCAGCGTCTTTTCATGTTCTTTTCCATATTCCAAAGTTCTCATACCATCCGCCCCTTGGTTTTTGCAGCATTATTTTTTCGGATTACGCTCCGTCATCGCGCCAAAGAATGCCGGTGCGCCGCCTGCACTTCCTTATCTTCCCACGCCCTTCAAGTACCCGCTTTTTGAGTTTTCCTCAGTATCATCGGATTCATCATAGGCATCGTAAAGCGCATTGGGGTCGTGGGCTCTTTTCTTGAAAGGCGAGCACAGCTCATTTTTGTGCGCAAAGGCAAACTCCATGTTGTCCGTCCAACCTGTGTGACCGGTAATGAACAGCGGATGCAGCCCACGTTTTCTCAGCTTTTTCTCCAGCAAAGCCAAAGACTTCACCGCCAGCTTGTTATCCTCTGCCAGCGAAGAAATAAAACTGTATCCGCCGTCCGCACCGAACCAGAGGGTATCGCCGGTAAAGAGATATTTCCCGTCCACAAGGTATACCATGTGCCCCCATGTATGACCGGGAACGAGAAAACACTCGATCCTGATGCCGTCAATATCAAAGACCTCACCATCGTGCAGCAGCACTTTTTCATTGTTGATCGTCACCTGCGGCAGCTTATAGAGATGATAAATGACCTTGCGGCGTGCTTCTCCGGTCAAATACCGGTTCTCGATCTCGCCAATGTACAGCTTCGCATTCTGGAACAGCCCCGGACTGTCTGCTTCCACCGCACCTACATGGTCGGTGTCCTGATGGGTGATGAGGATGTGCCGGATGGAATACGGGTCGATTCCCAGCCAGTTCATCTTCTCTGCCAGCCGGTCATAGTTGTATCCGGCATCGATCATAATGGTCGTATCGCCCTTGCGGTAGAAAAAGATATTTGCCACCCACTCCCGCACACAGGCGACATTTTCATCGATCCAGCCGGTGTTCAAAGGCTTGAAGATTTCCTTGCCCCGGTACATCCGGCTCATTGCTTTTCTTTGGAATTCCGTTGCCTTTTTTGACATAATCGCACCTCATTTCTGTGCTGTGATACACAGCCAGCCCTTTTTATTTTTGTGGTTCTGGATCTTACAAAATCCTGCTTGCTCCAGATACGTTTTACCGTTCACAATGCAATACTTTTTACCAGATGCGCCCACTGCTCCGGGTGACAAGCCAGCAATTCCTCGTGCTGCAAGTTCTGCTCATGGAGAACAGGATGTGCAAAATGCTGCTGATACCGGACACGGTATTTTTTGCCCATCTTCAGGGCGTAAAAGATATGGATCTCGGTACCGGGCACATGGATCTTATCCGGCAGCGGAGTGATAAGATCGGAGTAGAACTGATTTTTACAGCTCTGCATGGTCACATAAGGGCGGGCCTCACCGAACATTTTCAGAAAGGCTTTGACATAATCCCCCGACTCTCTGGCACGCTTATCCAGACGCTTTTGGAGAAATTTTGCCTTAAACTTTCCGTCCCGCACCACAGGGTAGATCAATGGCAGCAGAAAATCAGTCTGCAATCTTGCCGCCAGCGGCGATGCCTGATCCAGATCGGAGCTGCCCAGAATGCCGTAGTCCATGTGGATGTTCTGCCGCGCCGCCAGCAGCCCCACAAACGAGCCGCCCAGAGAGCAGCCATAGGCCGCCCGGATGTGACCGCCGCAGTGGGTCTTGAGGTAGGCCTCGATCTTTTCGGTCTCCTCCAGCATGGTGGGAAATTCGGTCTGTTCAGTCTCATCAAAGCCATCGTAGCTGACGCACAGCACCCGGAAGCTGTCAGCCAGAAGCGGGATCACCGCACCGAAATTGCTCTTCCAATGGCAACAGGTGCCCGGCAGCAGCAACAGCACCGGGGCATCCTCTGCACCAAATGTGTAGATTTTCATCGTGATACGTTCCTTCTCTATTTATTTTCCACCTGTAAATAGAAGAGATATATTTCTTCGTATAGGGCAGAGTTTTGAGTTAGGTAAAACTAACTTTTCGTTCTATAAAAAGCCGCTTCTCAGCGGTCCTTCTGCCAAAATAATACGCCCTGCCGTCTCCTCTGTCAAGGAGTTTAGGCATTTTCGGAGATTTTGAAAAAGATTTCGTTATTGGAGCTTCCCCTGCGGCATAGAGGAGGCAAAACGTTTCCCGCATCGAAAAAATTTCGTCCCTGTAAACTTGTCTGTTTCTGCTTGGCAACGCCCGGTGGGAGTGCTATTTTTACTTTGTGAATTTGTTTTGCCTAACCATCTGAGGGGTTTTTCCCCTGCATTTTTTTGCATCGATTGTTAGACAATGGTCAAAAAAGCAACATCCTGTTGCTGCCGGCAATAGAAAGATCTACCGCAGACAGAAAATGGGGTTTGTTCTGATTCACATAGCGTATTTTTTCCTAAAGCTACAAGATGTGTCATACTTTTCTTGCTTCACTTCAATAAATTTTTCAAAACCCTCTTGACGCATTCTACATGCCGTGGTATTTTTCTTGTAAATCCCATTGATTTTGTGGATTGGTTCAAATTCATCCACAAGATGTGGTCGTGTTCATTTTGAACACAGCCACAGAAAGTGGTTGGTTATCACCGTGAGACCCACCACTTCAGTGAGGAAAAGTCCACGAAAGAATTTACCGCCCCGCAACACACCCGATTCATTTTGCCGCTGTTTCACCCGACAAAATCCATCGCTATGCTGCATGGGCGGTATTTTTCTTTTACGGGAGCTGCACCTTGAAAATTTCATGAGCCGACCGGACGTGATACCGACTTTCCGTCAACGCCGCTGCACAAACAGGGGCAGGAACTTCGTTCGGAGCAAACGGCGATTCCCATTACATGAGCAGCACAGCCTCTACTTATTTTTTGCGTCTTAACAATTCGGAAACCATTACCCAGAAACGGTTTTGAGCGCAGCGGTAGAGGGCAAGAACCGTCCCGTGGCCACAAATTTTCAATTCTTGAAAATGTTGTGCTCCACTGGGACTTCACTTCTCAAACTCTTGCGAGTTTTCTAAGTGATCTTGTTGGGGCAGCGCTTGTCGGGGCAACGCCCCTCCATCTGCTGTCGCAGACCGCGCTGCCGCTTAAAAGCCCCACTGGGGCTTTCATTGCTCCGCTACGCTTCGCAAACGCGGTCCCACCCCAAACCCTGCTCATCATTCGTGCCTTGCGGCACGAATGGAACGGCGTGTCGTGCTTACATAACTTCACCGAGGAGTTATCGAACAGACAGGAGGTACAATGACCAAAACGAATGTTCAATCGACCCCTAGCAATTCCCAGCACCACGACACGCCGAACAACAAAACGCACGTCATCAAGTTCCGTGTGACAGCGGAGGAAAAAGCGTCACTGGAACTCACTTGCAAACTCCTGAATCTCTCCCTCTCCACTTTTATCCGCCGCGCCATCCACAACGTCAAGATCGAGAAAACAATCATCGTTGCCGGCGGCGGAGAAGAAACCCTGACCGCTGTTTCCACTTTGCTTGCCCAGTGCAGCAAGGTGGGCAGCAATCTCAACCAGCTTGCAAGGCACTTCAATTCCGGCGGTGCGGACACCGAGCAGATCCGGGCGAAACTCCTTGACGAACTTGCAGACCTGACCGCATTCCGGCTCAGCGCCGAGAAAGTTCTGGGTGAACTGTATGGCAACGCTCAAGCATATCGCCTCTAAGAATTCGGACTACACCGCCATCGAAGCGTACCTCGTTTACCAGCACAACGCGTTCACCGGAAAGCAACTTCTGGATGAGCACGGCAAGCCGAAGCTGCGGGATTCGTACCTGCTCGACACCCTTGAGTGCGGCGATTTCTCGTTCGCAACGGCCTGTCTGCTGGCAAACCGCAAGTATGGCAAGAACACCCAACGCGATGATATTAAGAGCCATCAGTATATCATCAGCTTCGACCCCAGAGATGCAGCCGACAACGGCTTGACCATGGAAAAAGCACAGGCACTTGGCCTGAAATTCTGCGAAGAAAACTTCTCCGGTCACCCCGCCATCGTCTGCACTCACCCGGATGGGCATAACCATTCGGGAAACATCCATGTCCACATTGTGATCGGCAGTATCCGCACACGAGAGGTGGAACGTAAGCCCTATATGCAAAAGCCCCGCGACTGGCGCGAGGGTATGAAGCACTCCAGCACAGCCCAGACCATGCGGCACTTGCGTGTTGAGGTCATGGAGATGTGTGAGGGTGCTGGTCTGTACCAGATCGACCTGCTCAACGGCTCGAAGGAGCGTGTGAGCGAAGCCGAGTATTGGGCGCGTAGGCGCGGCCAGTTGAAACTTGACAGTGAAAACGCAGGCCTCGCCGCAACCGGACAGCCGCCCAAGCAGAAGAAGTTTGAAACCGTGAAGGACACTTTGCGGAAACAGATTTCTTCGGTGTTGTACCGCACAACGAGTTTTGAAGATTTTTCTGACAGGCTCATGCAGCAGTATGGTATTGCCGTCAAGGAAAGCCGTGGGTGTCTGAGCTATCTGCCCGCTGGCAGAACGAAGTTCATCCGCGCGAAACATCTCGGGGACAAGTTCGATAAGACGGCAGTGCTTGCCACATTGCAGGCAAACGCCGAACGCAAACCCAAGGTGCAGTTCAAACAGGATACCATCGGGAAACTGATTGACATCCAGTCGAAGATGACTGAGGGCAAGGGCATCGGCTATAAGCGTTGGCTCACGAAACACAATCTCAAAGTTATGGCACAGACCGTGAAGCTTCTGCAGGAAAAGGGCTTGACCGACGAGGACGTCCTGAACCAGCGCATCACCGAACTGGAAACCAAGTACCACGACTCGCTGGCGGTGGTAAAAGACCTCGAAGGTCGCATGAAATTCAACAAAGAGCTGTGCTATCAGGTCGCAGCCTATGCCAGCACCAAGATAATCACACAGCAGTTAAAAACTGCCAAACGACCCGCAGCCTTTGAGGAGCAGCACCGTGCAGAGCTGACAGCATACCGGGCAGCAGCAGCCTATTTTAAGGCAAACAACATCACCAAGCTGCCCAGCCCGAAAAAACTGGAAGCCGAGTATGCGCAGCTGGCATCCGAAAAGGCAAAGTTCTACGAGCAGTACAAGGAAACCAAGGAAGAACTGCTCAAACTGAAAACCGCAAAGCAGAATGTTGCGTCCTTTTTCCGAGAGGAAGAACCGGCGCAGCAGGAGAGATAAAGGAGTGTGCGCATGACCAACCTGAAAATCGACCCTGAGTTCCAGTCCCAGATTCCCCCTCTGACCGATGATGAATTTAAGCAGCTTGAAGAAAATATCCTCAAAGAGGGCAAGCTGCTCTCTCCTTTGATTGTCTGGGGTAATACCCTTGTTGATGGACACAACCGTTATGAAATCGTTCAGGAGCATCCCGAAATCTCTTTCTCCACGATGCCGCTCCCATTTGAAAGCAGAGAAGAAGTCCTCGCATGGATCTGCAAGAATCAGTTGGGGCGGCGCAATTTAACCCCGGAGCAGAAGAAGTTTCTGATGGGCAAGCAGTATTCCTCTGAAAAGCGCACCGAGGCGTTTCGCGGTAATCAGCATACTGCAAAGAAATCTGGCAGTGTTCAATCTGAACACAACCAGAAGCCAATGAAAACCTGTGAGCGCATTGCGCAGGAAAATCACAGTAGCGCAAGTTCAGTCCGCCGTGCAGAATACTATGCCCACGGCGTTGACGTTGCGGATGAACTGTCTCCCGGTTTCCGTGATCGGTTCTTCCGCGAGGAACTGCACATTCCCGATTATCTTCTCGAAAATCTCGGCAAGGCCAAGCCCGAAGAACAGGCTGAAATTTTTGAGGAAATCAAGAATTATGTGCCGAAGCCGAAGAAAGTCAAGCCTAACAAAGTAACGGTGAAGCAGGCAGAGAAAGCCGCCAGCAACACCATTGATGAAAGCTATGATGTTCCCCAAAAGTTTCTCGAACTGTACTACCGGCTCCACAATGCTGAATCTCTCATGCGAAAGAGTTGGGAAGTTACGTTCGACTTGAACCCGAAACTTCTTACGCATCCGGAACAGGTCAAGGTTCTTCGCTTTGCCCTGAAGCCTCATCTTGAATTTTTGAAAACGCTGGATGAAGTTCTTGCAGAATCCAGCGATGAATCCTCTAAAACGGCATAACGACAGGCACTTGTAAGCCATCAACGGGCCACCAGCCGCAAGTGCAGGGCGGAAACTATCCGCGCCCCTGCGCCTGATAAAAATTGAAACTTTGATTTTCTCGCCCGACTTTGCCACGGTGGGACGATCAAAGGAGCGTGCGTTTGAACAAAAAGAAAAAGTCCACAAACACTTCCCCCTATCCCGATGAAGTCATCGACCGTCTGGTACGGGCATTCTACCCGGCGATCCTTGCCTGCTGGAACAGCGAGGAAGGCCAGCGGGAGTTTGCTGCATGGCAGGCGGAGCAGGCTCATATTGCAATCAAAGAAAAACAGGAAGTTCCCTCTGGGGAACTCCCTGCCTTACTTATCGTGTGTGGATTTTTGCAGGGTGCGTCCGGGTGGGCGCACCCTGTTTTTGTTTGTGCTTATTTCTTCAGAATCCGCATTGCGTTCAGAACAGCGATGATCGTGACACCCACATCACCGAACACGGCTTCCCACATACCGGCCATGCCGAGTGCGCCCAGAACAAGGAACACGCTCTTGATGCCAAGAGCAATCACGATGTTCTGCATCACAATCCGTTTCGTAGCCTTTGCAACATCAATGGCTTCTACAAGTTTCGATGGTTCATCTGTCATCAGAACAACATCCGCAGCTTCAATCGCGGCATCCGAGCCAAGACCTCCCATGGCAATGCCGACATCTGCACGGGCAAGAACAGGGGCATCGTTGATGCCATCGCCCACGAAGGCGAGTTTGCTGCCCTGCCGTTTCTGCTTATCCAGCATTTCCAGCTTTTCGACCTTCTGGTCGGGCAAGAGCTGTGCATAATACGCATCCAGACCAAGTTCGTCTGCCACCGACTTGCCGATTCGCTCATCATCGCCGGTAAGCATAACAGTTTTTTCCACGCCGATCTTTTTCAGCTCTGCGATTGCGCACTTGCTGTCCGGCTTCACTTCATCTGCGATCAGGATACAGCCTACATAGCTACCATCCGCTGCTACATAGAACTTTGTTCCGGCTGCATCGCAAGCGGCATAGGCAATCTTTTCAGATTCCATCAGCTTACTGTTGCCAGCCAGTACCTTCTTTCCCTGCACCATAACGCTGATGCCGCGTCCTGAGATTTCCTCAAAGCCAGAGAACTGCTTCTGGTCGATTGGCTTTCCATACGTCGCAAGAATCGACTTTGCGATCGGGTGGTTGGAATAACTCTCTGCCTGTGCAGCATACTCCAATACCTGCTCTTTCTGGTATCCGGCTGCCGGAATGATATTTGCGACCTCAAAAACACCCTTTGTTAAGGTGCCGGTCTTATCAAAGACCACCACGCTCACTTTGTTCAGTGCTTCCAGATAGTTGCTGCCCTTTACCAGCACACCGCGCTTGGATGCGGCACCAATACCGCCGAAGAAGGTCAGGGGAATAGAAATGACCAATGCACACGGGCAGGAAACGATCAGGAACACAAAACCTCTGCGCAACCACTCAGACCAGCCGCCGCCAAGGACGAGCGGCGGAATGATCGCCAACACAGCCGCCATTCCAACAACGACCGGCGTATAGTATCGTGCAAAGGTCGTGATGAAGTTCTCGGTGGGAGCTTTTCTTGCAGAAGCATTCTCCACAAGGTCAGTGATCTTCGATACCGTGGATTCCCCGAAGCTCTTTGTGACTTTCAGCGTCAGCAAACCGCTCTGGTTGATGCAGCCGGACAGGGCTTCATCGCCTTTGCGGATGCTTCTCGGCACAGATTCGCCGGTCAGTGCCTTGGTGTCCAGCATGGATTCGCCATCCACAACGATGCCATCCAGCGGGATTTTTTCACCGGGTTTTACCACGATGATCTCGCCCACCGCAACGCTTTCCGGAGAAACGACCTGCAATACGCCATTCCGCTTAACGGTCGCCGAATCCGGACGGATGTCCATAAGGTCAGAGATGGACTTTCTGGAACGCTTTACCGCCAGCGACTGGAAGAACTCTCCGACCTGATAGAACAGCATAACTGCAACAGCTTCCGGGTATTCCCCGATGGCAAATGCGCCGATCGTGGAAACACTCATCAGGAAATGCTCGTCAAACACCTGTCCTCTGGTGATATTTTTCACTGCCTGCCATACGACATCCCAGCCAAGAATCACATACGCCACAATCAGAAACGCCAGTTCCGCCAGAGTCGGCAGCTTTGCGAATACGGTCAATGCCATACCGATTGCATAGACCACAGCACCCACGGCAAGCCGTATCGTGCGCTTCTTATCCTCATCGTTATAGACCGCCGCTTTTTCATCCTTTTTGACAGGTGCAGTCGCTTCCAGCTGCTTTTCCGACACTTCAACATCCGGCTCATGGCTGTGTACGATCGTGGTAACGGTATCCAGCAAGGAAGCAGCTACCGATGTTCCAGCCTGAACAGTCAGCGTCTGGTTCATCAGATTCACGGTCGAAGAAGTCACGCCATCCAGCTCACCGACTTCTTTCTCGATCTTTGCTGAGCAGTTCGGGCAGTCCAGACCTTTCAGGATGAATACTCTTTTCATTTTGACCTCTACTACGTTTTCTTAATTGTTCAATCGCTCAACTTAAAAGACAAAAAGATAATCGCTTGTGCGATCATCCTCTTAAATGCTCAAATCCCTTGTCGATGATCTCCTTTACATGATCATCCGCCAGCGAATAATACACGATCTGGGCCTCTCTGCGGAATTTGACCAGTCCGGCAAGCCGGAGTGCTTTCAGCTGGTGAGAGATCGCCGATTTGGTGACGCCTAGCAGAACCGCAAGGTCGCATACACACATCTCGCTCTGTTCCAGAGCATGAAGGATCTGCACTCTTGTGCCATCTCCGAACAGCTTGAAAAGCGATGCAAGCTGGATGTAGTCGTCTTTCGGCTGCATTTTGCCTTTTACATCGTTCACGATGTCCTCATGGATCACATCGCAATTACAGGTGTATAAAGAATTTGACATCAGACGTTCTCCTTATTTTGTAGTTGAACAACCGTTCAATCATATTATATCTGCTCTTCCTCCGTTGTCAAGAGGAAAAGTTAGCATCTGCTTCCTGCGATTTGTCGTCTAACAGACCTTGACAGCCTCCTTATTTCGCATACAATATAGTTGAGCGTTTACTCAACTGCCGTATTTTGCGCAGAAGATTTTTCATTTGAACAACCATGCAATAAATAAAAGAGGTCTGCCTGTGAAAGGAAAATTCATCACTCTGGTTCTGACATTGGGATTTCTTGCCGCGTTTGGCGTATTTATGCACTCGCCGCCCTCTATTCTGGATGGGCTGACCGGTGCGACCCCGAAAGCGAAACGTGCCGCACAGATGGCCGCACCGCTGGAGGGCAACTATCTGTTCTGCATCAACCCTGCGCTGGAACCGTTTTCCGATGCGGATTTCCGGAATGATCTGAAAGCATTTGTTTCCGGTGAGACAGAAGTCCTTTCCGATGCCGGACTGCCGCACATGACGCTTTCGGTCTGCGAAACAGACTATCCCTTGCTTTGCTATGCAACGGCTCTTTGTGAACGCCTGACTGCTGCCGGAGCAGATGTCACGTTGAAGCAGTACAGCGAAACCATGCTGCGTTCCCGTGCAATCAATGGGCGGTATCAACTGCTGCTGGTTTCGGAAAATACGCTTGATGCAACAGCATTGCCGGATGCAGACATCCTTCTGCTCTCCGCAGAAGAAATGGAGGACCCCTCATGCGAAAACTGAACACCATTCTCTCCGTTCTGCTACTTTTCATCTGTCTGCTTCATGGGCTGATGGGCAGTTTTATGTTGCTGGGCATCAGTTCCGGGGCAGGAAAGTTTCTGGCATGGATCGGCGTTGGCATTCTGGCGGCGCACACCGTCCTTGGGCTTTTGCTGACCGCACAGACATTCCGGGCTTCCCGGTCCGGCGGAAAACTCTACGGAAAGCAGAATGCTCTGTTCTGGGCAAGGCGCACCAGTGGGCTTGCTATTTTGCTCATGCTCTTTTTCCATATTGGCGTGTTCGGCAGAGTGCAGGACGGCGTATACATTCTGTTTCCGTTCACAACGGTCCGGCTGCTGACGCAGCTTTTACTGGTTGCTTCGGTATTTGTGCATCTTCTGCTCAATCTCCGACCCCTTCTGGTATCGCTGGGCATCGTCCGGGATAAGGAGCAGCGCGGCGACCTCTATCTGATTCTTTCTATACTGGTGCTGTTTGCTGCCGGTTCGATCATTCTATATTATATCGGGTGGAACAATGTATGAAACACACTTTGGTGATCGTGGGTGCAGGGCTGGCAGGGCTTTCCGCTGCTTTGACTGCTGTGAAAAACGGCTGGACGGTAAAGCTGGTGTCCTCCCTTGCCTCCGAGCGGGCGCAGTCTGTTATGGCAGAGGGCGGAATCAATGCAGCCTTGAATACCAAGGGAGAGGAGGATAGCCCGGAGCAGCATTATACAGATACCCTGACCGCTGCCTGCGGACTTGCTGACCCGAATGCAGTCTGGGGGATGACGCAGGCTGCGTCCGAACTGGTGCGCAGCCTGCACCATCTGGGAGTACAATTCAACGTGACAGATGACGATGAACTCGACCTGCGGAATTTTGGCGGACAGAAGAAAAAGCGGACGGCCTTTGCACAAAGCGATACGGGAAAGCAGCTAATGACCGCTCTGATTGATGCTGTGCGCCGGGAAGAAAGCGCAGGAACGGTCGAACGCTTTCCACACCATAAGTTCCGCACCCTGCTGCTTTCCGGGAACATCTGCGGTGGCTGCACAGTGCAGGACACCTATACTGGCGAACTGCTGCGGTTTGTATGCGATGCCGTCCTGATTGCCACAGGCGGGCTGCATGGCTTATTCGGTGATACGACCGGCTCTCTTGCCAATACCGGAGAAGTCACCGCAGAACTGTTCCGTCTGGGCGTTCCGATGGCAAATCTTGAAATGATCCAGTACCACCCTACCACGGTCGAACTGGGTGAAAAACGGATGCTTCTGAGTGAGGCCGCCCGTGGTGAGGGCGGGCGGCTGTTTGCATTACGGAACGGGAAGCCGTGGTATTTCATGGAAGAAAAATATCCGGAACTCGGCAACCTGATGCCGCGTGACATCACCGCGCGGGAAGTCTGGACGGTCAGCCGTGACTATGAGGTGTTCCTTGATATGACAGAGCTTCCTAAAGAAGTCATGGAGCATAAACTTGCCGGACTGGTGGATGATTGTCAGACCTATCTGCACAAAGATATTCGCAAAGAACCCATTCCGATTTTGCCGGGTATCCACTACTTTATGGGAGGCATTCAGGTGGACGAGCGGCACCGCACTTCGATGCGGAATCTGTACGCTGCCGGTGAATGCTGCGCTCAGTACCATGGCGCAAACCGTCTGGGTGGAAATTCTCTTCTGGGTGCGATCTATGGAGGACAGATTGCTGCGGAAACTGCCTGCCGGGAAACAGTCAGTTCCCCCAATATGCCCTGTGCCGAAGAATCCCTTCTGCCCGAACTTTCCCCGGACGCTCAAATGCAGATGAATCGTATTCTGCTGAACGCACTCGGTGTCGTGCGGGATGCACAGACATTGGAAGCGGGCATTCAGGAAATCCGCAAACTGTCTGGCACCCTTCCGCTTCTGGGCTGTGCCATGCTGGAAAGTGCCCTCGCCCGAAAAGAAAGCCGGGGTGCGCACTGGCGGGCAGATTATCCCCAACGCAACGATGCCGTTTACTGCAAAACCACCGTGGCACACTGGAACGGGCAGCATATCGCCATCAGCTTTGAATCCATCCCCGAAAGGCGGCATGATTTATGAACTACACCATCCGAATCAAACGGCAGGAAAACCAGCAGGCTTCACCCTGCTGGCAGGAGTTTTCCTTTGAGGGAAGTGCGGACACCTCGATTGCTTCGGTGTTGAACGAGCTGAATCACCGCAGCCCTCTGTGCGAAAAGAGCGGAACGGTCGTTTCCCCCATTGCGTGGGAATGCGGCTGCATGATACGCAAGTGCGGTGCCTGTGCCATGCGGATCAATGGTCTGCCTCGTCTTGCCTGTTCCGTTTTTCTGCGGGACTGTAAGGGAAGCGTTGTTACTCTGGAGCCTTTGAGCAAATTCCCACTGGTGAAAGATCTGGTCGTAGACCGTTCCGTGATCTTTGAAGCACTGAAGCGGACAAAGCTGTGGCTGGAAGGAGATGCGTTCCAGACCAGCTATACGCACAGCCAGCGGTATCAATCTGCTAAGTGTCTGCTCTGTGGCTGCTGCTTGGAGGTCTGCCCGAATTTTGACCCGAACAGTGAATTTGCTGGAGCTGTTCTGCCCGTCAACGCTTACCGTATTCTGAACGAAGAACAGGATATTGCCCATCAGACAGAACTCGCAAATGCGTATCGTCAGCTTTATTTTGAAGGCTGCGGAAAATCTCTTGCGTGCCAGGACATCTGCCCAGCCGGAATCCCGGTCGAAGAACTGATGTCACGTTCCAATGCCGCAGCGGTCTGGAAGCGATAAAGTGTAAAAGGGTATGCGGTTTATAGCCGCATACCCTTTTATGCTTAATCTTCTAATCCGTGACTTCCCGCCACATTCTTCAAATATTCCTCCGGGTCACTATTCAAAATCAAGTCCGCATAGCCCAGCGGGTCATTATAGACGAGATAGTCTAACTCCGACCTCTGCGCCATGGTCACATCCAAAGCGTCCTCGACCCCGGTACAGTCAATGGAGATTTTTCTCCCATCCCGGAGCAGCAGCTCCACGCAGCCGGTGTCCATGTTGAAATGGCAAGCTCTTGCATCGTACTTCATGTTCGTGTCCTTTCTGCCTTACGGCACTCTTACAGTTGTGACTTTTGTTATACGGTTCTTCTGATAAGGTTTTGGACACACAGCCGTCGGGAAGGAGCCTTCATCTTGCTTTCCGAAGAAAACAAAAAAATCCGAACCCCTCTCCTATCGGAAAAAAGTTCGGATTTTGTTGTTGTGGTGCACCTCCAGGGACTCGAACCCTGGGCCCACTGATTAAGAGAGAAAGTCGCGGGTTCGTCTCAAAAGATGGAAGTTTCGAGTCATCGCCATTTTTACGCAAAACAACGTGATTTTTTGCGTAGTAATTTCTGCACTCTTTGTCGTATTTTGCACCGAAAAGTACCCTCTGCACGGTTTGAAACCGTGCAAAAACCGTGCACTTACTCCAAAACAAACAAATTTCGACCTATCCCCTACCGACTTGACGGCATTGGTTTGAGTGACCGAACATCAAAATTCAAAGAGTATAGTCAGAACCATTACGGTGTGTCCAATTTATATACCTCATCAAATTGCCGCTTTCGTGCTTCTGTTAGATGATGGCTCACAAGAATAAGCGTCAGTCTTGGGTTTTCCAATAAGCATTTCTCTATACGCTCCGCATTTTTTTCATCCAACGCACTTGTTCCTTCATCTATCAAAAGAATAGAACGATTATAAATCAATGCACGAGCAATCGCAATTCTTTGCTTTTGGCCTCCAGATATCTTATTCCCGTTTTCTCCAACAATCGTGTCCATCCCATTTGGCATAGAAGATATATCGTACTCAAGTGCACTATCTTTAACCGCTTTTTTGATTTGTTCTTCTGTAAATCTTCCTCCC
This sequence comes from Faecalibacterium duncaniae, assembly GCF_010509575.1. Lineage (NCBI taxonomy): Bacteria > Bacillati > Bacillota > Clostridia > Eubacteriales > Oscillospiraceae > Faecalibacterium > Faecalibacterium duncaniae. Next base: position 699,291 of record NZ_CP048437.1, on the reverse strand, counting down.
AGCGTAATATTTTCTCTAATTGTTGTGTTAAATAAAAATACATTTTGGTCAACATAGCCTATCTGTTGTTGAATCTGTTCCGGTGCAACTATACGAATGTCCGTATCATCAAAGTAAATATTTCCTGTATAATCGGGAAGCCATCCTAGAAGAATCTTTAGAAAGGTAGACTTTCCACAACCTGAAGGACCTATAAGTGCATATTTTTTCCCTTTTTCAAATACAAATGAAATATTTTTGAGAACCGTCTTTTCTCTATAATTAAAAGAAACATTTGTTACACTGATTTTCTTTTTGAAAGTAGAGAGTATTTTATTGGATTTATGTTCTCCATCCGTGTTCAAATTTGAAAGTTTTTCAAAATACGGTCTTGCCGCAATCAAAGAAAGACGAGTATTTGAAATTCCAGACAGTCCATTTGAAACGCCCCCTATCAAATTTGTTCCACTTGCTAAAACACCTAGCATTACTTTTCCTTGCATAACAAGAAGCACAATCAAAAGCATTGATACAACTTGCAGTGTAACATTAACAAATCCAACAATTCCCTCCGTATTTGCTTTAGTAGCATTTAGGATATAGTTCGGTCGTTCAATATTATCACTTATGCTTTCGCTCTTTCCTAAAAATTTCTCACCTCTTCCAAAAGTCTTCAGGGTATCCATTCCGAGAAAAAGATCTTTTAATTGGCTAATGGCAACAGACTGTTCTTGAGAGCAGTTTTTCCCAAGTTTTTCTATTTTTTTATGGAACAGATTTGGAATACTCCACATTAAAAAAGCTGATAGCAATGCAAAAAGTACAAGTGACCAATGTAGAAAAGCCAAGCTTATAATACTTACAATCACCTGCGTTACACGGCCAACACCAGAAAAAAATGGGATCCATGCCAGTTGTTCTATTTGTTTAATATCATTCGTCACCCATGATAGATATTCTCCGATATCATTCTTATGATATTGCTTATAATTTTGTCGCAAAATAGAATCATAAATATTCTTGCGCACATCGTTGTTCAAAGCCCAAATTGCTTTTGCCTGTATACGATCCGCTAAAACAGAAAACAAAAGATATAATCCCCATCCAAAAATATCAATGCAGCACCAAAATAAAACCAAATTAAAATTCATTTGCGCTGCAGAGTCGAATATCTTCATCAACAGGAATTGAATACACGCATTCATCGTAAATGATAGGGCTTGAAACACACAGACTATTATGCAAAGAAATTTTTGTTTTTTCAAATAGTAATCCATACATTCAATCCATTATTTCATCTTTCAACAATGATTCACTTATACCTAATTTTCGTTAAGACTTGTTCGGATAAAATGTTTTACACACATACTTCTCACACATATTGTCAACCACAGCACCTTTTTTACAACTAATATTCAAACAGTTAAGCACTCTATTGCAACCATAACATTTTTGATGAATCTGTCCCTCTGTCCATGCTTTTGATTTTTTAGGGTCAATTATAATACCCTCCATAGCATCAATCCTTCCAATATGATTTTCTGGCGCATTCAACGAAATTGTACATTTATCAATCATACCATTTGCGCGAAAAACGAATCCGTACGGGAAAGATGCATAGCAAATATCCGAAAACAAGTCATTCGGCTGCTCATATAATGTTAGCCCAATTTTCTTAATATACGCTTGATGTGCATACTTCAATTGCTTTCTATTTTTGCCTTCTGATATTGGCATTGAGCCCACTAGTGTTCCACCCCAGTCAGATACAAGTGCAACGAGAATTGAAAATCTTTTGTCTTTCGCAAACAGCGATGAAAGATAATCATACCATGAAAAATCTTGGTCCCCATCTAAAATATTATGTCGTATAATAATATTATACTCGTACTCAGAAGAAAGAGTCGATATTTTTCTAAGATTATCAATTATTCTCTCAAGTGTTCGTATTCCAGAAATATGCGGTCGAGTCTCGTTATGATTCCATCCATCTAATGTTATTTGAAAAGATCGTATCCCCACTTCATAAAATTTAATAAACATTTCTATGTTTAGCAAATATCCATTAGTTGTCATTGTCGCTGCATAATTAAATTTTCGAACAGTCTGCAATTCTTTTACGCATGATGAAATATCCAGTATAATGTTTTCACATAGAGTGGGTTCTCCTCCAAACCAACTTATTTGAAGATTATCAAATTTATCAATCATATTTTGAATATATTTTTTGATTTGTTCCACAATATCTGATGTCATAGTTATATTCTCGTGTGGTTCATAGCAATATGGACATCTAAAGTTGCAAGCTTCTGTTGGCATAATCGTTAGAAGGAGGCTCTTATTCATTCTTTCTTTAAGACTACACACGATTTTATCTATTTCTTGTCTTGTCTGCAACATCTCTTGTTCATATAGTAACCTTGTGAGATCCGTCGAAATTTCATCGCGTCCTCCTGCTTTTACAATATCATCAAATTCCTGTCGAATCGAAAAATCAGTCAATTTAATCTTATTTTTCAACAGATTTGATGTTACCAATGTCCTTTCGCCATTTCTTTCAATTTCAACATATCCAGGAATTATATATTTCATATTATCTTCCTTTTCGATTATAAAATATAGGAGACTTTAGATTGTTCCAAAGTCTCCTATATCTCATGATTACTGATTAGCAACCACAGCCAGCACCGCCGTTAGTATTGTATGCACTCGGATGTGCATTTTCCAACACGGTTTCCAGCTCTCTCTTTTCAGAAATAACCTCCATACTATTCACCTCCTTTCACACAAAGACTTTGTTGCTACTGCGATTTTTATTTAGGTTAGTTTCATCATTTTGAAGCATCCGACTTGCTTTTCTGATTTAACTTAGAACATATTCTTAAGTTAATTAGTACAGCTCTGTAGTAATTTGATTGCCAGAAATTGAAGCTCTCACGCCACCACTTTTCGTCCAAAGTGTAACAACCGGATTGTCAAAATATGTGAATTTCGCATATCCCTCAACAATTGCAGGAAGAACAGGCGACTCCATCTGTCTGACAACATTAATTTTGGCATCTTCATACGATGTCATAATTCCCGTTATCGCAAGCCCCCATGTCCGTTTAATTTTTGTGTAAAGACCAGCTTTTTCCAATTCAATCCAATATTCCATTGTTGCCAGTCCATTTGTCCCGGTAATCTTCCATACTCCAGATAGTGCTCGGCCAGTATTGATAGGTTCAGCAGTAATCTTTGCAATCGAACCATCTGGCAACTTCACTGATTCTTCATGCTTGACACGATCGTTAAGATCAAAGGACATCGAAACAGTCGGTTGTTTTGTTGCCACCTCTTGTGCAGCCGAAGCACAAACGGCCGAAAGTGAAAAGATCAAAACAACTGCCATGCAAAGCGAAATCAATCTTTTCTTCAACGTCATTTCGAGTCATCTCCTTTTATTTTAATATAGAATTCGACAGCATATCGGATAAGGTATTTTGCAAGTGCAAAAAAAGCTATCGCCACGATTGCTACTATCAACACAATCGTCAAGATTTCCGGTACGCTAAATTTCATAAATACACCTCAACTAACGCTCAACTTGTTGCCTCGGAAATATCTGCATTGGAATTGCCTCCGCTCTTTTGATAGCATCAAATCACAAAAAATAGACGTCGTCCACAATTTTGTAACAAGATGGAAAAAACTTGTAACAAAACAGGATTTGTATAAAATAATAGTCCCCTGATGCTAGACCCACAACATCAGGGGACATACTAAAGTAAAATTTATCCGAAAGCTTTTATGATATCATGAAGAATCTCCATTTGTTGTGGAGAAAGATCATTTCCTTGTTGGCTTGGTGCCAAGAGTTCATCCCGCAGCCTTACCAATGTTTTCTTTTGTTCTTCCGTCAATCCTGAAAGAGACAGTAGCTCTAGTGCAATTTGATGCTTCTGATATGGTAGTACTCCTGTCGAATCTCTTAGACAATGCCATAGAAGCGTGTCAACAGTATGAAAAAGAAGACAAGACGATTCATGTTACGGCAATTGCACAGCAAGCCTTTTTCATTTCCATCCGAAACACATCAAAGCCCGTAGTGATTCTGAACGATTCTATTCCAACAACAAAGCCAGAACCGCAATTGCATGGTTTTGGGCTTGTCAATATACATCTAATCCTTGAAAAATATCATGGAGAACATACCATGTTCTATGAGAATGGATGGTTTCAATTCACTGCTGACATACCTTTCACTCCGATTTCGTGACAAAAAAGTCCATTTCGTTATATTATTGTAGAAATTTCAAGCCAAAACGTGTATTCTTTTATTCAAGAAAATCTTCCGGATGAGGATTACAGTAATGCACAATTTTTCAATGCTGTTAACGCAAAAATGTCTGTCGATGGGGTTGATTGACAAATCTTATTCTGAATGGCTATCATATAGTATCGAAAAACGTGCGACGACTTTATTAACTTGGTTCGTGCTATGTTTGGTTGGCTTTTTCGGCTTCGGTTGGAAGCTAACCCTATCCTTTTCGATATTTTTTCTCTTAATTCGGAAATACACAAATGGTTATCATGCTGCCACCTATAGCCACTGCTTGTTTCTTTCTATTTTAATGGAAATCATTATTTTTACTTTTGTTTCCAGTATTTTCTATTTCAAATGGGCACTTCCTCTCATACTCACAGTTTCTAGTATTTTAATCTGGTGCATCGCACCAGTAAACACCGCCAGTATTCATTGGTCTGAATGTGAACTCAAAATTGTAAAAACAGCTGTACGTTGGTTGCTATTTATTCTAAATGCTTTGGCAATTTTATTGATAAAGTTACAAATAGCGCCTTCAATACTGCAAGGTTTGTCCGCAGCATTAGCTGCTGATGCCATAACACTATTCATATCAAGCTGTCAAAAATTGAAAGGAGGGCGCACAAATGAAAATTCAAGTCAAGGAATTCGTCAAAAAGAAAATTGAAGTTCTGGTAAAGAGGGATATACAAGAGTGGCCACCAGCTTGTACAGGATGGTTGTACCAACCGCAACGTCCCCGTGTATCTGAGAAACATCCGCAAGAAAAGCTCCAATAATTTCCATTCTCCAAAATGGCATAGTCGCGTTTCTGTTCCTATACGAAAGCCATTACAGCGATTCACAGCATTGTGGCAACGACCAACGCAAACAAAATGAGGCATCCGATTTAAGCGTCGGGTGCCTCTTGTCTTTGTGACAATGCGTTTTCTCTCTAGGCGGTTACAAAAGAGTCCCATCGTCTGCCAAAGAGTGACGGGGTTCTGAGAGCGGATTCGGAATGAGATCATGGGGATGTACAGACATGAATCAGAGCTTCTTCCTCCGGAAGAATGCTTTTTTCAAATCGATCTGAATAGCGTGTAAGCCGTTCGCAAAATTTAGTGTGTGCCGTGTGATAAAAATTTCTGAGAATAAAGTCCATGAATTGAAAAGGAGAAACGGCAGAGGAAACGGGAATGCGGCAATTCTCATATTGCCCCAATGTCAAATGCGACTTTGGATGTTCCACGGGAATGAATGCATCGCCTGAATCAAAATCGAACCTTAGCGGAACGGTAACAACTCTCTGATCTAAGATGTCAAGATACATTTCGTCCATCGAATACAGCTCCGGCTCATTCTGAAAAACCTCTAAATCCGGAGCAGGGAAAAAAGACAGTCGATGCGACACCAACTCATTGCCTTGAAAGCGATACAAGAGACTAATTAGAGCACCATCGATCATTTTGATGTTGTAATTCCTTTTTTTCACTAGCTCAGAATACATTTCACGATAGGGAACATCCTTCAGAAAAATAGAATTGTCCGAAGAACTGACTCCAATCTCGCTGATATTCCCGGTGTACGATTTTATCGAAGGAAAATTCTGCTCATCGCAGATACCGACCGCAATCACATCAGTGGTCAGACGCTTAATCTGATTCAAGACATCTACAGGATTCAATCGTTATCCCTCCTTACTTTTAAGAAGGGATATGAGACGATCCACGGTATCTTTTCCCAAATCTTCAAGATAGATGTTACCACTTTCAAGTTCCTGAATCAGGTTTTCAGCATTTCCTTTGCTCTTTTGAATCTTTCGTTTTTCAGCTTCGCTCATATCGCGATTCACGATATTCATATGATCCCGCTGAGCCTTTGTCGGATAAATAAAATCCAACGTGAAGTTATGATCTTTCACCTTTTTATACTCGGCGATTAGCCCGTCCATTCCGGAACCGACCCCCAACACTCTCACCCATGCCTTGCTTCGAGTAATCGCGGTAAACAGCTGATTTCGAAGTTTTGCCAAATCAAAAAATGAGTCAAAGCACGCTTCGGCATTGACGATATAGACCATGGCCGCTTCGTTTCCCTTTGCCCGGTAAATTCCCGTAAAGGCCACAGAAGCATTATCCTCATCAAAGAAGACATCGGGTGCAGTATCTACGCCGGCTGTGTGAGACTGGATGCCCTTTTCATATAAAAGTGCCCGAATAGGCGCAACGTTTGATTTAGTCGTGACAGGGTTCGGGTTGATCACAATGATATCGTCCGGACGCAGTTCGTCCTCCGTAAGGTTCGTTTGAATCTCATTTGCAACCCATTGATCCTGCTCTTCTTTAGAATCGAACTGCTTGAACATTATCAAATCATCGATGCCAGAGTGGCTCTCGAGAAACTCCGGGCTGCTTTTGCTTGTGCGCTCCAAAACAACGTGTTTTCCGTCCTCAAGGGAACCGGCTTTCACATGATAGCCAATCTCTTCCCACAACGCACTCTGGTCAAACATCTGAACAAGACCGGGGCCATCCTCGCCAACAGGCTTTCGGTAAATTCCAAACCCCAATGCATGGGCTGTGACTAGAGCAGGTCTGGAATTTCTGTAGCATTTTTCCAGAATAATATCCTGCTCCGGCTGGCCATCTTCCGATGACCGGAACGTTACGTTTGGTACGCCGTGCTCATCGACACCAAAGATCTCTTCCGGTGAAGGGAGAGACTGTAACCGCAAATTTTGCAGTTCATCGTATGCGTAAACCAACCGTTTAGGTTCCCGCAGCATTTCATAACATAGCTTTAAAAATGCCGGAGAAAAATCTTGAGCTTCGTCTACCAGAACAGCGTCGTACATCGGCCTCGGATCGGTTGCTTCTTCAAGTGCTTTTCTGCAAGCCACACCAAATGGATCTGTAGAACCAAAACGATTTTTGGCAGACAAAAAATCCAAGTATTCAAGATTGTTCGTTCCACAAAAGATATAATACATACCGGTGCGTTCTCCGCCGCCAGGTGCACCCCATGCATGAAGGATGTGCAAGTTGTCCCAGTCCGGTTCCTCGCTGGTTTGTTCAATATAAAATGTGTTGATTAGCTGCCGCAATTGCCCTTTCAGAGAGCGAGTGTTAAAGGTGACAGCAATTTTCCATTCGGGATGCTGTGCGTGCAGGTATGCTGCTTTCAGTGCCAGCACCACAGTTTTACCGGATCCGGCAAGACCGCGGATTCGCTGTACGCCCTCTACGGTCTCGATTACTGCTCGACTTTGCTGGTTGTCTAGATTGGCGATGGAATCCTCTAATGCTTTTAGCTTCGCTCCTCTGGATTCGGGCTTTGTGGTTTCCCTACGTTTTTTTCCTTTGCGGATTGTAGAAATTGCCTGAAGCACAGACACCAGTGCTTCATAATACCCGCTATTGTTCCAGTTCAACTTTTCAATCTGTGCCAGAAGATTATTGTCGTTAGCACACAACGGATAATCTTCATCGCAGTCAACCTTGCGCATGAGAGCGGGGGCATACGTAATGACATTGATTTCAACGCATAGTTTTCTTTTGTTGACAAGCTGCCGGTATCCCCTAAGCTTTGCTTCTATTTTATTGGCGCAATCATCCTGTGCTTCTTCATATCCATCGATGTTTTTCCCTTCGATAAGATTGAAGATGACCAAACCTTTGTCAGGAGAGACCCAAAGACTGTCGATCGGATAAGCACCATCTACGGTTCCGATGATCGGGTATCCGATATACAGATAGCCGTCCAGTTCGTTGTGACGTTGAAAAAAACTTTTCAGAAGGTCACTGGATGTCGGCTTTTGGGTTGTGCCGGTAATGATTGTAACCAAAAGTCTCACTCCTTTTCCATGTTATCAAGTTTATCGTACATCTTATAGAGCCATTCGTCAAGGTCGGATTTGCGCATGATGGAGTACTGCTTTCCAACTTTTACAACTGGCAGTGAAAAAAGAGAACCGTCTTGCCTAAGGCCCTTAATACCAACTTTCACAATAAAATCCGACACAAAAAGCCGATTGGAAGCAACTATGTTTCCGATCGACTTTTTTCTTTTTTAGGCAGGTTTCTTTGCATCCAGTTCTTTCACTTCCTCAATTGAAAGCCCTGCATACTTTGCCACTTTCTCATAGGGCAACCCGTCTTCCAACATCGTCATAGCATTCTTGATCGAAGTTTCATGTGCGGTTTCATCTCTCATTTTTTCCATTGCTCTGCACATAGTTGCCACTCCCTTCGCATCCTGTTTGAAATACTGCACCCGATTTGCCAGAATGGGATAATACATTTTGCTGGAATCTGTACAGAAAAAGTCGTGCATCAGTTTTCCCAACGCTGTTTCGTCCTTGATTTGTGAGTTCACATAGATAATATGTGCCCGATCATTGAAAACCATTCCCGTTTCCTGAACGGTGCGTTCAATGTGATAAATTGGAAGGCCTGCCCTCAGTACATCATTTTCTGTAATGAATATGACGTATGTCTCATTCAGTGCATCGTAACTGCTGCCGGATTCTGTAAGGTTCGCATCCAGCAGACTGCTGTTATAGCGAGCACGTTTTTCGCTTGCGCCTCGGTCGCTGCGCTGCACTTCAATATTATATGCACGGTTGTCCTGATCTACTGCCAGAATATCCAATCGAACAGACCGACCCTGCAAGTTTTTAATATTGTACTGTCCGTGAACTTCACGCACAACCAAATCATTGCGTTTCAGGATGATTTGCAGCAAGAACTCTGCGCAAGCGTGATCTTCAAACACAGCCGCCATGAAGTCGTCGTCGATCAAACGAAACTCACGAATCCGCTGTAAATCTTCCTCGTGCTTTTGTGCAAAGCCCAATTCCTGTTCTGATTTTCTCTCTGACATCGGCTCACCAGCTTTCAAACTACCTTTTCAAAATAATAGTATCATAAATCCGTATTTTTTACAAGAGAACCTCTCTCCCCTTGCGCCAGATCATGATGAACCTTTCTATCTACCTTAAGCGATGCAATCGCGCAGCCTGCATCCAACGGATGCAGAACACAAGGGGTTTGGGCACAGCCCAACAAGCATTTTGCAACGCAAAAAGTGTTTTTGTATAGACGAAAACATTGCTTGCAGATGCAGACGTTGTATATACGTCTGCCCTGCTTGCGGGCGCTATGAAACCTCTCAACATACTTTCCAAAATTCGAAAATCATTTTGCGATCAAGACCGTCCATTTTCAAGTTTCACTTGATGCGGGCGACTATTTTTTTGCTCAGGAAGTTTTCGAGTTTGCAATCGCAGCAAGCAGGGCGAGCCGGTACCACCTCGCAAGTTTTGAACCTGATTTTTTACAAATCCAGCTTCAAAACACTTGTTGGGCTTCGCCCAAACCCGATGTTTAGCACAAGAATGCGCTAGTTTCGCCCCTTAACGACCGCTGAATAAGCAAATTTCTTGGAGAAAAATTTGTTTTATTAAAATCGTCGTTGATACATTTAATATCGCACAAAACCGGAACTATTACTTCCGGTTTTGAAGGCAAAAAGCGGAAGTATCACCTCCTAAAAATTTGAGTGTTATTATGATATGCTCTATCCAGAGCTGTTCACAAGAACCGGACCTCCCAAGTCCGGTTTTCTCCCTCAAAACCGGACCTGATACGTCCTAAAAACGCTTGTATGATTGTGATATGCTTTCTACAACTCCTCATCGAACCTTGAAAACCGCATGACCGTCTGCATGGGATACCCGGCGATGACCAGAAGGAGAGCCGGAAAACGCCGCCGAGAGGGGGCAGGAAGTCCATGCAGAGAGAACGGCACCCAAAATCCGAAATCACGTTGATACGAAAAACCAGAACCAGTAGTTCCGATTTTGCCTTGAAATTCACTTCGTATTTTTTAAAAACCGGAACTACCAGTTCCTAAAAAATCGAGTGACTTTATGGTATGCTCTATCCAGAACATTTTCTAAGAAGCGGAAGCATCCCTTCCGGTTTTTCCTTGAGATTCTCCTAAAATCCACTGAAAACCGGAAGGAATGCTTCCTAAAAATTTCTGCTTCATTGTGATATGCTTTCTACAAGCCTTCATCGAACCTTGAAAATCACATGACCGTCTGCATGGAATACCCGGCGAAGAGACCCTATGAGGACGAGCCGGAAAACGCCGTTGGAAGGGGGCAGGAAATCCATGCAGAGAGAACGGCATAAGAACAATGATATTCTATTTCATTTCAGAAAGGATGGTTTGCCTATGACAAAACTGAGCCAGCTTAAAATCGATCCGGAGTTCCAGAATCAAATCAACCCTCCGTCGTTTGAGGAAACCCACCAACTGGAAATGAACATCCTAAAAGAAGAACGTGTACTGAATCCGATCATCACGTGGAACGGCTATATTGTGGATGGACATACACGCTATCAAATTCTTCGGAAATATCCATTTATTCCATTTGAAGTCATCGAAAAAGAATTTTCCAGCCGTTATGAAGCACTCGTATGGATCTGTAAAAATCAGCTTGGGCGGCGAAACCTGACCCCAGAACAGAAAAAGTTCCTGATCGGAAAGCAGGCAGAAGCGGAAAAGCAAATCAAATCGTTTCACGGCAATCAGTATACTTTGGCATCTGAAAGTGGTCTGGTTCAAAATGAACCAGACCGCACAAAGCACGGTTCACGGTCGAAGGTCGCTGCGGAACATGGAACATCCGAAAGTTATGTTTACCGTGCAGAGCAATTTGCAAAAGGTGTGGAAGCTGCGGAGGAGGCAGTACCCGGAGCGCAGAAAGAAATCCTGAGTGGAAAGATCCGGGCAAGCGACCGTGAAATTTCCTCGATTGCAAAGGTTCCAAAGGAAAAGCGTCCCGAAGTTGTGGCAGAGCTTCGTAAGCCTAAAGGCGAACGGGATTCCAGTATCACGGATTCGTATTCTTCGCCTTCAAAGGACAATGAGTTTATAACGACCTTCAAGCAAGACATTCAGGGGCATAAGAAAGGACTCAACAAGGAAGAAAAGCAGAATCTCAAGGATGCCGTCAAGAGCATCTATTCACCTCGCCGCTTGGCAGATGGCGAAGCCATGATGTGCGAGATTCAGGGAGCGCAGGAGGATTTTGTCCGGCGGTGGGAAATGTGCTTTCGTGAATACCCGGATATTCTTACTGAACCGAAGAACAATGAGAAGCTGCTGATTTTTATCGACCGTGCCAGTCGGTATCTTCAGACGGTAAAAGATCGTCTGAACAATGATGGAAACCAAAACTCTCAAACGGTTTAGCACTAATTCGGATGTAAAAATGGAGGTGAATTCCATTTCGGATTACTTGAAACCCAATATGCCACTGCCGCAATATCTGCCCTATGCCCGCTTTCTCAAAAGAATAACTGGATCGATACACAGGGGCACATTTATGTGATCTATCCGCTTTCCAAGCTGTCAAAAGATTTGAGATACAGCCTTTCCAGCATAACACGCGCATTTGCCGAATTGGAAAACGCACAGCTCGTGGAACGCGTCCGCAACGGCTTTTCCAAGCCCAGCCGCATTCTGCTCAAGGTTCCGTACACTACGCAAAATTGCGCTGTCACAGTATGCAAAAACGCCGAGCATGACTGTGCAGAAACGAGCAGTGTGATTGCGCAAAAATGCACACCTAACCAACGTAATAAGAGCAACCTGAATGATAACCACCTGATAAGATCAAACAATGCTCGTCTATCGTTGGGAGAATGCACCATGCACATCGCTATGTGGAGCAGTGGCAGACCATGCGTGCAGAGAACCTAGGACTGTTCCTCTGGGGCGGTGTGGGCACCGGCAAGAGTTTCCTTGCCGGGTGCATTGCAAACGCTCTGATAGAGCAGGAGGTGCCTGTGCACATGACAAACTTCGCCCGAATCCTGAACGAGCTGAACAGCAGCTTTTCCGGGCGGAATGAAGTTGTAGACAAGCTCTGCTGCTATCCCCTGCTCGTCATTGACGATTTCGGCATGGAGCGTGGTACAGAGTATGCGCTGGAACAGGTCTACAACATCGCGGACAGCAGATACCGCAGCCGGAAACCACTGATCGTCACCACCAACTTGACGCTGGACGAGATGCGCCGCCCACAGGATACCCCTCATGCCCGCATCTATGACCGCCTGCTGGAAATGTGCGTCCCAATCTCCTGTATCGGTGTAAGTTTCCGCAAGGAAACTGCGCAGGAAAAGCTGGAACGCATGAAACGCTTGATCGGATAAACTGAAAACATTGGAAAACAAAAATTGCCGGGTGCAAAAGTCACCCGGCTACAAGGAATTGGAGGTCTGCCTATGAATATGAATCGGCCCGACATGACCGAAACTGTGAAATCTGAAAATTATACGAATAAGTTCTTGCAAAAGGACTCGAATCCCACTACAATGGAGGCGGTCACTCAAACCAATGCCGTCAAGTCTCCGACTGACAGCCCGGCAACCACAAAGCTGGTGTACACGGTGGAAGAGATCGCACGAATGCTGGCTATCAGCCTGCGCTCTGCCTACAACCTGTGCAACAGCACCACCGAATTCCGTGTTCTGCGGGTAGGCGGAAGCATCCGTGTACCGAAGGACAGTTTCGATGCGTGGCTCAACCGGGCAGCTTGATAAGGAGGCAAACAGTATGGCATATATTACGAAGCGCGGCAACTCTTACAGCGTCCGCTACACCTACGAAGATGAGCACGGCAAGAGCTGCGACAAATGGGAGAGTTTTCCCACAAAAGAGGAGGCAACAAACCGAAAAAAGCAGATTGAGTACGAACTGGCGGCTGGCACTTTCCTAATTCCGTCCTCGGTGACGGTGGCAGAGTTCCTGATGGACTGGCTGCCGAAACAGTGCAGCAAGCACAAGTGGGCGCCCAAAACCTATGAATCCAACCTTTCCACCATCCAGAACCTGATCAACCCCTATATCGGCAGCATGGAAATGCAGAAGCTCAAGCCCTACCACATGGAGAACCTCTACACGACCCTGAGCAAAACGCCCTGCGGTTCGTATATCGAAGGAAAGAAGCAGGAACTGACCGAAAAGCAGAAGCAGCGGTTTCTATCCGGCACGACAATCCACGAAGTGCATCGGCTGCTAGGAACAGCGTTCCAGTATGCCGTAGAGTGGGGCATTCTCGTCAAAAGTCCGGTTCCCGTGGACAGCCCCAAGAAGTCCACGCAGGAGCGTACCATCTGGACAGTAGAGGAAATGCGAGCGGCTCTGGATAGCATGGACGACCCCATCCTGCATCTGGCGGTGCATCTCACTCTGGTAGGCGCACTGCGAGAGGGCGAGATCGTAGGTCTGACCCCGGAAGACCTCGATTTTGACGCTGCGGATGGCATCGGAACATTCCGTATCAACAAGTCCATGCAGCGGGTGCGAAAAGAAACCTTGAATCAGGTGGACGATGGTTGCATCATCAAGGTATTCCCGGACAAGCTGGAGCGCAGCACCACTTCCCTCATCCTGAAAAGTACCAAAACGGCATCCTCCTGCCGCACCATCTTCATGACCTCTGCTCTGAAAGAGGAATTGAAGAAGTGGCTGAATCAGTTAGCGGCAGACGAGAGGAAAGACCCGGCACGTTACCATGACAGTGGGATGCTATTCCGTTTGCCCAACGGTCTGGCGGTGGAGCCTGTGCTGATTCGCAAGAAGTTCCTCAAATGGCAGGATACCCACCCAGAGTTCCTACGCATCGTCTTTCACGGTCTGCGCCATTCCAATCAGCTGATGATCTCTGGCGGCGATGTGAAGGCCGTTCAGGGTACCACAGGACACGCCACGGCAGATATGTTGGTGAACACCTACGCCCATATCCAGCAGTCCTCTCGTGTAGAACTGGGCAGGAAGTTCGAGGAAGGGTTCTATGCTAAACAGGAAAGCCCCAGCCCGCAGGCTGTACCCGCCGCAGGCGAACCGACCATCTCTATGACCGCTCTACTGGAACTTCTGAAGAACGCAGACCCCGAAGTAAAGGCGCAGCTCCGTCTGGCTCTGTTGACTTGATGCAAAATTCACCACGCATTTCAAAGTAATTTCAGCCCATGCAGAGGATTCCTATGAAAACGCCAACCGTGCATCGACCGTGCAGACCCCGATTTTTCGGGGTTACATAACAAAAAAGAACGTCAAATCTTACGGTTTGACGTTCAAAATCTGGTACACCTCGCGCACTCATATCCGAACTTTTCTCCGCTTTCACGGCTTCCCCGAAAGCGACCGTTTCTGTGCCTTCCTTATAGTTAAAGGTAATGAGGACCTTATCATCGTAGAGATAGATGGCATTGATGAAGGTATCCACCAGTGCCTGTCGCTGCTCCGGCTGGGTCATATCAAGTTTACGGAAACGGAGCAGCCAAAACCGGACGAACTCTTCTTTCATCTTCGGCTTGGCAAGCCGTTCCTCTGCAATGCGGGCTTGCAGTTCTTTTCGCTGATCCTCCAGAGCTTCCAGCCGCTCCTTGGTGGAGCTGGTCAGAATGCCCATCTGGATAGCGTTCAGCATATTGGTGATGCCGACTTCCGTTTCCTTCAACTGCTTTTCGTAGATGGGCAGGTCTGTGCTTTCCTGATTTTGCAATTCCATGACTTTGACAATGATGGCATTCATGGAAGCGTCATCTTCCACCAGCTTCATGGTTTCGTTGACCACCAGATCTTCCAGCCACTGTTTCCGCACGGCCTTTTTATCGCAGGTCTTTTTCTTCTTGGCAGCAGCACACTTATAATAGGTGTACATCTTCCCGGTGTGGCTGACACCGCTTTCGCCGAACATCAGCGCACCGCACTTGCCGCAGTACAGCTTGGTGGTGAGCAGATAGATTTCCTCTGCCTTATGACGGGCAGGGGCCTTTTTATTTTTCGCCAGCTTTTTCTGCACCTTGTTGAACAGCTCTTCCGATACCAATGCCGGGATCGCATTGGGCTGTACCACATCCCGCAAACGCAATTCGCCGATGTACCGTCGATTACTCAGCATCCGCTGAATCGTATTGTAGGACATCTCCCCGCCCATTGAATTTTTGATGTTGTGCGCCTTCAACCAATCCCGCAGGTCAGTCATGGTCGCACCGTCCGCATACTTCTGGAACGTCTGCTCCACATACGGAGCCAACAACGGGTCGGGCTGGTAATGCCGGGTCTCATCGATCATGTAGCCGAACGGAATCGTGCCACCATTATAAATGCCCTTGAGAGCGTTCTCAGTCATGCCGCGCACGACCTTTTCAGACAGGTCAGCCGAGTAGTATTCGGCGTAGCCTTCCAGCACCGATTCCAGAATGATGCCCTCCGGGCCAGCCGAAATGACTTCTGTTGCCGACACCAGTTTCACACCATTGCGTTTCAGCTGGGTCTTGTACCGTGCGCTGTCGTAACGGTTCCGGGCAAAGCGGTCCAGCTTCCAGACAATGATGACATCAAAGATCCCGCGCTCGCTGTCTTTGATCATTTGCTGAAACTGCGGGCGGTTGTCCGTTTTTGCAGAGACGGCACGGTCGATATAGTGCTTCACCACCGTGAAGCCGTTCTTTTCCGCATAGGCTGTGCATTCACGGATCTGGCCTTCAATGGATTCTTCTCGCTGGCTGTCAGTGGAATAACGGGCATAGATCACGGCAGTCATGGCAGGCACCTCGCTTTTTTTACATCAGTGAACGGTGGAGCGTTCATCCGAACCAATGTTTCGTATAATTTATATACCATATTTTGCAATGAAGTGCAATAGAATAATGAAATCAACGAACAGCATTTACTTCTTTTTGTAATAAGATACCCACCGACCTGTGGTTTTCGCCATAAGCTGGTGAGCATCTGTTCTTCTTGGTCTATAATCACTGATGGCGCAGTAATGGACATACCGTCCTTGTTGTATCTGGTTAATTGCAGTTTCGGAGTACAACAAAAAATGAGACAGGCAACCTTTTTCGGGGAAGTCCATCTCATTTTTTCGTTTTGGCTGTTTTGCAACAGCCCTGTTTAAATCGCTCAAGCTAACCAAAAACAACGGCTGCTTTTCGGAGCAGAGAATTGATTCTGTTAATAGATGCTGTCTTCTGAAATTTCAATTCCAAGTACTCCGAGGATGTCTGCGTTTTTCTGCTGCAAACAGTTCCTGATGGCCTCCTTCAGTTTCTCATCCGTTACCCACAAAGGCATCATTTCACGTGGGATGCATTGATGAAATGCATTTTCAAATTCGGTACACAGTTCAAACAATTCCTCATCCACAGCAGTTTGGGGCATAGAATCGTCTGAAAAAAGATCGTCTAAAGTTTCAACAGTCACTCTGTCCGGCCTCCTTTCTGCCTTTTGTCAACGTTCTTCCCAGATGGCACGTTCACGCTGCTCACGGTCATAGGGTTCTGCATTCTTAATGATCGCATCGAGCATCTGGTTAAATACTCTTACCGAATTGGGAAAAAGTTTGGTCAGCCGTTGCAGCTTGATGCTATCGCCCATACTCGCTTCAAAAAAGTGTGCAAACGCCTCATGCTCCATGGCCCATGCTCTTGCGCAGTATTCTTCGCTATGACCCCATCCACCACAAACATGGCCATTGGTAGCAAAATTCGCGAGATCCGAACAGCTGTGCCATGCTCCCTCGCAAAGATTGCGCACAGCTCTTTCCCTCTGTTCCGGGGTAGAGTTATTATAGCATTGAATTAACCTTTGTCCATCGCTGACCAGCGCATGGTGAAACACAGCATTTTCCGACATCAAATTTTGATATCTCATGCATACATGATCAATCATGTGCCCCAGTTCGTGGTAGTATGTAGCACCCGCCCCTCGCACGTTCTTCTCATCCTCTGCTGCATTGTAATAAACGCCGTGCTCAGCAGGCGAGTAATGGCTTGGCCCCGGTCCGCTATAATTGCCGTTGAGGATACATAGCTTTTCTGCAAACAAATCAAAGACCTTCCTTGCGGCCGGAACAGCATTCCCATAGCGCTGATCAAGGATCGCATTGTATTTGGGGGAGGAGAAAGGCTTGTCCTGTTTGATGCTCGGTCGTATGCTGGCAGCTGTTTTTGTTCCTGCAGATGCTACTGAAGCAGCCGCTGCTACGCCCGCTGCTGCCGTTGTTCGTGTAGCACGTCCGATTTGCTCATACTTCTCGACTGTGTCAAGTGTTTTCTTGAGGGATTCTTCCAGTGAACGCAGCTCACCATAGCTGGCTCGGAGACTTGTGACGCTGTCGAGTACGATTGCATAAAGTCTTCTGGACTGCTGGTCATTCCAGCTATGATTGACGTTATTAAACTGCTGCAGGATTCTTTGAATAAAATACCCGATTGCTTCCCGCGCAGCAGTTGTCTGATTCAACGCATGACGAACCGCAGATGAGTTTACATTTGTCATCACGAATCACCCTTTACATTGGCAACAACTCGCTACAGAAAGTTTCGACCTGCTCTGGTGCAGGGCTGACATACGGTTTGAACTGGAACGTATCAGTAGCACCATTTGTATAGTAAACCGTATTGTCATGCAGCGTGGAAACGTTCACGTTATCGATCAGATTGAATGCATCCGAATCACTCAGTGCAAACACGATTCTCTCCCGGAACTTGTTCAAAATGTTCATGCCAAAGTGCATGGACTCCTTTACCGTCTGATAATCGCTGGAGCAGATGATAAAGTGGATGCCATAGGCTGCACCGTCTGCAATCAGTTTCTGCAATTTTTCGCTAGCATTTCCCATTGCTCCGGAGACAGGCTGAGCAGAAACATGGGAAGAGTCTGCGCCAATGCTGGAGAACGATGCCATCAGATCCGCAAACGGATCTCTTTCCTCTACATTTTGCGATTCTGCCGGAGCCACATCCGCAGTAAGAGACGGCACTTGAGCCAGCAGTGCGGCAAAGGGATCGTCATCCGCAGGCTTCGTGGAGAATCCCGTCGGCTCGACAGGGGAATCCGTCGGTTCTGCAGAGAACCCAGCCAGAAGATCAAGCGTCGGATCTTCCACCACAGTCGGCGGGACATCCACTGCTTTGGGTTCTGCTAGAAACTCTATATACTCCGCCTCATCGACCCGGTCACCCAGCAGCATCGTCTGCATCAGATCCAGGAACTGCAGATTTTTGATGACAAACAGCACCGTATCTCCACCTGTTTTCTTTTTGCGCTGCTGATACTTTTCGTAAAGGTCATGGACAAACTGTACGATATCTGAACGGGTATGTGCAGTGTGCAGTTCTGCTACACCATGCTCGAGGCTTTGATAAAAACTTCCGCAGCGGTCATCTCCCACGATGCTGTCGCCATCCACACAGTACACACACGCCCTGCGGTTCAGCGCAGCCGAGAGCAGGAACAGATTGACCGTCCGATCCATCAGTTCATCATTGGAACCACAGATCAGGACATTATGCTGTTTCTTGCGGTCAAACGTCAGTTCAAACGGGTCATCCACCTTAATTTTTTCGCCCATATGCACAGTGACCGTGCTGGTATCGGCAATACCGATCGACCGTGCAGCAAGATAGTCCAGCATCGGCACAGTGCGGGAGCCCTCGAACACCTGCATCGTGCAGGGAGAATCCGCAAACTTCTCACTGATCTGTTTCAGGTAATACTTTTTGGTTTCATCATTGCAGAAAGCGACCCGCAGGCCAACGTTCGGATTGTTCTCTGTGTAGTCTTCGTTCAGCACAGCGGTTCCGCGGGGTCCTTCCATTTTTTTCATTGCATCCGAGCAATGGGTATCACCAAACAGATAACGAGTATCATCTTCGCCACATTTAAGGCCGACACGGATACGCATCTGCTCGATCGTACCACGATCCAGCGTCAGGGTCGAAATGATTTTGGTGGATTGAGTCGCCATCAGAAGATGCACGCCGTAGGAACGTCCTTCCGTAACGATCTTCTTCGCCAGATTTGCGCACCGCTCTGCCACCTTGCGGTTTGTTCCGCTGTCAAACAAAATCTGGAACTCATCCATGATGACAAGGATACGGGGCATGCTATTTCCGGTATTGGTAACATAGTCTTCCAGCTTTGTATATCCACCGGATCTCTTGAATATATCCGAGCGATTCGCCATCTCCTGGACCAGATTTTCCAAGATGCTCTCGCCGAACTCCTGCAGTGCATCCAGCGCCAGCAGCTTGATGTGCGGCAACCGCTCCGATTCATAGATTTTGAACTCGGTACCGCCCTTGAAATCCATCAGATACAAATTGAGCTGTTCCGGCGAATAGTTCATCATACTGCTCATAATCAGCGTATGCAGCAGGGTCGATTTGCCGCCACCCGTACCACCGCCGATCAGGCCATGATGCGAAGTGCCCTCGCCAAACACCATGCTCACGACCGAATCGCCATCGCCGATGCCCATCGGCAGCTTCAGTACCTTGGCTGTGCTGCCCTGGAACGGTTCCGGCGGGAGGATTTCTTCAAAATGGATGCTCTGAACGCTCAGTTTTTCGACTGCCTTGTGATATTCTACCGCAAATTTTTTCAACTGTCCGGCATCGGGTTTTTCGATCAAACGGACCGAGAGATGATACGGCAGCAGAGCAAAGCCGTTTTCTTTACATTCGATCTGGACACAATTCTTTTCCAGTTCGGCCAGTTTTTCGTCTATGTGGTCATAGCTGCTTGCCACCTCGACCGCAGTATTCCGACACAGAACGACATAGATGCCGCACCTGTTTCCTTTCTGCATAACAGAGGACAGCAGTTCCAGACAGCGAGCGTCCGCATTCAACGGGAAATCATACAGCATGAGCAATGTAATCGCTTCTGTACGTCTTGGATTGTGCGCATTATAATCCAGCAAATCATCATAATCAGGGCGGTCACGGATAAAATCAAGCGTCTGTCCTTCCAGCTCTTTCAGACAGCTCAGCAATTCTTCTGTCCGGGACATCTGCGTGACAGCCCTTTTGTAGGAATCCGGCATTTTATTGACGAAGTTGGACAACATACGGACACTTCCGCCGCCCTCTTTCGGATCAAAGATACAGAAGCGCACTTTGGATGCCGGGCACTTCCGAAGGAAGCCCCAGATTACGCGATATGCTGCACTCTGCATATTATCGTGCTGCGCCTCAGCTCCGATTACCTCCAGATTGAGTGGATGATGGAGATTAAACATCATCGGCAATTCCACACGGCTCATATCAATAGAGTGACCCGGTGTTTCCGCGCGGAAAGCACGCACGATTTTTTTATAGCCGATGCTTTCATCAAAGATCTCGGCCGGATAAGCGATCTGGCCCATGCAGAACAACTCCGGGAAAGTTGTACTTGCCGACTGTTGATCAAATGGCTCCTGAGATATCTGTTTCCATTCAGTAAGGTTCTGAATGGAAACATCCAGCTCTGCATCATCTTTCGCTTCGACCAGCTTGCGGATAAACGGCGAGAACGCAATGCCCCGGTTCTGCATTCCCTCAAAGATAAGCATATACTTACTGAAGAAGCGGTCGAAACCGGCTTTATCCGGCATCGGATGATAAAGCAACGGCAAGCCGCGCTCCGAAAAGCTCTGCTGATCCTGCTTGATGACCGCTGTTAGGGGCTGTATCGTCTGCAGCATCTGCCGGTAGCTTTCCTGACGTGTGCCTGGCTGCGGCGGCGGGCAAATGATCATTGTATAAATGCCGCACCGGCTGCCATTACGCAGAATATTGCGCACATCCGTAAGAATCGAATCGCTGATATTGCGAGGGAAATCATACATCACGAGGCAGCGGACTCGCAGGGTCTCTTCCGGGTGTTCCCTTGAATAGTCAAAAATACTGTCGTACTCTGTTCCGAGTTTGTCCATCAGGGTCGTCTCAATTTCTTCGTTCAACAGCGCCAGTTGTGTAGCGATATCCTCTGCCGTAAAGCAGATCTTTTCACCGAACAGTTCTGGCAGACGCTTGCGAGCATCAAAGAAAGGTCCGACACTGGTTCCACGGTTTTCAGGATCGATCACCGTGATTTCCAACTTTGCCACAGGGCTGCTAGCCAGAACACCAAACATCCATGCATGCGACAGTTGCTTTGCCTTTTCCGGGAAACGAGCGTCCGACATCACAAGGAGTGGTTCAGCTCCTTTACATGCCATCGGAAGCGGAAAGCGGATCACATCGTTAACCATCATATGGGCACAGCGCTTTTTCAGAAGGGACAAAAGCTTTTTATTCTCGACCAGAAGCAAAAGAGGATAATCCGTAAAGCTCATCCAGAGGATTCCATCTGCAAAGTTTTTCCCGCTGTTCACTTTCACTCTGCGCGATTCATAGTCCATTCCCGTCTGCGCCAGAAAATCAACAAATTCCTGCGGGAACAGTTCATCCAGTTCTCTCTGCAGCTGCGTTTCATCGCTCTTGTTCTTGATGCTCTCCTGATTATCAAACTCCTGAATCGTAGACAGGAAATTAAGTGCCAGAGTCTTTTGGTCCTGCTCGAACGCTTCTTTTTTCATCGCCAGCTCATCCTGCGTAATTTCCGGCAGCAGTTCACTGACCTCATTCACAAATTTATGCACCGTATTTCTCAGCACAATAAGGCTTTCGTAGTCTTTCTTGCGTTGTGCCGAAAACAAAAAGTGCAGATCATTGATCAGAAAAGGAAGCATGGACTCACGATATTTTTTCGAGATCTGGCCATAGTCCCTGCGGATTGCCTCAATTCCCTCCATCAATGCAGTATAGTTTCTGTATGCCTGGCTTTCCACGCCCGCCAGTTCGGCTTCCTTACGTGTTTTGGTCTTGCTGTAGTACTTGTCAGAACTCATCAGCTGTTGATCCATTTGATCCACATCTTCAAGGATCTTCTGGGCATCCTCAATCATTTTGGCCGACTGACGTGACAGTGTCTCACATTCCTGTTTGTAAGCCTTTTCCCGGCGCGTCTTTTCCGCATTGTTTTCTGCGATGATTCTCGTTCTTTTTGCCTGATATTCTCTTTCCTGCGTGACGAGCCGGGGGTCCCATTTTTCAATGAAACCATTCAGTTCCCCGATCAGAGCAAATACTTCTGCCTGCGTCAAAGCATCCATCGTGTTCTCCTCTCTCTCAAGACATCTTAATGATCTTTGATTTCATATCGACACTGTCCTGTGCACTTTTCTGAATGGAAACCCACCTTGAGCGAGGTGGTGACCTGCAAAGGATAGCTGAATATCTCTACCATTTCCCCGCCGATCTCTGGGTCGCTTGTGTTGCACACCAGTGTGTACTGCTTCAGATCGTTCAGCAAACGAGGCCGGTAGCCCGGCTCCGTCATGTTCAGGATATCAAGGCACAATTTCACTCCGATGCAGGTGATAAAATTGATATCCACTGAGATGCCCGGCTCAAAGCGGACTCCCTCAATATTCTCCTGATTGGAATAAACATGATGGTTTGCCTGCACCCGTGCCGAAAGTTCCGTGCCCTCGCCCAAAGCACATGCGTAGCAGGGCATTCCCCTGTCCGGGATATGATAGAAAATTTCTCCGGCATAGGCACGCTCCCAGAATCCGACCGAGAGAAATGCCGCTCCGTAATAAATGCTTATGCGGTTTGCGTAGACATCTGCTCCACGGTTATCTGCACAGCCCACAAAAACGGTTTCCCCTTTTACACAAAAATCATCCAGCATGGCCTTTGGAATGTTCTGAACGATTCCCTCAAATATCTGCACATCAATTTGAGGATTGATATTCAGCAACTTACGCTTCAGTGCATTTATCTTAAGGTCTCCGACATCCTCAATACCACACTGGTGCCGACAGATATTGTGGTATTCCATTACATCCGGGTCAGCAAGCAGAAAATGGCCCACACCGGACCGGGCAAGTTCCATTGCTACGAGGCTTCCAACTGATCCACACCCCAGAATCACTGCCCGTTTGTGATCCATTTTATCCGTTTCTAAAATACCTTTGTTGCGGGAAAATATATTTTGGTGCAATTCATAGGGTTCCGCATTGATTGGTTTTCCGTCAAAATAGAACTGAATTTTTTCCTGTCTTGCGACCCCGCAAAAACCTTTGGCGTTCGGCTCAAAGCCTTCCGGAAGGATCTGCCCCAAAAACTCCCCACGCTCTGAGAGCTCCGGCGGAAAAATATTGAAGATAGCAGTGTCCTTGAAATATTTTCCTCTCACTGGCCCCGGGTGTGCTTCCCTCATCTGCGCCGCCGAAAGGAATACCGTCTTTTCTATTTCTTCCCCAAAAAAATTCTCTAGCATATCAATTACCCTTTCTCACGCCAAACATAACAATACGTCTGGCAATTTCCTCCATTCGCCCATTTTCTTTCGGTGACTTGTCATCTGATGTGTCATGTGCATCATTCCATGCTTTCTCCAAATCTCCGGAATGATAATAAAACACCTTTTCACGCCATGCTCCCAGCATTTTATTTTCCGTCAGGTCTGTAAAACGCACAGCTTCGTTCTCGTTATTGCTTTTCGGCAAAAGCCATAATGTATTCTCATTCCATCTGACCCGAACAGAGATATTTTTCTCCTGCAAAAATTCCAAATCAGCATACAAGAGATCAAGCATCCGAGTCATCTGTTCCTCCGAGACCACTTGCTTCATGCCCATAGCCGGTGCGGTAATCTGCATATCAAGGTAAGACGATACTTCTTCCATGAAATTCTCGATGGATTTTTTGTTGGATGTTCCTCCTGCTTCAGAACGACCACATTTCCGCCGCATAAGAGCAAGTGAATCTTCTACCGAACGATACTTTAGAAGCTCTTGCGGAAACCGTTCATTTCCTATCTCATAGGAAATGCGCTGATAGTTCCGATATGTCTGTCCCACATGATAGACCGTCATACGGAAATCCGGATCAAGATTGACCAGAACCGAGATTGCTCCCTGCGGCCGCATGGACGCATAGACGTGATTAGTTTGATCGTCCGTCCCCGAGAACTGGTCAAAAGACCCCGGATGACGATGCCACAGCCCAATCAGTTCCAACCGTTCCTGATAAATTGCAGCGACCTTGTTAATCAGGTGCTGGACATACGGCTGATCGTATTCAAAATATGCGACTTCAAAAATCGAATTCGGACCGGGGTCGATGGACTCCACAACATACCATGTATCCCCGATCACTTTGCCAAGGAATAGACCGCCCGTTTCTGTCTGTATCTTTTCTGCCGTCTCTGCCATGACTGCCGCTATCGCCCGCTGCGAAAAGACCACTTCCATCTGTTCACACCTCATTCGAAACAAAAACACTCATCACCCACCGACGTGAGTGATGAGTGTTTTTCAATACTCAATAATTGCCTTCAAGCGCAACATCATCGCTGATTTCGCCATTCATCCACATTTCGCACAGAAGGATCCATTTACAGGCCCAGCTGAGAGAGGATGCAGCTGAAGTCGAACGTGTCATACCCGTCTTGAAGTATTTCGGATCTGCAGTACAAATAAAATATTCTTCATTACGTCCGAAATTATCCCGATAGATATGCGGCAGACCAAGACCGAAGCCATGTCTTACACAATTTTCGTAGCTGCCATATGTTTCCTCAAGGATCGGCATCATGCGGGTCGCTATATCCTTCAGCCGCGGCTGTACCGGAAGAATCTGGATCGAACCGCCATATTCCGATGCGCCTGCATGAGGATGATCATTTTTATAAATCAGCATCAAATCCCAGACCATACCGTCCGGACCAGCGGGCTGCACTTTGCCACGCCAGTACAGTCTGCCGGAACCATCAGGAAGCTGATGAATCGTAAACGACGGAAAGAACTTGTTCATGGCCTGGACTTCTGCCCGATAGAGGTCGGGATCACTCTGATACCAGTAAAATGCCATTGTTACTCCCTCCTGCCTTAAGCAAGCTTACCCTGCGGGACCGAAATTCCCGGACGGGTAGGATCATCCGATTCGCCCGGCAACTGAACCTGACCCGTGGGCGAGACCATAACGGTTTCACCGCTATGAATTGCTTCCTGCAATGCACGACGACGTGCAGCGACCACATCATTGTTATCCATACTGTATTAACCTCCTGCTGAAACAAGTCGTTTGGCGCGACAGTATTTTTTGTCCTTGCCAGGCGATCAGGCTGCAAAGCTGCGGATGATCTCGCCGTTCTCGGCGATCTGAGTAGTGCATCTGCTGACAAATGCCTCTGCTTTTTCCTCGCCCTGTTCCTGAACCATGCGAGCATAAGAGTTGTTGTACAGCTCGCTGCCTTCATTCATCAGATCTGCCAGACTCATACCGCGATTTTCATTCATCACACGGCTATATTCCATACGATCCCGGATGCACTGCAGGGCAGAACTGTCCTTTTCCAGACAATCTGCCGTCTGAGCCATATAATTGCGGTAGTAAAGAATCTTTTTGACCGTTTCAAACAATGCCATAATCGCATAGAGGAAGAAACAGAAGATAAATTTAAACAGACCGACGCAAATCGAAATCACCATGTTTCCCGTGGAAACAAAGAACCCCGGAATTGCTGCAATGAAGCGGTGGAAAAAGTTACTCGCGCTGCCGCCGATCGCTGCACACAGTACCATATAAAGAAGTGCACCCATGATGCCACCGCTCAGCCCCCAGATGAATCCAATCACACCACCGATTGCACATCCAACCAGACACTGCGTATACTGTCCATGGATATAATTATGGTTTTTCTGCAGTTCTTCCACATTATCCTTCACGAGCTTTGTAGTGCAGTCATAGCACAACATCTTTCCTGCATATTCACCACCAGTCACACCAAAGGAATCGCAACAATAGCGGCACAAATTCTTGCCGCACCGTGCGCAGTGGCCTACCACCCTCTCTTCCGGGTGGTAGTAGCATCCCGGATCCATGTTGGATGTCGTAGGGGGTGTAAAAGTCTGCGCCTTCTTGCTCTTACCATCAACTCCCACCTTTGGTGCATCACCTATAGGAGGGTTGAACGTCGGAATATCATTTTCCGTCGTCATTTTCTTGTTTTCCGCACTTGTGAAATCGTTCAGATCCATTTTTGATTCCTCCATAATGATTTTGTTTTATCCATTAAACTGGTGGCTCTGATAACTCCGTACCAGTTCCTCCAGTTGTTTCAGCTTTTCCTGTTGCTTTTTCAGGTCCGCTGTCGGTGATTTGACCAACCGGGCAATCTTTTGCATCACCTGATTGTAAGCCACCGCCTGGTTATCGTTCCAATCTGCCGAAGGACGGAAATTCGTGCTAATCTTTTCACTGAGCGTATCCAGATTACGCACTGTATCCGCAAGCGTCTTTTCCATGTCCTGAATAGCAGAAACGGATGCGTTCATTGCCATTATATCCAACCTCCTTTTTATAAACCGACATCAGGTCTCATATTTTTCAACCAAAGCTGCAAGCTCCTGCAGCCACTTCTGACAGTTTTCAAGCTGCGGAATCGGCTGCAGAATTGCGGTGCAACTATCCTCGACAATCTGTCCAAGATTTTTGTACTGCTCATCCTTCCATCCAGAGCCAGCACTCATATAATCACGCTGGAGCTGCTGAGCTGTAAGCTGCAATTCATGTGTACATACGCCGCAGGCATTGATTCCGTTTTTCAAATCCTGAATCTTGACTTGTGCGCTTGCCAAAAGAAACACATCCTTTCATTTATCTATCGAATTTACTTAGCAATATTGCATATAAAGTTCCACGCATTGGATGCAACTGTCTACAGACTGCATCGTGACCTGCCCCTGCTGTGCTGCCTGCGCCTGAAATACTTGCATCGACTGCTGATACTCTCCCAGTGCGCTGGACAAAATGCTCATCTGCTGTTGCAGACGTTCCAGTTTACCCTGATACTGCTGTAGCCGTCTCTTCTGGGATGCAAGTTCCTGCTCTGCACGCGCTTTCTGGCTGCGCTGCCATTCCTCTTGCTGCTGAAGCCGAGCCTTCTCCTGTTCCATTTCTCTTACAGCATTTTGAATCTGTGAAATATGTTCACGGCATCGCTGTAATTCCGCTTTCAATTGCCGAATACGCTGTGCAATCTGGCTCTGTCCATTTTCATCACTTGTTGAGACGTTTCCAATCTTCCGCAGTTCCTCTTGAATTTTGGCTACACGCTGTTCCAGCGTTCCAATCGTCTCACGTGCTTCCTTCCCCTGTAGCTCCAGTTCCTGAATCATTCTCTCGCTCTGCTGAATCGACTGTTCCAGTTCCTGAATCTTATTTTCCAGAGTTTTAACCCTCTGCGTCAGTTCTTCGACTGTCTGCCTGGTCTTATTCACAGACTTCGATGCATCGCTTTGACAGGACTGATTATGATTTGTAACGGTATAGGACATCGGCGCAGCTTGATTTTTGAAATCCAGTAGTGCCTGCTTTACTTTTTTGAGACCTTCTACTGAAACTTGTGTCATACAGTTTCCTCTGAACTATTTCTCAGTATTGTTCTTGGGATATTTCAAAGAACCGTTCTGCCGCCTGTGCTGCACGGTTGCCACTATCCAGCACACGTTTTGACTTTATGGAAAGTCCCTGAATCGACCGAAACAACATCTGGTAGTTCTGATCTCCCCATGAAATAGATGCCGCTCTGACCCCCTGCACCATATTCTGCACTGCGCCGGAAAAGTTTCTCAGATCCTGACGGATCACTTGTGCCTGATTTGATTCCATCGACGTTTCCCCTCTTTATAATCGCCTTCAGCAGTTTCCATTAGAATTTCTGCCTGGAATTTTCCTATGCCATTGACAGAATGTTTCTGTACAATTCGACCTTTTATTTTATTCTGCCACATTAGTTCTGTACTGTCAAGCCGTTTTTAACCAAATCGAGGCTTTCTATCTGGAACATTTAAATTCAATTCCCTGTATGCTTTCTGATGAGGTGAAAAAATGTGGACTATGCAAGCTTCCTTCGGCAACGAATCACAGAACTTCGCATGAAACGCAATGTTTCAGAGTATCAGATGAGCCTAGAGCTAGGACAAAACAAAAATTATATTCAAGGAATAAGCTCCGGAAAAGCACTTCCATCCATGACGCAATTCTTTAATATATGTGATTACTTTTGCATCACTCCAGAGCAATTCTTTAGCGACCACGATCGACCAGAGCTAATCGATGCCATCTCAGAGGGAATACAAGAGCTTTCCGACGCAGATTTAGAGCTTCTCCTTCTCTTCATCCGTAGATTGCAAAGAAACATATAGTTACAATATGGCTTTTGGAGCATACTACACAAATAAGTCCTACTACCACCGCTTTACCACAATAAATTTTGCAAAACCATCTTGACGCGCCTACACTTCCATGATACCCTTTATTCCAAATCTTGCTGAAAGTGGTGGTTCTCACCGTGATAACCACCACTTTCAGCGGATGATTGCCCGGAAAGAACGTACCGCCCCGCAACACACCCGATTCATTTTGCCGCCGATTCACCCCGACAAAATCATCGCTGCGCTGCGTGGGCGGTATTTTTCTTTTGTGGGGAACGTACCTTGAAAACTTCATGAGCCGACCGGACGTGATACCGGCTTTATAGCCAACGCCGCTGCACAAACAGGGGCAGGAACTTCGTTCGGAGCAAACGGTGACCCCATTACATAAGCAGCGGAACTCTCTACTTATTTTTGCGTCTTAACAATTCGGAAACATTTGTTGATGAAGCGTTTTGAGCGCAGCGGTAGAGGGCAAGAACCGTCCCGTGGCCACAAATTTTCAATTCTTGAAAATTTCCTGTCCATCCGGGACTTCACTTCTGCAATGCGTCTGCATTTCCGAAGTGATCTTGTTGGGGCGTGCCTGCCCCAAACCCTGCTCATCATTCGTGCCTTGCGGCACGAATGGAACGGCGTGTCGTGCTTACATAACTTCACCGAGGAGTTATCGAACAGACAGGAGGTACAATGACCAAAACGAATGTTCAATCGACCCCTAGCAATTCCCAGCGCTACGACACGCCGAACAACAAAACGCACGTCATCAAGTTCCGTGTGACAGCGGAGGAAAAAATGTCACTGGAACTCACTTGCAAACTCCTGAATCTCTCCCTCTCCACTTTTATCCGCCGCGCCATCCACAACGTCAAGATCGAGAAAACGGTCATCGTTGCCGGCGGCGGAGAAGAAACCCTGACCGCTGTTTCCACTTTGCTTGCTCAGTGCAGCAAAGTGGGCACCAACCTCAACCAACTTGCAAGGCACTTCAACTTCGGCGGTGCAGACACCGAGCAGATCCGAGCGAAAATTCTTGACGAACTTGCAGACCTAACCGCATTTCGGCTCAACGCCGAGAAACTTCTGGGTGAACTGTATGGCAACGCTCAAGCATATAAGCTCTAAAAACTCGGACTACACCGCCATCGAAGCGTACCTCGTTTACCAGCACGACGCGTTCACCGGGAAGCAACTTCTGGATGAACAGGGCAAGCCGAAGCTGCGGGATTCGTACCTGCTCGACACCCTTGAGTGCGGCGATTTCTCGTTTGCAACAGCCTGTCTGCTGGCAAACCGCAAGTATGGCAAGAACACCCAGCATGGTGATATCAAAAGTCACCAGTATATCATCAGCTTTGACCCACGAGATGCAGCCGACAACGGCTTGACCATGGAAAAGGCACAGGCACTTGGCCTAAAGTTTTGTTCTGAAAATTTTCCCGGTCATCCTGCCATCGTCTGCACTCACCCGGATGGGCATAACCGTTCGGGAAACATCCACGTCCACATCGTGATTGGCAGCATCCGAACACGAGAGGTGGAACGCAAGCCCTATATGCAGAAGCCCCGCGACTGGCGCGAGGGTATGAAGCACTCCAGCACAGCCCAGACCATGCGGCACTTGCGTGTTGAGGTCATGGAGCTGTGTGAGGGTGCTGGTCTGTACCAGATCGACCTGCTCAACGGCTCCAAGGAGCGCGTGAGCGAAGCTGAGTATTGGGCGCGTAGACGCGGCCAGTTGAAACTCGATCGTGAAAACGCAGCCCTCACCACAGCTGGACAGCAGCCTCGGCAGAAGAAGTTTGAAACTGTGAAGGATACTTTACGGAGACAGATTTCGTCTGTATTGCACCGTGCCACGAGCTTTGAAGATTTTTCCGACAGGCTCTTGCAGCAGTACGGCATTGCCGTCAAGGAAAGCCGTGAACAACTCAGCTACTTGCCTGCTGGCAGAACGAAGTTTATCCGAGCGAAACATCTCGGTGACAACTACGACAAGAAAGCTGTGTTTGCTACCCTGAACGCAAACGCAGAGCACAAACCCAAGGTGCAGTTCAAGCAGGATACCATCGGGAAACTGATTGACATTCAGGCAAAGCTGGCCAAGGGTAAGGGCACAGGCTATGAGCGTTGGGCAAAGAAGTACAACCTCAAAGCCATGGCACAAACTCTGATCCTCTTGCAGGAGAAAGATTTGCTCAACGAGGACGCCCTGAACCAGCGCATCGCCAAACTGGAAACCAAGTATCACGACGCACTGGCGGTGGTGAAAGACCTCGAAGGTCGCATGAAATTCAACAAAGAGCTGCGCTATCAGGTCGCAGCCTATGCCAGCACCAAGATAATCACACAGCAGTTAAAAGCTGCCAAACGACCCGCAGCCTTTGAGGAGCAGCACCGTGCAGAGCTGACAGCATACCGGGCAGCAGCAGCCTATTTTAAGGCAAACAACATCACCAAGCTGCCCAGCCCGAAAAAACTGGAAGCCGAGTATGCGCAGCTGGCATCCGAAAAGGCAAAGTTCTACGAGCAGTACAAGGAAGCTAAGGAAGAACTGCTCAAACTGAAAACCGCAAAGCAGAATGTTGCGTCCTTTTTCCGGGAGGAAGAACCGGCGCAGCAGGAGAGATAAAGGAGTGTGCGTATGATCAATCTGAAAATCGATCCGGAGTTTCAGTCCCAGATTCCCCCTCTGACCGATGATGAATTCAAGCAGCTTGAAGAAAATATCCTGAAAGCGGGCAAGCTGCTCTCTCCTTTGATCGTGTGGAACAATACACTTGTTGACGGTCACAATCGTTATGCGATTCTTCAGAAGCATCCCGAAATCTACTTTTCTACCATGCCGCTCCGCTTTGCAAATCGTGAGGAAGCTCTCGCTTGGATCTGCAAGAATCAGCTGGGGCGGCGCAATTTAACCCCGGAGCAGAAGAAGTTCCTCATTGGAAAGCAGTACAGTGTGGAACATCGGAAGCCCGGTGGAAACGGCAACAACCAGCACACGGCTGCTGCCAAGAAAACCGCCCCGGAGGAATTGTGTCAAATTGACACAATTCCTCCCACTGCCGCAGAAGCAAGCGTTCGTAAGCAGATTGCGGAGCGGAACAATGTCAGCGAATCCTACGTTGCCCGTTCTGAAAAATTCATGCGTGGCGTAGAGATCATGGAACAGATGGTGCCCGGTATGCAGGAGAAAATCCTGTCCGGGCAGTTCAAAGTCCGTGATGCTGATATGCACCGCCTTGCCAGAGCCGATTTTCCGAACCGCAAGCAGATCGTGCACGAGATTCTGCACCCGGAGGACCGCCCCGCTCCGCAGTCGAGCTACTCACACTACTCTGGAATCAACTACTCCGCGCTGGAAGTCGCTGTCCGGCGGATTCAGCAGGACTTTGATTTTTTGATGAGATACTTGCCTAAGCTACCGGACGATTCCTACGCCAAAACTGAAACGCTAAAAATCCTCAAGCAGCACAAGGCGTATATGGCACAGTTTGAAGAAATGCTGAACGAGAAAGAAATCGCATAACGACAGGCACTTGTAAGTCATCAACGAGCCACCAGCCGCAAGAGCAGGGCGGAAAGCATCCGCGCCCTTGCGCCTGATAAAAATTTGGAACTTTGATTTTCTCGCCCGACTTTGCTGCGGTGGGACGATCAAAGGAGCGTGCGTTTGAACACAAAGAAAAAGTCCACAAACACTTCCCCCTATCCCGATGAAGTCATCGACCGTCTGGCACGGGCATTCTACCCGGCCATCCTTGCCTGCTGGAACAGCGAAGAAGGGCAAAGAGAATTTGCCGCGTGGCAGGCGGAACAGGCTCATCTCTCCGGCAAAGAAAAACAGAGCGTTCCCGACGGGGAACGCCCTGTTGTACATATCGCTATCATATGTGGATTTTGGCAGGGTGCGTCCTATTCAGGGGCGCACCCTGTTTTTGTTTTGCCTTTAATTTTCTAACCCATGACTTCCAGCCACATTCCTCAGATATTCCTTCGGATTACCGTTCAGAATCAAATCCGCATAGCCCAGTGGGTCATTGTAGATAAGGTAGTCCAGTTCCGTCTGCTGCGCCATAGTCACATCCAGTGCATCCTCAACCCCGGTGCAGTCGATGGAAATCTTTCTCCCATCCCGGAGCAGCAGCTCCACGCAGCCGGTGTCCATGTTGAATTTGCAAGCTCTTGCATCGCACTTCATGTTTGTGTCCTTTCTGCCTTACGGCACTCTTAGCGTGGTCTGTCGTGCTTTCTTATGATAAGGTCTAGGACGTTTTTCGATGGAAGCAAGGGATTCGTTCTGTTTTCCAAAGAATACAAAAAATCCGAACCCTTCTCCTATCGGAAAAAAGTTCGGATTTTGTTGTTGTGGTGCACCTCCAGGGACTCGAACCCTGGGCCCACTGATTAAGAGTCAGTTGCTCTACCAACTGAGCTAGAGGTGCATATGGTGACCCGTACCGGAATCGAACCGATGTTAAAGGCGTGAGAGGCCTCTGTCTTAACCGCTTGACCAACGGGCCATATAAAAGTCGGCGACTACCTATTTTCACGCGCCGTTTCCAGCGAACTATCTTGGGCACGAGCGAGCTTAACTTCTGTGTTCGGAATGGGAACAGGTGGAACCTCACCGTCATCGTCACCGACCAATATGACTGACCAAGTATAACACATTGCTGTGTTCTTGTCCAGTATTTCTTGAAGGACGTGCCTTCAAAACTGAATAATCACTGCTTACATTTTATCATTGACTTGAGAATTCAAGCGAATTGTGGTCAAGCCCTCGATCTATTAGTACACACTTGCTGAATGGATCGCTCCACTTACACATCGTGCCTATCAACCTCGTAGTCTACAAGGAATCTTACCTGATTCAATCAGTGGGATATCTTATCTTTGGGTCGGCTTCACGCTTAGATGCTTTCAGCGTTTATCCGATCCGTACGTAGTTGCCCAGCTATGCTCCTGGCGGAACAACTGGTGCGCCAGAGGTACGTCCGTCCCGGTCCTCTCGTACTAGGGACAGCTCCCATCAAATATCCTGCGCCCACGACAGATAGGGACCGAACTGTCTCACGACGTTCTGAACCCAGCTCGCGTACCGCTTTAATTGGCGAACAGCCAAACCCTTGGGACCGAATACAGCCCCAGGATGCGATGAGCCGACATCGAGGTGCCAAACCTCCCCGTCGATGTGGACTCTTGGGGGAGATCAGCCTGTTATCCCCAGGGTAACTTTTATCCGTTGAGCGATGGCATTTCCACTCACATACCACCGGATCACTAACTCCAACTTTCGTTACTGCTCGACCCGTCAGTCTCGCAGTTAGGCTCGCTTCTGCGTTTGCACTCTTTTGCTTGATTTCCGTTCAAGCTGAGCGAACCTTTGAACGCCTCCGTTACTCTTTAGGAGGCGACCGCCCCAGTCAAACTGCCCACCTAACAATGTCCCCCGACTCGATTCAGAGCCGCAGGTTAGAATTCCAATATCGCAAGGATGGTATCCCAACGGCCTCTCCGCCAAAGCCAAAGCCTTGGTTTCCCAGAGTCCCATCTATCCTGTGCATGCAACATCGAAACCCAATATTAGGCTACAGTAAAGCTCCATGGGGTCTTTCCGTCTTGTCGCGGGTAACCGGCATCTTCACCGGTACTACAATTTCGCCGGGCGGGCTGTTGAGACAGTGCCCAAATCATTACGCCTTTCATGCGGGTCAGAACTTACCTGACAAGGAATTTCGCTACCTTAGGACCGTTATAGTTACGGCCGCCGTTCACTGGGGCTTCGATTCAATGCTTGCACATCTCCTCTTAACCTTCCAGCACCGGGCAGGCGTCAGCTCGTATACGTCATCTTTCGATTTAGCACAAACCTGTGTTTTTGGTAAACAGTTGCTTGGGCCGATTCTCTGCGGCTCCATCTCTGGAGCACCCCTTCTCCCGAAGTTACGGGGTCAATTTGCCGAGTTCCTTAACAACCCTTCTCCCGTTGGCCTTAGAATCTTCTTCCTACCTACCTGTGTCGGTTTGCGGTACGGGCACCTCAGAAATACACACAGCTTTTCTCGCCATCTTCCATCTCAGACTTCGGTACTAATTTCCCTCGATCTCTACCGGAACCAACACCCGGCTCTGAGACTTCATATGTGTCCCTGTGCTTAACTCTTTTGGTGGTGACGGAATCTCTACCGTCTGTGCATCGGCTACGCCTTCCGGCCTCACCTTAGCTCCCGACTAACCTGGAGCGGACGAACCTTCCTCCAGAAACCTGAGGCTTTCGGCCATGCAGATTCTCACTGCATTCGCGCTACTCATTCCGGCATTCTCACTTCTATACACTCCACAGCCGCTTGCGCTACTGTTTCTCCGCGTATACAACGCTCCCCTACCCAATACATTTCTGTATTGCCTAAGCTTCGGTGTCAGGTTTAGCCCCGTTAAATTCTCCGCGCAAAGACGCTCGACCAGTGAGCTATTACGCACTCTTTGAATGAGTGGCTGCTTCTGAGCCAACATCCTGGTTGTCTGCGTATCTTCACATCGTTTTCCACTTAACCTGACTTTGGGACCTTAGCTGTAGATCTGGGCTGTTTCCCTTTTGACAATGACATTTATCTGACACTGTCTGACTCCCAAGCATCAATACTCTGGCATTCTGAGTTTGATAAGCTTCGCTAACCTCTCGGCCGCTAGGCTATTCAGTGCTTTACCTCCAGGTATCTAACTTGAGGCTAGTCCTAAAACTATTTCGGGGAGAACCAGCTATCTCCGGGTTCGATTGGAATTTCTCCGCTACCCACAGTTCATCCGCCGCCTTTTCAACGGAGGTCGGTTCGGTCCTCCATGGAATTTTACTTCCACTTCAACCTGACCATGGGTAGGTCACCCGGTTTCGGGCCCATTATATGCAACTTAACGCCCTTTTCAAACTCGCTTTCGCTTCGGCTCCAGACCTTAAGTCCTTAACCTTGCTGCATACAATCGCTCGCCGGACCGTTCTACAAAAAGTACCCTATCACGCTTTGACGCGCTCTAGGTGCTTGTAGGCACAGGGTTTCAGGTTCTTTTTCACTCCCCTCCCGGGGTGCTTTTCACCTTTCCTTCACAGTACTATACGCTATCGGTCACTGGGTAGTATTTAGGGTTGGAGGGTGGTCCCCCCGTATTCCGACCAGGTTTCACGTGTCTGGCCGTACTCTGGATCCTGCGCAGCTCTCTCCGTTTTCACCTACGTGGTTCTCACACTCTCTGACCGGCCTTCCCATGCCGTTCGGTTAACAGATTAAGTCTTAAAAGCAGTCCGTACCCCGAAAGTATTTCTACTCTCGGTTTGCCCTCTTCCGCGTTCGCTCGCCACTACTTACGGAATCTCGTTTGATGTCTCTTCCTCGCCCTACTTAGATGTTTCAGTTCAGGCGGTTCCCTCAATACACCTATTTTGAATTTCAGTGTATTGTACCTGAGTATGAACCCAGGTGAGTTTCCTCATTCAGAAATCTCCGGATCAATGCTTATTTGCAGCTCCCCGAAGCTTATCGCAGCTTATCACGTCTTTCATCGGCTCCCAGTGCCAAGGCATTCGCCCTGCGCCCTTGTTCGCTTGACCTTTCAAACGTTCTTTCAGAACATTTGGTATCCTCTTGATTCTCTCTTTTGCCAACGAAGATTATTGTTACCCTTCCTTTTGAAATTGCAATATTTCTTAAAAGAACTTACTATAATCTTTGTTTCGCAGTTATTATTCAGTTTTCAAGGTACGTCTTGGTGATGTTCCTCAAAGCCCGGTCTCCCGAAACTTTGATTTTCATCACATGGTGGGCCAAAATGGACTCGAACCATCGACCTCACGATTATCAGTCGTGTGCTCTAGCCAGCTGAGCTATTGGCCCATGTGGTGGAGATTAAGGGAATCGAACCCTTGACCCCCTGCTTGCAAAGCAGGTGCTCTCCCAGCTGAGCTAAACCCCCACATAAGGTTTTGAGTAACCCCTTTTCAGGGCCCTCAAAATCGAACAATATCTACTCTGCTTGTATCTGTCACCTGTTCCAGATGGCCGACCATCTTCGATGTTCTTCCATCTGCCTGACTCCTTAGAAAGGAGGTGATCCAGCCGCAGGTTCTCCTACGGCTACCTTGTTACGACTTCACCCCAATCACCAGTTTTACCTTCGGCGGCGTCCTCCTTGCGGTTAGACTACCGACTTCGGGTCCCCCCGGCTCTCATGGTGTGACGGGCGGTGTGTACAAGGCCCGGGAACGTATTCACCGTGGCATGCTGATCCACGATTACTAGCAATTCCGACTTCGTGCAGGCGAGTTGCAGCCTGCAGTCCGAACTGGGACGTTGTTTCTGAGTTTTGCTCCACCTCGCGGTCTTGCTTCTCTTTGTTTAACGCCATTGTAGTACGTGTGTAGCCCAAGTCATAAAGGGCATGATGATTTGACGTCATCCCCACCTTCCTCCGTTTTGTCAACGGCAGTCCTGCCAGAGTCCTCTTGCGTAGTAACTGACAGTAAGGGTTGCGCTCGTTGCGGGACTTAACCCAACATCTCACGACACGAGCTGACGACAACCATGCACCACCTGTCTCTGCGTCCCGAAGGAAAATACTGTTTCCAGCATCGTCGCAGGATGTCAAGACTTGGTAAGGTTC
This sequence comes from Faecalibacterium duncaniae, assembly GCF_010509575.1. Lineage (NCBI taxonomy): Bacteria > Bacillati > Bacillota > Clostridia > Eubacteriales > Oscillospiraceae > Faecalibacterium > Faecalibacterium duncaniae. The sequence goes on along the minus strand of NZ_CP048437.1, from coordinate 662,242 downwards.
TTCGCGTTGCGTCGAATTAAACCACATACTCCACTGCTTGTGCGGGCCCCCGTCAATTCCTTTGAGTTTCAACCTTGCGGTCGTACTCCCCAGGTGGATTACTTATTGTGTTAACTGCGGCACTGAAGGGGTCAATCCTCCAACACCTAGTAATCATCGTTTACGGTGTGGACTACCAGGGTATCTAATCCTGTTTGCTACCCACACTTTCGAGCCTCAGCGTCAGTTGGTGCCCAGTAGGCCGCCTTCGCCACTGGTGTTCCTCCCGATATCTACGCATTCCACCGCTACACCGGGAATTCCGCCTACCTCTGCACTACTCAAGAAAAACAGTTTTGAAAGCAGTTTATGGGTTGAGCCCATAGATTTCACTTCCAACTTGTCTTCCCGCCTGCGCTCCCTTTACACCCAGTAATTCCGGACAACGCTTGTGACCTACGTTTTACCGCGGCTGCTGGCACGTAGTTAGCCGTCACTTCCTTGTTGAGTACCGTCATTATCTTCCTCAACAACAGGAGTTTACAATCCGAAGACCTTCTTCCTCCACGCGGCGTCGCTGCATCAGGGTTTCCCCCATTGTGCAATATTCCCCACTGCTGCCTCCCGTAGGAGTCTGGGCCGTGTCTCAGTCCCAATGTGGCCGTTCAACCTCTCAGTCCGGCTACCGATCGTTGCCTTGGTGGGCCGTTACCTCACCAACTAGCTAATCGGACGCGAGGCCATCTCAAAGCGGATTGCTCCTTTTCCCTCTGGTCGATGCCGACCTGTGGGCTTATGCGGTATTAGCAGTCGTTTCCAACTGTTGTCCCCCTCTTTGAGGCAGGTTCCTCACGCGTTACTCACCCGTTCGCCACTCGCTCGAGAAAGCAAGCTCTCTCTCGCTCGTTCGACTTGCATGTGTTAGGCGCGCCGCCAGCGTTCGTCCTGAGCCAGGATCAAACTCTTTATAAATGATATTTATCACTTAAAAAGTGTTAAATCTTCTTCGCTCAGCACGCAATCGCTTGCGTCCTGTGTGAATTACTTTTGTTTGGAATTGTTTAACGTGTTTTTCCAACACGAAAATAGGTTCCGTTACAAGTTTTTCGATATTGTTCAATTTTCAAGGTCCTGTGCGCCTCAGCCTTAGCGGCTGATAGCTTGTACATTTTAGCACGTTTGTATTAGAATGTCAAGCACTTTTTTGAAGATTTTTTGAAGTTCTTAGAAGAACCAATCGACCTTCGTCACTTTTCATCCGTTTTTTCTGAAGCGTTCGTGTCAGACATCCGCCTGACAGTAATGTATTTTAGCACAGACTCAGACAAAAAGCAAGCCCTTTTTTTACATTTTTCAAGAAAAGCCCTATTTTCGTTTGCACGGCTCATTCCAATAACCGCTCCCGCATTTTGCGCAGGATCTTGCGTTCCCGCCGGGAGATCTGGACCTGCGTGGTATGCAGCACTTTTGCCGTCTCACTCTGGGTGCGGTTGGCATAGAACCGCAGACGGATCAGGAGCCGGTCCTCTTCCGGCAGACTTTCCAGCACCTCGGCCAGGCCGATCTTATCCGCAAGTTCTTCCTCCGGGGATTCCACCGGGATATCTATCTGCCGGTCATTGTTCTCCCCTTCCGGGGTCAGGCTCAGGGCGGGCTGTGCAGCCTGGATCGCAAGCGTGATGTTCTCCACGCTCTCCCCCAGCTCTTCTGCCAGTTGAGAAAGGGTCGGCTCGGTGCCGCAGAGCTTCCTGTGATGTTCCCGCGCCGCATTGACCCGCAGCCCCAGTTCTTTTAAGGAGCGGCTGACCTTGACTGTGCCGCCCTCCCGGAAGAGCTTTTTGATCTCGCCCAGGATCACTGGCACTGCATAGGTAGAAAAGCAGACCCCGCGTCCTTCATCAAAGCCGTCGGTCGCCTTGACCAGTCCCATACAGCCCGCCCCATAGAGATCATCGTATTCAATGCCCCTGCCCCGGAAGCGTCCGGCACAGGCGTGTACCAGCCCGAGGTTCTGTTCAATGAATGCACTGCGCCGGATCTTGTCCGTTACCATGGTATTCCCTCATTTCCTTTTATGTAGAGGGCTTTTCCTCCAGATGCTTTGTCAGAATGACCCGGGTGCCCCGGCCGGGAGCGGAGCGCACACTGACTTTATCCATAAAGCTCTGCATGACCGCAAAACCGAGACCGGAGCGCTCCTCCGGGTTGCCGGTGGTGAAGAGCGGCTCCATCGCTCTGGGGATATCCGGGATGCCGACCCCTTTGTCTGCGATCACGATTCTGACCACCCGCCCCGGATAAACGGAGACTGTCATGGTGATGGGTCCCACCCGGTCGGGGTAGGCGTGGACGATGCAGTTGGTGACGGCTTCGGATACCGCCGTTTTCAGGTCAGCCAGCTGGGGCACGGTGGGGTCATACCGGGCCAGAAAAGCCGCTGCCGCACCGCGGGCATACGCTTCGTTGACGCTGAGGGAATCAAATTGGATCCTGGTCGTGTTTTCCGCTTTCATCTTCATTCCTCCTGTCCTGCATCCGTGCAGGGGATATTGGCCAGCCGCAGAACGCGGCGCAGCTGCTCCGGGGCGTGCTGGATACGCAGGGTTCCGCCCAGACTGCGGGCGCAGCGCTGGCGGCCCAGAATCAGCCCCACCCCGGACGAATCCATAAACCCAACCCCGCCCAGATCGAGCACCAGTGTTTTGGGGGTGCGGGCCAAAAGGGCATCGTCCAGCTGGATGCGCAGGTTCTGTGCTGCATCGTGGTCGATTTCACCTGCCAGATAGGCATAGAGCAGATCGTCCGCCGCACTGAATGTAACTGTTGCCATTTTCTGTCCTTTCCTTGCGTGAATCGCTCAGGCTTGTCCGGCCTGCCGGAGGCTTCCCCTTTCCGGGAGGTCGGCAGTGCGAGACATTGATTGAGCGGTTTCTTCTAAAATAAAAAGAGCCTGTACACGTTTCCATCAGTGTACAGGCTCTTCCGGGCATATTTTAGAAAAGGGTGTCGCTTACTTTTCAGCCAGCAGATCGGCAGCTTCCAGTGCGATGGCTTCGCCGCCGCAGATCAGCAGGCCGCGGCGGCTGTTGGCCCGGGCAAGCTCCACGGCTTCGGCCAGGCTCCCGCAGAGCTCGGCATCAAAGTGGTAGCGTGCCTTTTCCAGCAGGCGCTCGGTCATGGCGGCATCTGTACCCGCCGGGGGAACGAGGAACACCTTATCAAAGGGATTCTCGCTCATGCCGGGCATGGTGGTACGGTCTTTTTTCTGGGTCTCAGCCGTCAAGCCGCTTTCCAGCGCGGAGAAGAAGGCCTCGGCTCCTTCTTCCTCTGCCAGACCGATGACAGCGCTCAGGTGGCGCACCTTGGCCATGTTCAGGACGTGGAGCAGGGCAATGGCCTGCTGCGGGGTGCGGCAGGCATCCAGCACCACCAGCGGGCGCTGGGAGAGGACCCGGATGCTGCTGCGGTTCTCCACAGCGGCCAGACCTTCCAGAATGGCTTCATCGGGGATGTCATAGCCCTTTTTGCAGAGGGCCAGGGCCAGCTCCACCGCAATGGCGGCACTGCCCGCCGCGTGACGGCCCAGGAAGGCCAGCGGCACGGTATAGCCGCCGTAGTCCACACGGCTGGCGAACTTTTCGGCTTCGAGGAAGGTGATATCATCGGGGTCCGGCACGACCAGCTCACAGTCTGCCTTACCGGCGGCCACGATGAGCTCACTGACCACAGCCTTGGGCTGCTCAGGCGCGGTGACGCAGATGCTGCCCTTGCGCATGACACCGGCCGCCAGCGCGGCGGAGCGCTCCAGTGAGGCGCTGATGCCGTCCGGGCCGATGGAGGTGACCGCACAGACCGGCATCTTGGGCAGGGCCTCGGCAAGTCCCGCATCGGGCAGTTCCACCACGGCCAGCGCACAGCCTGCCTCGCCAAAGCAGCGGGCAGCGGCAGCCAGCTCGGCAGCCGCACGGGGCAGGGTCTCCCGGGCGCTCAGGATCTCGGCGGCCTGTGCAAGCAGCTCCGGTGCCACAGGCTCCCCATTCACCCGGATGCGGGCAGAGAGCGGCTCACAGCCTGCGTGGTAGCTGCCGGTAACGAGACCGGCAGCTCTGAGCACCGCCGCCGTGAGGGCGGCGGCAGTCGTTTTGCCAGCCGTACCGGCTACGCCCAGATAATCCACCCGGCCTGCCTTGGCAGAAAGGGCTTCCTGCAGCTGCCGGGTCGGGGCAAAGCCCTCGGGCAGAGATACAAAATAGGCATTTGCCTGTTCAATGGTCATTGCGTCAAACCTCGTTTCGATGTTGATAGAGAATGATGCACATCCGGACAAGCCCCAGCAGGATGAGCCCCACCAGCAGGCCGGTCATCACACCGGAAAAATCGATCCAGATATCGGTGACCTGGCCGCTGCGGCCCGGCACAAAGAGCTGGATGGTCTCATCGGTCAGGGCTGTGAGCAGGCCGCCCAGCATGGGCCAGGACACATGCTTGAAGAAATGCCGGGTGTACACCCGCAGGCAGAGCATGAGCAGGAAGCCTTCCAGCAGATACTCGCAGAAATGCGCCAGCTTGCGCACGATGTGCATGGTGAGCCGGTCGGCGGCACCGGGAAGGCCCAGATGCCGCAGGATGCCCTGCAGTATCCCCAGTACCCGGCCGCTGGCCCCCTCGGACACATCCGCGATCTGCAGAGAGTTCGAGAAGATGAACACGATGCAGCCGATGAGGGCAAAAGTAAAGATCACCCGCCACGCGATGAGCCACGGGGAGGTGCGTTGATTCTGTTCCTGCATCCGCTTAGCCCAGAGCCTTGATGCTCTGCTCGATGTTGGCCAGCTTGCTCTGGCTGTTGGTGCGCTTTGCGCGGATCTCTTCCACCAGAGCTGCGGGGGCACGCTCCACGAACTTGGGGTTGGCCAGCTGGTTCTCGAACATGGCCAGTTCCTTCTCGGCCTTGGCCTTTTCCTTGTTCAGGCGGGCCAGCTCCTTCTCGCGGTCGATCAGCTCCATCATGGGGATAAAGCCGCGGGCGGTGTGGGTGGACACCTGCACCATGCCATCGGTGCTGCCCTCGTACTTTTCCGTAAAGGTCACGTCGGTGGCAAAGGCAAACTTTGCCAGATAGACCTCTGCATTCCGGAAGGGAGCGGGATCAGCCGTCTCGATGATCATACTGGTCTTTTTGGCAGGATGGACATTCATCTCGGTGCGCATGGTGCGGACTGCCTTGATGTAGTCCATGACCTTTTCAAAGGCTTCCTCTTCCTCGGCCCAGTTGTGTGCCTCGTCAAAGGTGGGCCAGCTCTGGGTCATAATGGTCTCGGCGGAGCCGGGCAGGGCCTGATACAGCTCCTCCGTGATGAAGGGCATGAAGGGATGCAGCAGCTTGAGAGCCTTGTCCAGCACATACACCAGCACACGGCGGGCGGTATCTGCCTGCTCTGCATCGCCGGAGTTCAGGCGGGGCTTTGCGATCTCGATGAACCAGTCGCAGTAGACATCCCAGATGAAGCTGTTGATCTTGGCAGCGGCCAGACCCATCTCGAAGTGGTCGAGGTTGTCGGTCATGGCACCGGCCACCTGATTCAGCTTGGTCAGCACCCACTTGTCGCTCATGTCCAGCTTGCTCTCCTCGGGCAGGCCGGGCTGGAAGTCCTCGGGCAGGTTCATCAGGACAAAACGGGTGGCGTTCCAAAGCTTATTAGCAAAGTTGCGGGCAGCCTCCACCTTCTTTTCGCTGTAACGCATATCGTTGCCAGGGGTGGAGCCGTCCAGCAGCATGAAGCGCAGTGCATCCGCGCCGTACTGGGCAATGACCTCCAGCGGGTCGATGCCGTTGCCCAGGCTCTTGGACATCTTGCGGCCCTGGCTGTCGCGGACGATGCCGTGGATGCAGACAGTGTCGAAGGGGGCCTTGCCGGTGTAGGCCAGGCCGGAGAAGATCATGCGGCTGACCCAGAAGCCGATGATATCATAGCCGGTGACCAGCGTGTTGGTGGGGTAGAAATACTTCAGGTCCGCGCTGTCCTCATTGGGCCAGCCCAGAGTGCTGAAGGGCCACAGAGCGGAGGAGAACCAGGTATCCAGCGTATCGGGGTCCTGGGTGAAGTGGCTGCCGCCGCACTTGGGGCAGGTGCAGGGCATCTCTTTGGCGACCACGGTCTCGCCGCAGTCATTGCAGTAGAAGGCCGGGATCTGGTGGCCCCACCACAGCTGACGGCTGATGCACCAGTCGCGGGTGCCTTTCATCCAGTTGAGGTAGTTCTTGGTAAAGCGCTCGGGCACGAACTTGATCTCGCCCTTCTCCACGCTCTCGATGGCGGGCTTTGCCAGCGGCTCCATCTTGACGAACCACTGCTTGGAGACCATGGGCTCGATGGTGGAGTGGCAGCGGTAGCAGGTACCGACCTCGTGCTTCAGGGGCTCGATCTCCTTCAGGAAGCCGCCCTCCTTCAGGTCTGCCAGAATGGCCTTGCGGGCCTCGAGGGTGGTCATGCCGGCGTACTTGCCGCAGTCCAGCACCTCGGGCTCGTTCACGGTGTTCTTGCCTGCGGCAAACAGTGCATCGGCAGCGGCCTTATCGGCAGCACCGGTCATGTGGCCGTCGTAGGTAAACACCCGAACGATGGGCAGATCATGGCGCAGACCCACTTCAAAGTCGTTGGGGTCGTGGGCGGGGGTGATCTTGACGACACCGGTGCCCTTGGTCATATCAGCATGCTCGTCGCAGACGATGGGGATCTCCTTGTTCAGCAGGGGCAGGACAACATGGCAGCCGTGGAGGTGGGCATAGCGGGGGTCCTCGCCGTTGATGGCAACAGCGGTATCACCCAGCATGGTCTCGGGGCGGGTGGTTGCCAGCTCCAGCATCTCACCGGTCTCCTTGACCGGGTAGAGCAGGTGCCAGAAATTGCCGTCCTTTTCCTCGTACTCCACCTCAGCATCCGAGATGGAGGTGTTGCAGTGGGGGCACCAGTTGACCATCCGGTTGCCGCGGTAGATCAGGCCCTTGTCGTACAGGCGCACGAACACTTCCTTGACGGCATCCGAGCAGCCCTCGTCCATGGTAAAGCGCTCCCGCTGCCAGTCACAGCTGGTGCCCAGCTTTTTCAGCTGGCTGACGATGCGGTTGCCGTACTTGGTCTTCCAGTCCCAGGCGCGCTCCAGGAAACCGTCGCGGCCCACCATCTCCTTGGTCAGGCCCTCGGCACGCATGGCCTCCACGACCTTGGCCTCGGTGGCGATGGATGCGTGGTCGGTGCCGGGCACCCACAGGGCGGCATAGCCCTGCATCCGCTTGGTGCGGATGAGCACATCCTGCATGGTGTTATCCAGCGCATGGCCCATGTGGAGCTGGCCGGTCACGTTCGGAGGGGGCATGACGATGGTGTAAGGCTTCTTGTCGGGGTCCGCTTCCGTGTGGAAGTAGCCGCCGTCCTGCCAGAACTGGTAGATACGGTCTTCCACCTGGCTGGGATCGTACTGTTTTGCGAGTTCTTTCATTGTATCCTCCCAAAAATGTGATGAGTGGGACGAAAAAAGCCGCCCCACGGAACGTTCCATGGGACGGCTGTAAACTACATACCGCGGTACCACCCAAATTGCACCGGCTGCAAACACAGCCCGTGCCCCTTGATGCCCCGGTAACGTGGGGCAGCTCCGAGGGCGGCTACTGGCTTCACCGCCCCTGCTCAAAAGCGACAGTGCGCGGCGCTTACCTGCCGGGCTCTCACCTGCCCCCGGCTCTCTGCAAGGCGGTTTGCCGCGCACACTCTTTCTCGTTGCATTTATACAAAGAATATAACGTTTTTTTTGCGTTTTGTCAATATGCTCCGAGAACTTCCTGCTTCAATCTGCCGATCAGCCGCTCCATTAGGGCCACCCGGTTGAAGGGGGTCATCAGGTAGAGGCCGTCCGCATACGGCAGGGCGGCCTTTGCCATTTCCAGCGAGATGGCAAGACCCAGCTCCTCGCCCTGGGCACGGTCGAGCCCGGCAAACTTTTCAATGATCCAGTCCTCCACATGGATGCCGTTGATCTCGTTCTCCATGAAGATGGCGTTGCGCTGGCTGACCACCGGCATGATACCGGCCAGGATCCTTGCATCGGCCCCCAGCGTCTCCCGGGACTTTTTCAGGTTTTCCACCGCCTGTGCCGAGAGCACCGGCTGGGTCAGAAAGCCGCTCATGCCGTTTTCCAGCTTCTCCTTTGCCCGGCGCAGCTCCACATCAAAGTTGCGGGCGTTCAGATTCAGGGCACCGAACACGGTCATGGGGCCGGGCATCTCCCGGCCTTCCCCTGCCAGCGAGACGATGTATTGGGCCAGCTTGCGGGAGTTGAACTGGTAAACGTTCTTCACCTCGTCCCGCTCCGCCGTGGGGATGGGATCACCGGTGATGGCCAGCACCTCCCGCACGCCCTCGGCATACAGGCCCAGCAGCAGAGCCTTGGTGGCGTTCAGGTTGCGGTCGCGGCAGGTCATGTGGGGCAGGGTGCACAGCCCCAGCTCCCGGTGGACCCGGCAGGCCACCAGAGAGGAATCCATCCGGGCCTGTGCAATGGGGCAGTCGGCAATGGTCAGCAGGTCAGCGCCCGCCGCCTGCAGCTTTTTTGCCCCTTCCAGATAACCGGTCAGGTCCGCATTGCGGGGAGAATCCAGCTCAATGGCAATGACCTTTTCCCCTGCGTTCAGCTTGCGCAGGAAAGCGTCCTCATTTTCCACCGTCTGTTCCTTCACGGTGGAAAACTCTTCTGCCGGAGCCGTTTTTTTCACCACGGTCAGGCTGTCCAGCTCCGCCCGCAGGGCGGCAATGTGGGCAGGGGTAGTGCCGCAGCAGCCGCCCAGGATCTGAACCGTGCCCTCGGCGGCCAGACGGCCCAGCTCCCTTGCAAAGTACTCCGGCCTGCCCTGATACTTCACCTGCGTCCGGGTGACAACGGGATAACCCGCGTTGGGCATGACCGACAGGGGCAGCGTGCCCCCCAGCTGCTTTGCCAGTGTGCGCATGGCACCGGGTGCCGACACGCAGTTCAGGCCCACGGCATCCACGATGCCGCTTTCCTGCATCCGCCGGGCAAGGTCTTTGCAGTACATGCCTTCCCGGGTGTAGCCATCGGGCAGGACTGCAAAGGACACCAGCACAAAGGCATCCGGCACTTCCGCCCTGATGGCCCCCACGGCATCCAGAAGGCCCGCATCGGAGCTCAGGGTCTCGAACAGGAAATTTCTGGCTCCCAGCGCCGCGAACTGCTTTGCCACAGCCGTATATACCTGCCCCGCCGGAACTGCCTCGGTATCCGGAGCCGGGCCGAGGTCGGCAAAAACGGCGGCACCCGTCTCCCCTGCGGCCTGCACAGCCAGCTGCCAGCCTGCCTGCGCCAGCTGTTCCCAGCCGGGTGTGTGTGCCGCCGCCAGCCGGGGCAGGCTGAAGGTATTCGTCTTGACGGCATCAGCCCCTGCCGCCAGATACTCCCGGTGGACAGCCAGCACCCCCGCCGGGTCGGTCAGGTTGGCCTGCTCGCACTCCACCCCGGGAGCCGCCTTATAATAAGTACCCATGGCACCATCAAAAAGCAGGGGGCGGGTCTGTAACAGTTCGCGGATGTCTTTCATAAAATGTCTCCTTTTCCCTCAGTTCCCTCTTGCGAATATAAAAAAATTCAGGTATAATTTTGTTATGAAAGCGAGGTGTATTTTCATGCCGAAGATTCGTTCCAGCGCAGACCTGCGCAACAACTACAATGATATCTCTACCTTCTGCCACACCTACGCAGAGCCGGTGTTCATCACCAAAAACGGCAAGGGCGATCTGGCCGTGATGAGCATTGAGACCTACGAAGAGCTGGCAGGCCGCTTTGAGCTGTATTCCAAGCTCCAGGAAGGTCTGGACGATGTTGCCGCCGGACGTACCATCCCTCTGGATGAGGCAATGGCTGAGCTGAAAAATCGCAGGAGTCGTCGATGAATTATTCTATTGATATCACCGTTGCAACCAAACGTGATCTTGCCGATGCCTTTGACTACATCGACGGGATGCTTATGAACCCTTCTGCGGCGGATCGTCTGATCGACAATGCGTGGAAGCAGTTTCGTTCGCTCGATATCTTTCCACAGCGCTTTCCCATTGTTACCGACCCCATGCTGGCAGGTTGGAAAATTCGCTTCTTTCCTGTTCAGAATTATCTAGTGTTTTACCAGATCGAGGAACCTGCTCAGGTCGTCCACATTCTCCGGTTCCTCTATGGTAAAAGCAACTGGGTCTCCATCCTCAAAACCGACTTCAGCGCAGAATAACCTTCCACTCCCCGGGCTCCGGGGAGTTTTTTGTTGCTCTCTTCCTTCAGTTTAATAAAGTTTCGCCTCTTGTCAAGCGTTTTTTCGTGCCACAGCTTGCAGGCAGGGCAGTTTTGTGCTATCCTATGCGTAACTTTTACATGTGAGGAGAGATGTATCATGCGCCATGCAGGCACACAAACGATCGAAACGGAGCGGCTGCTTCTGCGCCCGCTGACCCCGGAGGATGCCCCCATGATGTACGCCAACTGGGCCAACGACCCGGACGTGACCCGCTGGCTGCGGTGGGAGCCCCACAAAAACGTGGACGAGACCCGGGAACTGCTGGCCGCATGGGCGCTTCTCTACCCCAATGGAGATTACTACGAGTGGGGCATTGTGGAAAAGGCCACCGGACAGTTGTTTGGCACTATCGGCGTGTTCACATCCAGTTCCGCCGAGCCGGAGCGTGACCCCTGGCCCGGCTTCGACCACACGAACGGCGTGTGGGAGGTTGGCTACTGCATCGGCAAGGCCTGGTGGAACAAAGGCTTTACCACCGAAGCGCTAAAAGCAGTTGTAGAATACTGGTTCAAAAATACAGATAGCAGCTGGCTGGCCTGCTGCCATGCGTTTGAAAATCCTGCCAGCGGCCGGGTCCAGCAAAAAGCCGGCTTTGTCTACGACCACGATTCTGTCTACCACAAATTTGACGGCACACCGGTTGCCTGCAGGTGCTACGCATTGACAAGAGAACATTACGAAGAACTGAGAGGTTTATTTTGAGCGAACTTTATGACATTTTAGTAGAAACGCCCCCCACAAAGGTCATCTTACTGGCCCTGGATCAGGGGCTATGGGACTGTGAGCGCAGCCTGAACGAGCTGGCTGCACTCTGCGAGGCCAACCACATGGAGGCTGTGGCATCCGTGACCCAGAAGCGGCAGACCCCCGAGACCGGCATCGTGCTGGGCAGCGGCAAACTGGAGGAGGCCGCCGCTGCCGCCGGGGAGCTGGGTGCCGAGTGTGCCGTGTTTGACGGCGAGCTGACCGGCAGCCAGATCCGCAACATCTCCACGGCGCTTGGCGGCATGGAGGTCATTGACCGCACCATGCTGATTCTGGAGATCTTCCGCAGCCGCGCCGTGACCAACGAGGGCAAGCTGCAGACCGAGCTGGCGCTTCTGCGCTACCGTCTGCCCCGCCTGCAGGGAATGGGCGAGAGCCTGAGCCGCCAGGGCGGCGGCGGTGGCGGCGGCGGTGGTGCCCGCCGTGGTGCCGGTGAGACCAAGCTGGAGCTGGACCGCCGCCACGTCCACGCCCGCATCGACGCACTGGCCGAAAAGCTGGCCGAGATGGAAAAGCGCCGGGGCGAGAGCCGCAAGGCCCGGGCCAAGACCGGGATGCCGGTGGTCAGCCTTGTGGGTTACACCAACGTGGGCAAATCCAGCCTGATGAATGCCCTGTGCGGCCCCAGCGTGGCCGAGGCCGACATGCTGTTTGCCACCCTGGACCCCACCAGCCGGAAGCTGGTTCTGCCCAGCGGCATGGCCGTTCTGCTGGTGGACACGGTCGGCTTTGTCTCCCGTCTGCCCCACAATCTGGTGGAGGCCTTCAAATCCACGCTGGAGGAAGCCGCATGGTCTGATGTCATCGTGCGGGTGGCGGACGCGGGCGACGACCAGCGGGAAGAGCAGCTGGCCGTTACCGATGAGGTCCTGGACGGGCTGGACTGTGCCGACATCCCCCGCCTGACCGTTTACAACAAGTGTGACAAGCCCAATGCCCTGAACTTTGACCCGGACATCCTGTTGACCAGTGCCAAGACCGGCTACGGTCTGGATGCCCTGCTGAAAAAACTGGACGAGCTGCTCAGTGACCGGGTGCACACCATCCGGGTGCTGCTGCCCTATGATAAGCTGGGCCTGGCCGCCCCCATGCGGGAGCGGGGCAGCGTGCAGGTGGAGGAGTACCGGGAGGACGGGCTCTATCTGGAAGGCATCGTCAAAACGGAGGACCTGCACTGTTTTGAAGGATATTTAGTTTAAGCATCTGCTCTCCGGACGCGAATTCGGGTTGCGGCTCCCAGCATCCGCTGCGCGTTGCTTGCGTCTTGCTGGCCGCGGCCCCAACAGCAACTCCCTGTATCCGCCACTGGCGGCGGTCGTTGCCGTTGCAGGGCATTCCATCCCCCGCCCAACTGCCTGACGGCAGTCGGGTCCCACCCTCCGGACACTTGCTTTGGGAAACTCCCCGCCGTCCTATCGTCTCGAACAAATAAAAAAATCCCCAACAAACACAAAAACCCGCCTGGCAGCGGGTTTTTGTGTATAGAGGGGTGGGAAAGTATATAAAGTTGGGAATCGCAATTCAAATGCAGGCACTTGAGAAACAACGTGTTTTGCGCAGTCTTTGGCGCTTACCGTGCCCTGCGATATGTATTATACGCTTTTTTCTTTTCTTGTCAAACAAAATTTTTGACATTTGCTTTAATTTAGCACTTTACATTTCGATCAAAACTTTATATAATTAACACAGAAAACACAAAAGCGAGTTTTTTCGCAGTTTATGCGATTGCGACAACAGTAAAACTTTACTTTTAAAAATTTTTGTACAATTCAACAAAAACATAAAAGGAGACCTTTCTCATGGACGATTTAGACCGCAAGATCCTCTCCCTTCTCGCAAAAAATGCCCGGATGCCCGTCAAGGAGATCGCCGAGCAGGTGGCACTGACCAGCCCGGCTGTTTCCAGCCGCATCCACAAGCTGGAGACCGACGGCATCATCAGCGGCTACACCGTGGTGCTGAACCGCCCGGCAGACCGTGTCTATGTGGACGCGCTCATCAGCCTGTCCGTCACACCCAGCCACCGGGACAAGCTGGTGGAGCTGATGCAGAACAGCAAGGAGGTGCTGCAGTGCTACCATGTCACCGGTGCCTACACCTTCCTCATCAAGGTCAGCTGCGGCAGCATGCCCCAGCTGGAGCACCTGATCCTGCAGTTCCAGAAGCTGGGCACCACCAGCACCCAGATCATCCTTTCTACTCCGGTCAACCATGGTGATCTGGAAGCGCTGCAGCTGTAAGCCGTTCACAGAACTGTTACAACTGCCGTGCAATCTTCCGGCCGACCGGGCCGTATTCCTGATACAAGGCCGCCGTTCAGCGGCTGCATAAACGCCCCCAAAGGCGGGCAGACTGATCACGATCACCCTGCCTTTGTCAGACGAAAGGAACTACGACCATGAAAAAACGCATTCTTGCCGCTTTGCTGGCTCTTGGCTGTGCCCTGCTGGTGTTCACCGGCTGCGGCAGCAAAAAAGATACCACCCCCAAAAACTACACCCAGATCATCCACGATGCCCGGGAAGCCGAGGACAATGATTATTATATGATCTTCTTCCCGGCAGAGGACGGCAAGTTCACCGCCCAATACGGCTACAGCGCCAGCTATCCGGCGGATGATCTGAACGATGAGATCCAGAACATGCTGCTCCCCCTGCTGGACCTGCCCGAGGGCAGCTACACCGATCTTGCCGCTTCCCTCTCTGCCATGATGGTGCAGAGCTATGGCGTTGCCATCGTCAAGCCTGCTGAGGGCAAGACGCAGGAGGTCGTGGACGCAATGGATGCCTATATTCAGAACCAGCAGCAGACGATGGAGCACTACCTCGAGGATCAGTACCAGATTGCCGCCTCCGCCAAGGTGGCCACTGTCCCCACCGGCGAAGTGGTCATGGTGTGCTGTGAGAACAGCGATGCCGTGATGAACGCCATCAAGACCGCTCTGGCCGCTTAAATTATCTTTCAAAACAACAATGCCCTGTACCGTTTTGCATGGTACAGGGCATTCTTATTTCTACCAGATGGATTATATCGTTCAAATATCACATATCCGAACGAGAATATGCGTTTTTCATATTGCTGCTCAGCTCAAACAGCACCTTATCCAGCGTGTCGGCGGCGCGGGCCTTGACCTCAGCGGCCAGGGCCTCGTTGGCCTCCTGGCGCAGGGCGGCGCGGCGGGCGGGGTCGGTCTCGGCCAGCTGCTTTGCGTCATACTGATTCAGCAGGGCACGGCAGGCGGAGAGCACCCCCAGCTCATAGCGCTCGACATGGAACACCGACTTGCCATAGGAAGCATCCGCCATCGCAGCGATCATCCGGCTGACCCAGTAGAAGCTGTCGGTGGACACCTCACCGGTGGTGCCGGCCAGATAGGCTGGGGTCGTCTCCACATTGGCGTAGAAGGGCACCATGGCGTTCAGGGCATTGGAGGCGTAGGCCACCCACTCCACTGCCTGCAGGTCGGCGGGCAGATCAGGCCGCAGCTGGATCAGCGCCACAAAGTCGTTGCGGTTGATGCCGATGGAGCGGTAAACGCCCCGGTTCTCTCTGGCACCATAGCTTGCGTACGGATCGTACGGCGTGCCCTGATAATGGCTGGACAGCACATACTTCACGTCCTCGGGGGTGATCTTCTTCTCAGGCACCATGCACCAGGGCAGGTCGTCGGAAGCCGGGGTATAGTCGGCATCGGGGCCATCCCAGACCCAGGTGGTGGGGTTCAGGGTACGCAGCATGTACCAGGCGCGAGGCGTGTTGTAAACGTGGTCGGAATCGGTGTGGCTGCCAAAGGCGGCACGAGGGTCGAACACGCCGTCCTGTGCCAGGTCGAGGTGATACTTTGCAATGAACTCCCTCAGGTCAGCCGAGCAGAGGTGGTTTTCCTGCGCGCCAAAGGCATCGTCCAGATCAAAGGCATCAATGCCCAGCTGGTTCGGCATCACCACATAACTGTCATCGGGCACACGGCGTGCCATCCAGTGATGGCCGCCGATGGTCTCCAGCCACCAGATCTCGTTCACATCCTGGAACGCAATGCCGTTCATCTCGTAAGTACCGTAGGTCTCCAGCAGCTTGCCCAGCCGCTCCACGCCCTCGCGGGCGGTGTGGATGTAGGGCAGCACCAGATAGACGATGTCCTCCTCGCCGATGCCGCCGGGCACCTCGGGCTGCTCCCCCCTGGCAGGCTGGTACACCACCAGCGGGTCAGCGCCCAGCACGCGGGGGTTGGAGGTGATGGTCTCGGTGGCGGTCATGCCGACATTGGCGGCATTGACACCGGCTGCGGCCCAGATTCCCTTGCCCTCCACGGCGTTGGGCATGGCGGTCATCCGCATGGGGTCACCGGGCAGCGGGATCTCCACATGGGACAGCACCGAGCGGTAGACCGCCGGATGCTCCTCGGGCTGGACCACCACGAATTTCTTTGCCGTGAAATGGCCGGAACCGGAATCGTCGTTGCGGGCGATCATGGTGGAGCCGTCATAGGATGCGTTTTTACCAACCAGAAGCGTTGTACATGCCATAATATCTTCTCCTCCGAATCGAAGTATTTGTCTCTCGGTTTGCCTTGACTGATTGTAATCCTTTTTGTTTCAAAAGGCAAGAGGGCTTACCGGAGCCGTTCCCCGTTTTCCTCCGGGGCCGGAGCAGCTGCCGGGGCGCAGTCCCGGCCAAAGTAGAGCGCCACCTCGCCGATCTTCTTTTTGCGCAGCAGGAAGAGAGTCGGGATAAGATAGATCAAGATCGAGAGCATCATGCTGGCATCATAGCCCGAAATACTCTCGGCCACGTCCTCCGTGCCGTACAGACCGCCCACCAACATAGAGGCAATGTCCATGGCCCCGTGCAGGAACACCGTGACCCACAGGTTGCCGGTGCGGAAATAGATGGCTGCGAACAGCGTGCCCAGCGATGCCGCAAAGACACACTGCATCAGCACACCGAAGGGAGCGCTGGACAGCAGATTGGTCAGGTGGGCCGCGCCAAACAGCAGGCCCGACAGCAGACAGGCTTTCCAGACCCCCGCCCTGCCGGTGCCGAAGCGCTCCAGCAGGCTCTGGGCAATGACCCCGCGGAAGATGAACTCCTCCGCCACACCCACCAGTGCCATGCTCAAAAAGAAGCTGAAGATGCTGAACGCAGGCTGCAGCTGGCCATCCTCGGGCATCCCGAACATCAGCTTGGTATACAGGCTGTAACCGATGAGCACCAGCGGATACATTCCCACCAGCAGCCCATTGAAAAAGCCGCTGCCCCGGCGGCGGAGCAGGTACATCTTACCGGTGCGGCCCAGAATGACCAACGCCACCACCATGCCCACCGCCTCCTGCACGGCGCTGAGGAAGTAGGAGTCCACCCGTTCCAGGTCCACCCCAAAGAGCACCAGTGCAAACACAATGAGATAGGATGCCAGCAGCAGGCTGCCCAGAAACAGCACCTCGGATAAAACGCAGAAGCCGATGGGATGCTTTGCGCGCAGACGTTTCAGCATAAAAATATCCTCCTGAATCTTAGTGGTTCTATTCTAACATACTTTGCCGAAAAGAGAAAGTTTTTGGCATTTTCTGCTCAGGCGAAAAATCTCAAAAAAAGTGTTGACAAGACCCGGGCCGTATAGTATAATATCCCTTGTCAGCGGCGAGGTTCAAAGCTGACGACAACAGAATGATGGGGATTTGCATAGTGGTAGTGCGGTAGACTCTGACTCTACTTGTGGGAGTTCGATTCTCTCATCCCCAACCAGAAAACCGCAGTCGCCTTCCGGCTGCGGTATTTTCGGGGCATAGCGCAGTTGGTAGCGCGCCTCGTTCGGGACGAGGAGGCCGTGGGTTCAAATCCCGCTGCTCCGATCGAAAAAGAGACATACTTCGGTGTGTCTCTTTTTTCTTTTTACAAAATTTTTTCTTGACACATTTCCCCTTTGGGAATACTCTTATAGTACCAGATATCCCCTGCTCTGCGGCGGGAAAGATCAAGAGGAAACGAGGGATTTGTGAGATGAAAAAACGTGTTGGCATCCTGACCTCCGGCGGCGACTGCCCGGGCCTGAACGCAACCATTCGCGGCGTGGCAAAGGCACTGTATGCCCGGATGGGTGATAATGTGGAGATCGTGGGCATCCTGAACGGCTACCACGGCCTGATCAACGGCGAGTACAGGGAGATGTGCGAGGATGACTTCCGCGGCATCCTGACACTGGGCGGCACCATTCTGGGCACCAAGCGCACCCCCTTCAAACTGATGCGCGTGGTCGAGGATGACAAGATCGATAAAGTCGCGGCCATGAAAAAGACCTACAAGGACGCAAAGCTGGACTGCCTGCTCTGCCTGGGCGGCAATGGCACCCACAAAACCGCCAACCTGCTCTCGCAGGAGGGCCTGAACATCATCGGCCTGCCCAAGACCATCGACAATGATATCTACGGCACCGATGTAACTTTTGGCTTCCACACCGCTGTGGACATTGCCACCGAGGTCATCGACCGCATCCACACCACCGCCGGCAGCCACAGCCGCGTGATGTGCATCGAGATCATGGGCAACAAGGCCGGTTGGCTGACCCTCTACTCCGGCATTGCAGGCGGCGCGGATATCATCCTGCTGCCCGAGCAGCCCTACGACATCGACCGCGTCTGCGAGGCCGTGGAGCGCCGGGCAAAGCGCGGCTCCAACTTCTCCATCATCGCCGTGGCCGAGGGTGCCATGAACGTGGACGAGGCCAAGCTGAAGCGCAAGGAGTGGACCGCCAAGCGCGCCGAGGCCGGTTACACCACCGCCACCAACCGCATTGCCGCCGCCGTCCAGAAAAAGACCGGCATGGAGACCCGGGTCTGCATCCCGGGCCACATGCAGCGCGGCGGCAGCCCCAGCGCCTACGACCGCGTGCTGGCCACCCAGTTCGGCAGCTACGCCGCCAAGCTGGTGGAGATCGAGCAGTATGGCGTTACGGTGGCTCTCGTGAACAACCACGTCATCTCCAACCGTCTGGAGGATATCGCCGGTAAGACCCGCAATATCCCCGAGGGCTGCGAGCTCCTCACCGTGGCAAAGCGCATGGGAATCAGCTTGGGCTGAGAAATCTTTCCGGCATGACCGCAATCTTCTTCCCGGTTTATCCGTATTCCAAGTGTAACAAAACCTCGTGAAAGGAAGTGTCTCTCCATGAAAAAAATCCATAAGTTCTTTTCTAAAGATTTGCTCCATATTCTTGGTGCTGTTGGGATTTTTGTTGCTTTTCTGATTTCTATCGCCTATAAGCAAGTTGGAATCGGGGCACTCATAGCTGCGTGGCTTATTGCTATCGCAATTATCGGGGTAGCATGGATTACAGACATCCGCAAAGCAGACCTGCTGAAAAACGGAAAGATTGTTTCCGGAAAAGTTAATGCAGTAAAAAGGGTTCACATAAAATTCCACATGAGTACCTATCACCTTGCTGATGAAGATGTAATTTATCCTTGGGTGATCCGGTACCAATATAAGATTGGAAAAGACACTTATTATGGACAGTCCCATTGGTTTTGGTTCAATCCTCTCGTGAGCAATGGAACACCTATAAAGGTGACTATTGATCCTCAAAACCCAGAAAGAAGCATTGTTGCTGCATGGGAAAGTTAATAGATTGTTTCTTTCCTCTATGATGACGGAAATTCCAAAGGAGCACAATCTCCTTTGGCACACGACTTTGGTACAAAGTCTAGTATGTTACACCTCGATAGAGGTGTACCGTTCCCAGACGCAAAAAGTCCCATGCCCAGCACTTTGGCGGTGCGGGCATGGGACTTTTTACTTTTTAGGCCTAACCGAACAAGAACTTACTTATTCTTGTACATTTCCTCGTAGTATTTCTGGTAGTTGCCGCTGGTGATGTGCTCCATCCACTCCTCGTGGTCGAGATACCAGTCGATGGTCAGGACGATGCCCTTCTCGAACGGGGTCTCGGGGTACCAGCCCAGATCGTTCTTGATCTTGGTGGGGTCGATGCCGTAGCGGCGGTCGTGGCCCAGACGGTCAGCAACGTGCTTGATCAGATCCTCGCTGATGCCGTCGTCCTTCAGGCGGTCGTGCAGCTGCGCGATGATGGTCTTGACGATGAAGATGTTGGGGCGCTCGTTGTGGCCGCCCACATTGTAGACCTCGCCGATCTTGCCGCCGTTGCAGACCATATCGATGGCCTTGCAGTGATCCTCAACGTACAGCCAGTCACGGATCTGCATACCGTCACCGTAGACAGGCAGCTGCTTGTGGTGTTTGACATTGTTGATCATCAGGGGGATCAGCTTCTCGGGGAACTGATAGGGACCGTAGTTGTTGGAGCAGCGGGTAATGTTGATGGGCATACCATAGGTATCGTGGAATGCCATAACGAACATATCAGCGCTGGCCTTGGAGGAGGAGTAGGGGCTGTGGGGGCACAGCGGGGTGGTCTCCATGAAGTAGCCCTCGGCACCCAGAGCGCCGTAGACCTCATCGGTGGAGACCTGCAGGTACTTCTTGCCTTCCTTCCAGGTCTTGGCATCGGCATCGTACCAGGCTTCCTTTGCACGCTGCAGCAGGTTCACGGTGCCCATGACGTTGCTCTGGACAAAGATCTCGGGGTTCTTGATGGAGCGGTCCACATGGCTCTCAGCGGCAAAGTTGATGACATAATCGAAATCGTACTTTGCAAACAGGCTCTCCACCAGCTCCTTGTCGCAGATGTCGCCCTGCACGAACACATGGCGGGGGTCGCCCTCCACATCCTTCAGGTTCTCCAGATTGCCCGCGTAGGTCAGCTTATCCAGGTTGACCAGCAGGATCTCGGGGTACTTCTTGAGCATATAGTGGACAAAGTTGGAGCCGATAAAACCGGCGCAGCCGGTGATCAGATATTTTTTCATAGGTTTATTCTACCTCAATTTTCAGGTTTTATCTTCTTGGGGAAACTTTTTCTCTGTACAACCTCTCAGTCTCGCATCCGCTCGACAGCTCCCCTAGTAGGGGAGCCCTTGGCAGGCCGTCGCGTTTTCGTGGTCTAACGTTTCGCTCCTATTTGCTCTGCTGGCGCAAAGCCTTCACCCTTACGGCAGATGCCGGTTTTGGAGCCGATAGGCGATCATTGCGAAAAAGAACCCCTATGCCAAGGCCTCTCCTACTAGGAGAGGTGGCATTGCGTTAGCAATGACGGAGAGGTTTAATTCGTTTTCATCCCATTCTCGCCGTCCCAGTGGGCGAAGAAGCAGGCCAGGGCCTCTTTCCAGTCCCGCACATCGTTGCCCACGGTGCAGCGGAGCATCCGGTTGTCCAGTGCGCTCCACTTGGGGCGGTCAGCACTTTCGGGATGCTTGGCCTTGTACTCCTCGCTGGTGCAGGGGGCCACAGAGGCATCTACGCCAGACAGGCGGATGATCTCGGAAGCAAAATCGTACCAGGAGCAGATGCCCTCACCGGTGCAGTGATACAGGCCGTACTCATGGGTCACGCAGAGCTGCAGCAGCTCATGGGCCAGGTCAACCGCGTTGGTGGGGTTGCCGCACTGGTCGTTGACCACCTCCAGCTTGCCGAATTTCCGGCCAGCGTTGACGATGGTCTTGACGAAGTTCTTGCCGTAGTAGCTGTACAGCCATGCCGTGCGGACGATAAAGTGGCGGTGGCAGAACTGCTCCACATACTTTTCGCCCATGAGCTTGGTGGAGCCGTAGGCGCTGATGGGGCCGGGGATGGTGGCCTCGTCCTGTGCAATGCCGCCGTTCTCACGGCCGGAGAACACATAGTCCGTGGAGACATGCACCAGGCGGGCACCGGTCTTTTCGGCGGCCTGTGCCAGATTGCGGGGGCCCAGAGCGTTTGCCTTGAAGGCTGCGTCGTGGTTCACCTCGCAGCCGTCCACATTGGTGTAGGCGGCGCAGTTGATGATGACATCCGGGCGCTGGCGGCGGATGAAGTCATCCACCATCTTATAGTTGGAGATGTCCAGCTCCGGCAGGTCCACCGGGATCACGGTGGCATTCATCAGCTTTTCGGGGATGGGGCCGATCTCGCTGCGGCCCTCCCGCAGCTGCTTGATGATCTCGGTGCCAAGCTGGCCCTTGCAGCCGGTGACGATGATTTTCATGGGTGATTCCCCTCCTGCATCAATATCTCAGTTTTCCATCGGCCACGTTCTTGAGGTGCTGGCCGTAGGGGCTCTTACCATAGCGGGAAGCGCTCTCCAGCAGGGTCTCGCGGTCGATCCAGCCGTACTTGAAGGCGATCTCTTCGGGGGCGCTGATCTTGATGCCCTGACGCTTCTCGACCATGCGGACGAAGTCGGCGGCATCCACCAGGCTCTCCATCGTGCCGGTATCCAGCCATGCAAAGCCGCGGCCCAGCAGCTGGACATCCAGCTCGTCCTTCTTCAGGTACATATCGTTCAGGGTCGTGATCTCCAGCTCACCGCGGGCAGAGGGCTTGACCTGCTTTGCCATCTGGACCACTTCCTTGTTGTAGAAGTACAGGCCGGTGATGGCGTAATTGCTCTTCGGGTGCTCGGGCTTTTCTTCCACGCTCAGCACCTTGCCGTTCTGGTCAAATTCCACGATGCCGAAACGCTCGGGGTCCTGCACATAATAGCCGAACACGGTGCAGCGGCCCTTGGTCTCTGCATTGGCGGCGGCAGTCTTGAGGATCTTGGAGAAGCCGTTGCCGTAGAAGATGTTGTCGCCCAGGATCATGGCGCAGCAGTCGTCGCCGATGAACTCTTCGCCCAGAATAAAGGCCTGTGCCAGACCATCGGGAGAGGGCTGGACCTTATATTGCAGATGGATGCCGTACTGGCTGCCATCGCCCAGCAGCGCCTCAAAGCGCGGCGTATCAGTGGGGGTGGAGATGATCAGGATATCCTGAATGCCCGCCAGCATGAGGGTGGACAGAGGATAGTAGATCATGGGCTTATCGTAGACAGGCAGCAGCTGCTTGCTGGTGACCATCGTCAACGGATAAAGCCGGGTGCCGGCACCGCCGGCCAGAATAATGCCTTTCATAATTTGTGCACTCCTTTATTTGTATTGAAAAAGTTGTGCAGCTATACGGGGTGAAACGCTCACCTCGTAATATTCAAAGCGGAGCTGCGTCCGCTGTCAACAAAGTTACAGGGTAAAAGTTCCGGCCGCGCGGGGCGGCATCAGATAGTTTTACACCTTATTCTACTCTCAAATCGAAAAAAAAGCAAGAAAAAACGGCCTGTTCCAGAATTTTTTCCGGAACAGGCCGTCAAACAGAACCGTTCAGCCGCCTGCGGCGGCAGCACATCGCGATGGTGGAGCGTTTCTTACCACTTGAAGCCCCACTTATGGAAATACTTCAGCAGGTTTCCTGTCTGCCAGAGGGCGGGCTTGAGATCCCGGTGGGCAGCGCGGTGCCAAGCGTGGATGGCGGTATACTGGGGCACCAGATACACCTTGCCCCGGGTGCGCATCTTCTGGGTGAGGTCCGCATCCTCCACATACATGAAGTAGCTCTCGTCAAAGCCGCCCACCGCCTTGAAGGTGCTGGTGCGCACACCGGAAAAGCTGCCGGTGCAGAACTCGATCTCGATGGGCCTGGTCAGGTCCTCATCCAGCATCAGGTAGTGGTCGTTCTGGCCTTTCCAGAAGCTGAGCCGGGGCAGCTGGCGGTAGAGCATGGGCCGCAGGGCGCACCGGCGCAGGGGCAGCTGCTGGGGCTTGCCGTCCGGGAACACCAGCGAGGGCCGGGCCATCACGGCATCCGGGTGGGCAGCCATCCAGTCGGCCAGATCACTCAGGGTATCAGCGGTCAGCTGGATATCCGGGTTGAGGATAAAGTGGAAATCACTGTCCAGCTCGGGCAGGATCATATTATGGCCGGTGCCAAAGCCGCCGTTCTCGGTGCGGCAGTGCACCACCACCTGCTGGCCCGGGCCTGCTGCCAGCAGGCCGTCCGCCACGGCCTGCTCCAGCTTTTTGCCGCTGCCGTCCGGGCTGGCATTGTCCACCAGATACAGGGTCACCGGGTAGCGGCGCGTGCAGTGCAGCACCGTCTGCGCCGCCTTCAGCGCCTCGTCATAGCCGTTATATACAACAATACAGGCTGATAGTTTCATCAATTCACTCCAAAGGCAGGATCTTCAGCGTGAAGTCCTCACGCTGGATATCAAAGTTGGGGTTGGTGCAGGGATCGCCCGCGGCCAGCAGGTCTCCCCAGCGGGCCTGGAAGCGGAGCACCTCGCCCTGGAAGCGCTTCTGCTTTTCGGGGTTGTCCTCGGTGCCGCGGCTCTTGCTCTCGTAGTGGTAGAGCTGGGCAAAGGGGGTAAACACGTTGGTGTAGCCCGCCTCCCGCACACGGACACAGAAATCCACATCGTTGAAGGCCACGGCATAGCTCTCGTCCAGGCCGTTCATCTCATCATAGATTTCTCTGCGGATGAGCAGACAGGCGGCGGTATCGCCGTAAACATCCTGCACATAGTTCAGCCGCCCCATGTAGCCATCGGATGCTGCCGGGAAATACTTGTGTAGGTGGCCCGCCACGCCGCCGATGCCAAAGCCGATGCCGGCATGCTGAATGGTGTCATCGGGGTAGAGCAGCTTTGCACCCACACAGCCCACCCGCTTCTGCTGGGCGTACATGACCATTTCCTCCAGCCAGTTGGGGGTGATGACCTCGGTATCGTTGTTGAGCAGCAGCAGATATTCGCCGGTGGCATACTGCTCACCAAAGTTGTTCAGGGCGCTGTAATTGAAGCCCTTGCCCTCCCAGGTCACGACCTTGAGGTTGTCCGGGTGTTCCTTCTGCATCCGCTCGTAGGCGCGGAAAGTCTCGGGCTGCTTACTGTTGTTCTCGATGAGGATGAGTTCAAAATCCGGGTAGGTGGTGCGGGCATAGATGGAATCCACGCAGAGCTCCAGATCCCGGATGTGGTCGCAGGTGGGGATGAGGATGCTCACCCGGCCCGGGTGCTCAATGGTGTAATCGGTCTTGTAATAGCCCGGGGTGCCGGGGATGAGGGCAACATCGTCCACAGCGATCCCGCAGCGGGCATAGTGGGCCTTGAGGGCCGCAATGCCTGCGTCGATGCAGTAGGTTTTGGCGGAGATATCTGCCGCCGTGCTGCCGGGGCTGGAGCGCCAGTAATACAGGGCATGGGGAATGTGAACGATCTTCTCAGCCTGCTCCGTCAGGCGAAGGAACAGCTCGTAATCCTGGCTGCCGTTGTACTCCATCCGCTCGCCGCCGCCGGCCCGCTCCATCAGGGCGCGGCTGAACACGGTCAGGTGGCAGATGTAGTTGTTGGAGCGGAGGTTGTCCAGCATGAAGTCGGGCTTGAAGTGGTAGAGCACCACATGCTCCGGCTTCCCCTCAAAAGTCGCCTCGTCGGTGTAGACAAAGTCGGCCTTCTGCTCGGCAATGGCCCTGGCCGCGTACCACAGGGCGCAGGGATGCAGCAGGTCATCGTGGTCCAGCAGGGCGATATACTCACCGGTGGCCATCTCAAAGCCCTTGTTGGTGTTGCCGGGGATCAGCTCATTCTTTTCCAGCTTCTGATACCGGATGCGTGCATCGGCCTTCGCACGGGCCTGCACATGCTGGCCTACGGCCTCGTCCTTACCGGCATCCACGCAGCAGAGCTCCCAGTTCTTGTAGGTCTGGTTCACCACGGAATCCAGCATCTCGTCCAGGAAATCCAGCGGGGTGTTGTACAGAGGCACCACGATGCTGATCTTGGGACCGGCAGGCTGATCGTTCGCCTGCCTGACCAGCAGCTCTACCGGGGCAAAGCGGTCGGCCCGCAGGAGGTTCCCCGGGAAGAGGGCGGCATACTCCCGCCTGGCGCGGGCGTGCTCCCGCACACCCGAGATGCCGTCCCGGCGCAGCTCACCCAGCAGGACGAAAAGCGGGAAGGTGTGCCAGATCTGGCGGCTCTTGCTGACAACATACCGCATGGGCCAGGTCAGCTTCCAGAAGGTAGAGCTGGTCACCTCGTTCAGGGTCTTTTCCAGGTTCTTGGCATGGCTGCGGCTCAGGGAAAGATCGCTGCGGAGCCGCTCAATGAGGGCGGCTTCCTCGTTGCAGGTGCGCTCGGCACGCACCATCCGGTCACGCAGGAGATCCAACTCCTTCTCATAGCCCGCGATCATCTCGGCGGTGG
This sequence comes from Faecalibacterium duncaniae, assembly GCF_010509575.1. NCBI lineage: Bacteria > Bacillati > Bacillota > Clostridia > Eubacteriales > Oscillospiraceae > Faecalibacterium > Faecalibacterium duncaniae. Next base: position 637,016 of record NZ_CP048437.1, on the reverse strand, counting down.
CAGGCTGGACCGTGCAGTACAGAGCCGACTGCTGGGCACGGCCCCGGCTGCGCCAGCGGAAATCCCGGTAGTAGCCCCGGCGGGCCAGTTCCTCGGCCCAGCCCTCAGCCACGTTGCTGCCGGTAAACACCAGCAGCACCTGTCCGGGCAGCTGCGCGGGCATCTCCACCCAGGCGGGGTCCTCCACCACCAGCAGGTCTGCCTGCCGGGCAGCCACTGTAAAGGGGTTGGCATCCACGCCCGCCCGGTGCAGGGCCTTTTCCAGTGCCGGGGTCTCGGCGTTCAGCACCGCAGCTGTTGCCGGGGCCAGCTCCTCCGCAATGCGCTGTGCCAGCAGGCGGCAGCGCTCCATGTCCTGCTTTGTTTCCTTTGCTTTCTCCAACTGCATTCCGACTTCTCCACTTCACTGGGCCATTCCGCCGCCCAGACGCATTTTTACAAACTATAATAGTATACCAGATTTCGTCCCGTTTGAGAAGCGCTTTTCCGCATTTCCTGCGCTTTCCGGTGCAAAATTTATTACAGCCCCAGCAGGCTCCACAGCCAGCCGAACAGGCCGCCGTTCGAGCTGCCGCTGCCCACCGTGCCAAAGGACACGCCGGTATAGTAGTGGCGCAGGATGTCCCGGTAGCCCATGCCCTGCTCCTGCGCATAGCCCACCATGCCGCACTGGCTCATGCCCACACCGTGGCCGAAGCCATAGTAGTTCATGCAGGGGGTTCCGTTCTCGTCCGCGCTGAAATCAAAGCAATAACGGGAGGAAACGAACTGGCCGATGTAGCGGTAGCTCTTTCCGTTCGAGACAAAGGTATTGTACTGGACAAAGCCGCCCAGATCCTTATGGGTGGTGTCGGCGCTCTCGTAGGGCTGGCCGGTCTTGCTGTCGTTATACTCGATGTAGCGGTAATCCTTGCCGATGATCCGGCGCATCAGGTTGTGATACTGCTCCTCGTAGGGGCTTTCCACGCTCTGCAGATAGGGCACATCGGTGCCCCAGGCATCCAGACCGGAGCAGGTGCCGTACACGCCGGTCTGGGTGTTGTACCCCGCGCTGGCCGACCACACTGCATCGATGACGCTGCCGTTGCAGGTCAGCACCTCGTCCTTGACCTCAGAGACTGCCCTGCGGATGGCGCTGCGGGCAGAGGAAGGGATCTGATCCACGGGGGTGTACACCAGCGCGTTGGCCGAAGAGCCGTATTTCTTGTGGTATTCCAGATAGGAGTGGATAGCCACCGCCTGCGCTTTCCACGCCTGCTGTGCCGCCGCGTCACTGACATAGCTGCCGATGGAGCCCAGCTCGGTGTAGGTGATGCCCACCAGACAGTCCTCAAGATCCAGGGTCACGTTCCGGCGCAGGCCCTGCCCCTTGACGTTCAGGTAGGGCATGGTGATGGTATCGCCAGAGCCGAAGAGCCAGCTCAGGCAGTTTTCCTCCTCGTCCGGGATCAGAGTAGTGTTGGCACCGCCCATGGTGGTGGCACCGGCGGGCAGGGTGTCCCCTTCCGCTGCAAAGGCGGCAGGCACTGCCATGCAGAGCAGCACCACCGCCAGCATCAGCGCCGCACACCGGCGCGCAAACTTCGACATCCGTTTCAAGTTCCTTGTCCTCCTGCGTTCTGTATTTTATTCAGTTTAGCACAGTGCAGGGCCGCGGGCAAGGACTTGAATCAAGAAAACGCCGCCGGGCAGAGCCAAAAGCTCCACCCGGCGGCGTTTCACTGTTTCTATCTTACGCTTCCTGTCAGCGGCTCTCCCCGCGCTGTGCAAGGCGGGAGAAGCGCTTATCCTTTTCGTCGTCCTTCTCGGCATCCTCAGCCGGGGCGGCGGGGGTCAGGCGCACTTCCGTCACGCGGCGCTTGGCGGTGCGGGTAACAACACCATCGTACTCGCCCAGGGTAAAGCGGTCGCCTACCTTGGGCAGATGGCAGGTCTTTTCCTGCACCAGACCGTTGACGGTATTGGAATCGATGTCCTCTTCCTCCGGCAGGTCGAGTTCCTCATACAGATCATCGACGCTGGCAGAACCGGACACCAGCCAGCTGCCGTCCGACTGCTTGCGGAAGTCCTCAGTGACCTCGTCGTGCTCATCCCAGATCTCACCCACCAGCTCTTCCAGGATATCCTCCAGCGTGATGATACCCTCGGTGCCGCCGTATTCGTCCACAACAACGGCCAGGTGGTGGTGCTGCTCCCGGAGGGTGCGCAGCAGCTGGGAGATCTGCGTGGAGCCCGTGGTATACAGGGTGGGCACCACCAGATCATCGATCTTGGTCGCCTTTTTCAGGCGGGCGATATAGAAATCCTTTTCATGTACCACACCAATGATGTTATCAATGGTGCCGTGGTAGACAGGCAGACGGGAGTAACCGGACTCCGCAAAGGTCTGGGCCAGCTCCTCCAGCGGGATATCATCCTCCACAGCCACCACATCCACACGGGGGGTCAGGATCTCCTCCACCTCCACGTCATCGAACTCGATGGCGCTGCGGATGAGCTCGCTTTCCCGGTCGGTCAGTTCGCCGTCATTTTCAGCCTCGCTGACCATGGTCATCAGCTCACCCTCTGTGATGGTATCGGCCTCGCCGCTGTGGACAAAGTGGCCCAGCAGCTTTTTCCACTGGGTGAACAGCCAGGTCAGCGGGGTCATCAGGGCCATCAGGAGCACAAGGAAGGGCGAGACTGCCGTAGCCACCTTTTCCGGCATCTCCTTGGCCAGGCTCTTTGGAGTCACCTCGCCAAAGATCAGCACGATGATCGTCAGCACAATGGTGGACACCGTAGCGCCCCGCTCGGCACCCAGCATCCGGGTAAACAGGATGGTGCCGATGGAAGCGGCGGCGATGTTCACGATATTGTTGCCAATGAGGATGGTGGAAAGCAGCTTGTCATACTGCTCCGCCATGGCCAGCACCCGGGCGGCAGAGGAATCGCCGTCCTCGGCGCGGCTTTTCAGGCGGATCTGATTCAGGGAGGAAAATGCGGTCTCGGATGCGGAGAAAAAGGCGGAGAAACCCACCAGGATCACCAGCGCTACCCAGAGCGTCATACTGCCATCGTCCATAATAAAGGAAAATCACACTCAACTTTCTGTTTTTTATTAAAGAACGGACTCCCTCAGTCTGCTTCACAGCCAGCGCCCTCAAAGAGGGAGCCTTGCCGCACGGTCAGCCTCCCTCACCGAGGGAGGTGGCATCGCGCAGCGATGACGGAAGGAGTTCTTTCCTAGGGATACAAAAATGTGCTTTCCACCGTGGCTGTTCCGCGATGAAAAGCACATCAATGTTACTTGTTATAATATCATATTCCGCACCCCCATGCAAGCATTACAGCCGGCACAGAGGTACAAAACTGGTAAAACTGTGGAAAATCATTTCAGCACAAGGGCATTTCCGTCGTAATCCACGGTCAGGGTGCTGCCCTCGGCATAGCGGCCCTGAATGATCGCCTTGGCGATCAGGGTCTCCACCCGGCTCTGGATGAACCGTTTGATGGGGCGGGCACCATAGACGCTGTCGTAGGCAGAATCGATGATGTAGTCCTTGGCGGCGGTGGTCACGTCCAGATTCAGATGCTTGCCCTCGTCCATGCGGCTGCGCAGGTCTGCCAGCTGCAGATCCACGATCTTGCGCATCTCGTCCTTGGTCAGGCTCTTGTAGTAGACGATCTCGTCCAAACGGTTCAGGAACTCGGGGCGGAACTTGCTTCTCAGCAGCAGGTCGATCTGATGCTTTGCCTCGTCGCTGAGTTCGTTGGAACCCTGTGCCCGGCGCTGCTCCAGATCGTTCAGGATGATGTCACTGCCCAGATTCGAGGTCAGGATGATGACCGTGTTCTTGAAGTCCACGGTACGGCCCTGGCTGTCGGTGATGCGGCCATCGTCCAGCACCTGCAGCAGGATGTTGAACACATCGGGGTGGGCCTTTTCCACCTCATCGAACAGCACCACGCTGTAGGGTTTGCGGCGGACAGCCTCGGTCAGCTGACCGCCCTCCTCATAACCCACGTATCCCGGAGGCGCGCCGATCAGGCGGCTGACGCTGAACTTCTCCATATACTCCGTCATATCGATACGCACCATGTTGCGCTCATCGTCAAACAGAGCCTGTGCCAGCGCCTTGGCCAGCTCGGTCTTGCCCACACCGGTGGGGCCGAGGAAGAGGAAGCTGCCGATGGGGCGGTTGGGGTTTGCGATTCCGGCGCGGCTGCGCAGGATGGCCTCGCTCACCTTGGTCACGGCCTCGTCCTGACCGATGACTCTCTTGTGGAGCACATCGTCCAGGTGCAGCAGCTTCTCGCGCTCGCCCTCCACCAGCTTCTCCACCGGGATGCCGGTCCAGCGGGCCACGATCCGGGCAATTTCCTCATCGGTCACACGGTCACGCAGGAGGCTGTCCTCCTTCTTCTCGTTGGCCAGCTTTTCCTCCGCTTCCAGCTGTTTCTGCAGCTCGGGCAGCTTGCCGTATTTCAGCTCAGCAGCCTTGTTCAGGTCATACTCACGCTGGGCTTTCTCAATGGCGGCATTGGTCTGCTCGATCTGCTCACGCAGGGTCTGTACCTTGCCAATGGCGTTCTTCTCGTTTTCCCACTTTGCCTTCATGCTGCGGAACTTATCCTGCAGCTCGGCCAGTTCCTTTTCCAGCTCATGCAGGCGGCTCTGGCTCAGGGCATCGGTCTCCTTTTTCAGGCTGACCTGCTCGATCTGCAGCTGGGTGATGCGGTGGGCCAGATCATCCATCTCGCTGGGCATACTGTCCATCTCAGTCTTGATCATGGCGCAGGCTTCATCCACCAGGTCGATGGCCTTATCCGGCAGGAAACGGTCGGTGATATAGCGGTCAGAGAGGGTTGCGGCGGCGATCAGCGCATTATCGCTGATCTTCACGCCGTGGAACACCTCATAGCGCTCCTTCAGGCCACGCAGGATGGAGATGGTGTCCTCCACTGTGGGCTCATCCACCTGCACCGGCTGGAACCGGCGCTCCAGAGCGGGGTCCTTTTCGATATACTGGCGGTATTCGTCCAGCGTGGTTGCGCCGATGCAGTGCAGCTCGCCCCGGGCCAGCATGGGCTTGAGCAGGTTGCCCGCGTCCATGGCACCGTCGGTCTTGCCCGCACCCACGATGGTGTGCAGCTCATCAATGAAGAGGATGATCTTGCCCTCGCTCTTCTTGACCTCATTCAGGACGCTCTTCAGGCGCTCCTCAAACTCGCCGCGGTACTTTGCACCGGCCACCAGTGCACCCATGTCCAGGCTGAACACGGTGCGGTTCTTCAGGTTCTCGGGCACATCGCCGCGCACGATCCGCTGGGCCAAGCCCTCGGCGATGGCGGTCTTGCCAACGCCGGGCTCACCGATCAGGCAGGGGTTGTTCTTGGTCTTACGGGACAGGATACGGATCACGTTGCGGATCTCCTGATCACGGCCGATCACGGGGTCCAGCTTCTGCTTCCGGGCCAGATCGACCAGATCCTGGCCGTACTTCTGCAGAGCGTTGTAGGTATCCTCGGGGTTGTCGTTGGTCACGCGCTGGTTGCCGCGCACGGCAGTCAGCTGCTGCAGGAACGCATCCTTCTTGATGTTGAAGGCGCGGAACAGCTCCGTGGTGTTCTGGGTCGGCTCATCCAGCAGGCCCAGGAACACATGCTCCACACTGACGTATTCGTCCTTCATGGCCTTGGCTTCCCGGGCGGCGGCGCTCAGGACTTTATCCGTTGCCTGCGAGATATAGACCTTATCGGGGTCACGGCCGGAGCCGGACACCCGGGGCAGGGCCGACAGCTTTTCGGCCACGGCAGCGGCAAAGCTGCCCGGGTCCACGTTCAGCTTCTGCAGAAGCTGCGGGATCAGGCCCTGCTCCTGCGAAGCCAGGGCGTGCAGCAGATGTTCCGGCTCCAAAGCGTTGTGCTGGTACTCCACAGCCAGCTGCTGGGCAGCCTGCAGAGCTTCCAGCGTTTTCTGCGTATATTGATTGGTATTCATAGAATCGACCTCCATTCGTACCGAAAATGTTATTTCAGCAGTCTTTCAGATTGATTGCCATTTCATTTTTAGCACTCTATCTGTTCGACTGCTAAAACTATACTCCAAACACCCCACTTTGTCAATAGGGTTTTCGATGGTACGGCAACAATTCACAAATTGTTTGCAAACAAGACAAAAATGCCGCCCCGGCGGACCCGAAGCGGCACAAGTTCTCTTGATAGGGGGGCAGGGCACTCAGCTCACCACTGCGCTCTCCGTCAGCGCATCGGTGACGGCATCCATCAGGGCGACCATAGTGCAGTAGTTCTCACCGTAGGTGCCGGTGTAGGAGGAATAGGTATCGATCTGCTCCTGGGTGGGCACGATGTCCAGTGTCTCGGCCACTGCCTGATAGAGCAGAGCCTCCTTGGAGTAGGTGGTGATGCTGTCGCTCATCCCCTCCAGCAGGTCATCGGCGTTCTCATAGCCAGCGGCGGTCTGCACAAAGCTGTCCAGATCGTAGCCGTAGTAGTTGGCCATGGTGTAGTAGTAGTTCAGGCACTGGTTCACCTGATAATCGGTGACCTCCTTGGGCAGCTCCTTGAAGGTGGAGTTCGCCAGCAGGTCGTCCATGATGGCGTTCTGCAGGTTGGTGTTGTAGAGCATCTTCTGGTAGAGCGCTTTCAGCTCCTCCACGGTGTGAACATCATCGCTCTCGCCGTAGTTCTCGGCCACCCACGCGTCGGTCAGCTCGGGCAGGACCTTCTCACTGATGTAGTTCAGGGTAACGGAGAACACAGCTTTTTTGCCGCTCAGGACAACGGTGTTGCCCTCGGAATCGGTAGAATCGCTGTATCCCTCCGGGAAGGTCACGGTGACATCAAAGGTCTCGCCGGGGGTGTGGCCTACGATCTGATCCTCAAAGCCATCGACGAAAGTACCGCTGCCCAGGGTCAGGCTGTAGCCGCTGTAAGTGCCGCCGCTGAACGCAACGCCATCCACGGAACCGGCATAGTCGATGTTGACGGTATCACCGTCCGCTGCGGCACGGTCCGTTACCTGCTTCTCAGTGGCGTGGTCGCTGAGCAGGCTGTCGATCTCGCTCTGGATCTCCTCCTCGGTGGGCTCGATCTCAGAACGCTTGAAGGTAAGGCTTGCAAAGTTCTCGGGCAGGGTGACATAGTCAAGCGCTTTCACGCCCTCCCAGTAGCCGTTCTCGTCCAGACCGCTGCTGTAGGAGAAGTTCTCGTAATCGTAATCTTCCGCGCTGCCGTAAACAGCGGCGGCTGTGCTGGAAGCGGCAGAAGAAGAATCAGCGGACTTGGAGCAGCCTGCTGCGCCCAGCACCAGCGCACCGGCGCAGAGCAGGCAGACCGCCTTTGTGATGATCTTTTTCAAAATAAAGTTCCTCCTGTTGGAACACCGGCATCCCGCCGGGTTCAGATTCGGGTCGCATAGTACAGACCTTATTATAAAGGGCAAAAGTGAAAAAGAAAAGAATTTTGCAGAAATTCCACAAATAGAGCGCCGGGTTTGTCCGACTTTTGCGGGGCACCGGCCGAAAAAGCGGCTTTTCCGGTGGAAATGCCCGCCCGGTTCTGTTAAAATAAAGGAGATACGAGAAACCCCGGCCGCTCCCTTCCGCGGGAAGCGCCCGATACAAACGGAGGAACACCCCATGGATTACAACAAAGCCGCCCTTGAAATGCACGAGACCCACCACGGCAAGGTGGGCATTACCAGCAAGGTGGAGGTCAAGACCCGTGATGACCTGTCTACCGCCTACACCCCCGGCGTTGCCGAGCCCTGCCGCAAGATCAAGGAAAACCCCGACGATGTTTATAAGTACACCTTCAAGGGCAACATGGTGGCCGTTGTCTCCAACGGCACCGCCGTGCTGGGCCTGGGTGACATCGGCCCCGAGGCCGGTCTGCCTGTGATGGAGGGCAAAGCCGTGCTGTTCAAGGAGTTCGGCGGCGTGGATGCCTTCCCCATCTGCATCGATGCCCACGATGCCGCCAGCGTGATCGCAGCCTGCAAGGCCATTGCCCCCACCTTTGGCGGTATCAATCTGGAGGATATCAAGAGCCCCGAGTGCTTTGAGATCGAAGAGACGCTGGAGCGGGAGCTGGATATCCCCGTGTTCCACGATGACCAGCACGGCACCGCCATCGTGGTGACCGCTGCCCTCATCAACGCCCTGCGCGTGGTGGGCAAAAAGATGGAGGACGTGCACATCGTCCTGAACGGTCCCGGCGCTGCCGGTACTGCCATCATCAAGATGCTGATGACCGCCGGTGCCAAGGATATCGTGGCCGTGGACCAGTTCGGCACACTGTACAAGGGCTGCAACAGCGCCGAGGCCCACAAGAACTGGCTGGGCGAGGTGACCAACCCCCGCCAGATCAAGGGCGGCCTGAAGGAAGCCATCGAGGGAGCCGACGTATTCATCGGCGTGTCCCGCCCCGGCATCCTGACCACCGAGCTGTGCAAGACCATGAACAAGGATGCCATCGTCTTTGCCATGGCCAACCCCACCCCCGAGATCATGCCGGACGATGCCAAGGCAGGCGGCGTGCGCGTGATGGCCACCGGCCGCAGCGACTTCCCCAACCAGGTCAACAATGTGCTCTGCTTCCCCGGCCTGTTCAAGGGCGCTTTGAGCGTTCGCGCCCGCGACATCAACGACCAGATGAAGCTGGCCGCAGCCTATGCCATCGCTGACCTGATCACCGATGCCGACCGCAGCGAGGAGAACATCATCCCCGGCGCATTTGACCCCCGTGTAGCCGAGGCCGTGGCTGCTGCCGTGGCAAAGGCTGCCCGCGAGACCGGCACTGCCCGCCTGTAAAGGGAGGAACACGAGATGAGGAACATCTCCGCACAAGCCATCACCGACGCCGTAGCCCGGCTCTGCATCGAGGCCAACACCCGCCTGCCGCAGGATGTGCAGGCGGCGCTGGACAAGGCCCGGCAGGAAGAGCCCTGGCCGCTGGCAAAGAATACCCTGGACCTGCTGTGGTCCAACCTGAGCGCCGCCAGAGAAAAAGACCTGCCCATCTGCCAGGACACCGGCATGGCCTGCGTGTTCGTGGAGCTGGGCACCGATGTCCACATCGACGGCAGCTTTGAAGCCGCCATCCACGAGGGCGTGCGCCGCGGCTACACCGACGGCTACCTGCGCAAGAGCATCGTGGCCGACCCGCTGCGCCGGGGCAACACCGGCGACAACACCCCCGCAGCCATCACCGTTCATCTGGTAGACGGCGACGGCTGCACCATCACCGTGGCCCCCAAGGGCTTTGGCAGCGAGAACATGAGCCGCATCCAGATGCTCAAGCCCGCCGACGGCGTGGAGGGCTTCCGGAAGTTCGTGCTGGAGACCGTCCAGCTGGCCGGTTCCAACCCCTGCCCGCCCATCGTGCTGGGCATCGGCGTAGGCGGCAGCTTTGACAAGGTGGCTTATCTGGCCAAAAAGGCACTGCTCCGCCCGCTGGATGTTCCCAACCCCGATCCCTATTATGCCGGTCTGGAGCGGGAGCTGCTGACCGCCATCAATGAGCTGGGCATCGGCCCGCAGGGCTTTGGCGGCCAGACCACCTGTCTGGGCCTTGCCATTGAGCAGATGCCCACCCATGTGGCGGGCCTGCCCGTGGCCGTGAACGTTTCCTGCCATGTCACCCGCCGCGCGTCGGCCCAGCTGTAAGGAGGGGCTTTGCAATGGAATACAGACTGACCACCCCCTGCACCGCCCAGGATCTGGCCCCCCTCAGGGCAGGCGATACCGTATTGCTCTCCGGCGTGGTGTATACCGCCCGGGATCAGGCCCACAAGCGGATGATCGAAGCACTGGACCGGGGCGAACCGCTCCCCTTCGACCTTGAGGGCAGCGCTATCTACTACGTCGGCCCCACCCCGGAGCGCCCGGGTGAGGTCATCGGCTCTGCCGGCCCCACCACCAGCGGCCGGATGGATGCCATGAGCCCCCGCCTGCTGGACCTGGGCAACAAAATTATGATCGGCAAGGGCAAGCGGGATGCCGCTGTCAAGGAGGCCGTTGTCCGCAACGGTGCAGTCTATCTGGCCGCTTTGGGCGGTGCCGGTGCCCTGATGGCCAAGAGTGTCCAGACGCTGGAAGTCATCGCCTGGCCCGACCTCGGCTGTGAGGCTGTCCGCCGCCTGACCGTGCAGGACATGCCCCTGACTGTCATCCTGGATGCCCACGGCGGGGATCTGTATCTGGAAGGCCCAGAGGCCTACCGGAACCGCTGAGGAACAGCAGCCCCGGCTTCTGCCAAATGCTGTACATACAAAAAGGAGCTGTACCCCCGCGGGAGTACAGCTCCTTTTGCATTGCATTTTTTCTGATCAGCCGCGCTTTGCCAGCAGAGCCTCGATCTTCTTGATGGGATCGATGATGCTGGAAACAGACATATCGTGGTTCAGTGCCACCACGAAGTAGGCAGCATACTTGGAGACATCCACGTCAACATACCAGTCGCGGGTCAGCAGCTCGGGCTGGCGGTAGGTCAGGTTGGTGCCCACAACGTAGTCCAGCTTGCCATCGGCAACTGCCTGATCGAACTTCTTCAGGCCGCTGGTGAACAGCGGGAAAGTCGCGTTGGCAATGATGCGGGCAGCGCCGCGCTCCTTCAGGTTGCCTGCAACCTCCAGCATGCTCTCGCCGGAAGCGATGATATCGTCGGCGATAAAGACAGTCTTGCCCTCAACGGAATCACCCAGGTACTCGTGTGCCACAATGGGGTTGCGGCCGTTCACCACGCGGGTGTAATCGCGGCGCTTATAGAACATACCCAGGTTGCAGCCCAGCACGCTGGAGAAGTACATGTTGCGGTTCATGGCACCCTCGTCGGGGCTGACCACGATGAACTTCTCCTTATCAAAGCTGATCTCGGGGTTCTTCTTCAGCAGGCTCTTGAGCACCTGATAGGTGGGCATTGCATTGTCGAAGCTGAGCAGCGGCACAGCGTTCTGAACGCGGGGATCGTGGGCATCAAAGGTGATGATGTTGCGCACGCCCATGGTCTGCAGCTCCTGCAGGGCCACAGCGCAGTCCAGGCTCTCGCGAACCACGCGGCGATGCTGACGGCCGCCGTACAGGCTGGGCATGATAACGGACACACGGTGTGCCTTGCCGGCCACTGCCTGGATCAGGCGCTTGAGGTTGGCAAAGTGGTCATCCGGGGAGAGGTGGTTCTCGTAACCGAACAGGTTGTAGGTAACGCTGTAATTGCCCGGATCGATAACGATAAAGATATCGTCGCCGCGCACAGACTCCCTGACCAGGCCCTTTGCGTCACCGCTCTGGAAGCGGGGGCACTCGCAGGGGATGATAAAGCTATCCTTCTCCACGCCTGCGGACTTTGCCCATTCCACCAGATGCTGGTCGATCAGCTTGGTCAGCTCCTCTGCACCGGGGCAGGCCAGCAGACGCAGGTCTGCCACGCTGGGTTCCTGGAAAAATGCCATCGGATTGATCTCGTTGGACATACTTACAACTCCTTCAATGTTCCTGTTGTCTTGACGATGAAATCAGATGCTGAAAGCGCATATCTGTTTTTATTTTATCACAAAAAACAGATTTCGACACACCTAATTTCTGTCTTGGAGCCATTTTCTGCGGCTTGCACAGCTGTTGTTCAAAAACACGTTGGAGACTGTGAGTTTCACACAAAAAACCTTCCTTTTACCTTCCTCTTCCCCTTCCCCCCGCCTGCTGACCGGTGGTTCCTGCGCACAAACCCACAGATTTTTCATGTTTCAGTTGGTTTGTTTTAACAAACTTTCAGGGATTGCTTGCATCCCCCGGGAGAATGTGGTATTCTATAACAAACCGAACCGACGTGCGTTTTCAGCCCCGGGCCGGGAATCAAGAAGGCAGGAGGCCGATACCATGCAGATCCACCAATCCGCAGAAGATTATCTTGAAACGATCCTGATGCTCAACCAGAGAATGGGCCGTGTCCGTTCCATCGACGTGGTCAATGAGCTGGGCTATACCAAGGCAAGCGTGAGCATTGCCATGAAGAAGCTGCGGGAGAACGGCTATATCGCGGTGGACGGTGAGGGCAACCTGACCCTGCTGGAACCGGGCCGCGAGATCGCAGAGCGCATTTACAGCCGCCACCGCCTGCTGACCCACTTCTTTGTGCAGCTGGGCGTGGACGAGGAGGTCGCCGCCGAGGATGCCTGCAAGGCAGAGCATATCCTGAGCGAGCAGACGCTGGAAAAGATCCGCGAATATGCCCTGCTCCACGACGCGCAGGACAGCGTAAAATAACCGGAATCATCAAAAAAATGAGACTGCCAGGCCTTGGCAGTCTCATTTTTTTGTCAGTAGCTGTCCAGCCCAAGGCTGACATCCAGTGCCTGATTCACCCGGCGCTGATCCTCAGGCGTGATCTGCCCGGCCCGCTCGCGCAGGCGGTGCTTATCCAGTGTGCGGATCTGTTCCAGCAGCACCACACTGTCCTTGGCAAGGCCGGTATCTGCCGCCCGGATGTTGATATGGGTGGGCAGGCGGGCTTTGTCCAGCCGGGATGTAATGGCCGCTGCAATCACGGTGGGGCTGTGCCGGTTGCCGATCTCGTTCTGGACGATGAGCACCGGCCGAATGCCGCCCTGTTCCGAGCCCACCACCGGCGAAAGATCGGCGTAAAAAACTTCTCCTCTGTGTACCTCCATGGAATCTTCCCTCCCTGATCTTGGAGGATGCGCCCGCTATGTGGTGCGTTTTGCGCATCCTCAGTCGCTCTGCCTTTAGTATGAGCCGACTGCAGGGCCGCTATGCACGCGCGGGCTTATTCCATTGTATGCAGACGGGAAGTTCAGGTTTCCGTTTCCAGGATGCAGTACGCCATGGCCATGCCGTCTTCATGGCTCAGGGAGAGATGTGCCCGCAGGCGGCGTGCTTCCACCCACTGGGCGCTCCGGCCGGAAAAGCGATAGGCCGGTGCCCCGCCGGGCAGGCGGACGGCTTCGATCTCGCAGAGGGAGAAGGGCTCCCGCAGACCGGTGCCCGCCGCCTTGAGGAAAGCCTCCTTGGCCGCAAAGTCCGCCGCCGCGCTGGCCACGGTATGGGCGGTGCGGCGGGCCGTGCCCTCTTCTTCTGCCAGAGGCAGGCCCAGTGCCGCCTGCTCCGCCGGGCCGAACACCCGGCGTGCAAAGACCGCGCCATGGGGACCCAGCAGGCTCTTTTCCATCCGCGCAATGCTGCACAGGTCGCAGCCGATTCCGTAGACCATGAAAAACCTCCTGAACGGGAAAATTCGCTCCGTTCTTTTTACTCAAATTTTCAAAAATTTTTAGGCAAAGTGTGCAAATTCCAGCTTGGAATCTTGAAGTCAGCGTTCATTTCGTGTACAATGGGCTATAAGTTCCAATGACCTCTCGGAACGGAATGCGAGAGGGATACCGAAGGGGGTGCATTGCGTGGGCGACGCGACTGCTATTTTTTCGATCCACGACAAAAAGGACTACGAGATTCACGAGATCGTACAGCAGGTGTACGATGCATTAAAGGAAAAGGGCTACAATCCGGTCAATCAGCTGGTGGGCTATATCCTGTCCGAAGATCCCACCTATATCACCACATACAAGGGAGCCCGCTCCCTCATCCGCAAAGTTGACCGTGACGATCTGCTGCAGGCCATGCTCCGCAGCTACCTGAACGTCTGAGCCGCGCTTACACAAGTCCGCTGCCTCGCAGGAGGCGGCGGGCTTTTATTTTGGCCAGCAGGCAAAGATCTGGTTCACCACCGTCTCATACTCCCAGCCTTCCCGGGCCTTGCGCAGGGGCTTTTCCAGTGCGTCGGCCCCATCGAAAAGGTGGATGAGATAGAACCAGTGGGCTTTCATCCGGCTCACGGCACAGCTGGCCATCCCAAAGGCTTCGGTGTAGCCGTGATAGAGTTCATCATGGTAGCCGCGCAGTTCTTCCCGGGAAGCGGCAGGGCCGCCCACAGCCTTGCGCAGAAGGGCAGGGTCTGCGATGAGGCCCCTGCCCACCATGATGCCAGACAGTTCCGGGAATGCCGCTTCCAGTGCCCGCAGGTCATCCACGGTGGTCACATCGCCGTTGTAGCAGACCGGAGCAGTGCAGGCGGGCAGGTAGGCAGCAAAGGCTTCCCGGTCGGCCTGGCCGCGGTAGAGCTGTTTCATCACCCGGGGATGGATGGTCAGCTCGCAGAGGGGGTATTTGTTGTAAACGTCCAGGATCTCCCCGAACTCCTCCGCCCGGGCCACGCCCAACCGGGTCTTGACCGACACCGACCCACCTGCCTGCGAAAAAACAGCGTCCAGAAAGGCATCCAGCTTCTGCGGGTCCCGGAGCATTCCGGAACCCTTGCCCTTGGCTGTCACGGTGCCGGAGGGACACCCGAAGTTCAGGTTGACCTCGGTATAGCCCATCCGGCGCAGTTCCCCGATCATCCAGGCCGCAAGTTCGCCGTCCTTTGCCAGCAGCTGCGGGATGACCTGCACCCCCGGGTTGGCCGCCGGTTCCAGCTCAGCCATCTTCTTTTTGATGAGCACCCGGTTCTCCGGCGGCGAGAGAAACGGCGCATAGTACCGCACCGGGGCCTCCGGTGCACCGAACCAGCGCTGGTGGGCCTGCCGCCAGATGCGGTCTGTCAGCCCCTCCATCGGGGCGGCGTAGTAGTTCATAACAGAGTTCTCCTTGGAATTGATGGGTTTATTGTAGCACAAAAAAAGCCGCTGCGCAAAAATTTCTGCGCAGCGGCTTGTGGGGTTACAGCTTATTCGGCAAACAGCGGGGTGGACAGGTAACGGTCGCCGGTATCGGGCAGCAGAGCAACGATCTTCTTGCCTGCGTTCTCGGGGCGCTTTGCCAGCTCCAGCGCAGCCCAGACCGCTGCACCGGAAGAGATCCCCACCAGAACGCCTTCCTTGTGGCCGATCAAGCGGCCGGTCGCAAAGGCATCCTCATTGGTCACGGTGATGATCTCATCGTAGACCTTGGTATCCAGCACATCCGGCACAAAGCCCGCGCCGATGCCCTGGATCTTGTGCGCACCTGCAACGCCCTTGCTCAGCACAGGAGAGGAGGCAGGCTCCACAGCCACGACCTTGACATTGGGGTTCTTGCTCTTGAGGTACTTGCCCACGCCGGTAACGGTGCCGCCGGTGCCAACGCCAGCCACAAAGAGATCGACCTGACCATCGGTGTCCTCCCAGATCTCAGGACCGGTGGTCTCGATGTGTGCCTGCGGATTGGCAGGGTTCACGAACTGGCCGGGGATAAAGGCGTTGGGGATCTCCTTTGCCAGCTCATCCGCCTTGGCAATGGCACCCTTCATGCCCTTTGCGCCCTCGCTCAGGACCAGCTCTGCGCCGTAAGCCTTCATCAGCTGGCGGCGCTCCACGCTCATGGTCTCGGGCATCACGATGATGATGCGGTAGCCCTTGGCAGCGGCCACAGCGGCCAGACCAATGCCTGTGTTGCCGGAGGTAGGCTCAATGATCACGGAACCGGGCTTCAGCTTGCCGGTGGCCTCGGCATCGTCGATCATCTTCTTGGCAATGCGATCCTTGACAGAGCCGGCGGGGTTGAAGTATTCCAGCTTGGCCAGAACGGTGGCCTTCAGGTCGGCTTCCTTCTCGATATGGGTCAGCTCCAGCAGCGGAGTGTGGCCAATCAGCTGATCTGCGGAAGTGTAAATCTTGCTCATAGTAAAAGTCCTCCCTCTGCGGGCGCAGGGCCCGGGATGTTATTCTGACGCATTCCATATTTCCTGTAAACCAACATGGTTTGTAGGTTTGATGGTATTATAGTCCTCTTTTCCCCCTTTGTCAATGGAAAAACGAAAAAGCGATTGAAAAGTTACAAACCCTGTTGTATAATAGGTTTGTTAATGAGAAGAGGACAACCCCGCTATCCATGCCTGCGCATTGCCTCCCCTGACTGGGCCGCTGGCGCAAAGCGTCTGAGGGGTTGATAAGGAGAAAAGCTATGATCGTTTCAACCAAGGGCCGTTACGCACTGCGCGTAATGATCGACCTGGCCGAACACCAGGCGGAGCGGTATGTGCCGCTGAAGGAGGTCGCCGAACGGCAGGAGATCTCGGAAAAATATCTGGAAAACATCCTGAAGGTGCTGGTGCAGAACGGCTTTCTGGAAGGTCTGCGCGGCAAGGGCGGCGGCTACCGGCTGACCCGCACCCCCGACCAGTACACCGTGGCAGAGATCCTGCTGCTGACCGAGGGCAGCCTTGCCCCCGTGAGCTGCCTTGTGCCCGGTGCTCCCGCCTGCGAGCGGCTGCCCAACTGCCGAACCTATACGATGTGGAAGGGCCTGAACGACATGATCGCCGACTACTTTGGCAAGATCACTCTGGCCGACCTCGCCGCACCCGACCAGGCAGGGAATGATTATATCATCTAAATGACAGAAACAAGGCAAAAAGGCACAAATCAGAGTTTTCAGAGCATTTATACAACAAAGAAAGCCACGACAAAACCGCATTTATAAACGGTTCATCGTGACTTTTTGTTATATCGGAGTGGCG